>CBZS010000706.1 GCA_000613065.1 Richelia intracellularis | reverse complement strand
GAGCTCTCCAATACCATCGAGGTAGTCCAACCAGTCGTAGAGTGCAGTATGGGATTGTGGCAGGCAAGTGAAGATGAAATTCATGCCAAATTCCAGGCAATGAGATGACATCGGTTGATGACTATAGAAGTCATCTCCAAAAAGTGTGACGGGTTGATTTTTGAATTCTTGGGCATAGTTAGTGATCCATCGTTTAGCAGCTGCAACTTCACAATCTTGTTTTTGACAACTATCTTGAGGAGTGACAAATTCAGGGGCTAAGGAAATCTCTTGGGACTGTTTTGGTGTAACAATTACGGGTTTGGTGTAACAATTACGGGTAGAATCGCGCTATGAAAGTGGGTGATGGTGCCGTTTTTATCTGTGCGACTCGAACAACATTCACAGTGGATGGTTTGAGAAGTAAAATACTGAGTGCCATTTAACCCCACCAACAAATGCCCACCCAGAGAATGATAAGGTTTTAGGTATCCATCCCTCTCCAATCTATGGTAAATCCAGGTGAACACACAAAATAATTCCCTTGCTGGGATTCCATCAAGAATATTGCGAATTTGCGGTGTTGTTGGAATTTGATGTTGGTGTTCCAAAAACGATTCGCACTGCATAAAAAACACTGAAAATGCAACCCGGTATAGTATCTTTGATACTATACCGGGTTGCATTACTGAGTTGTCTGGGGTCTTTTATTATCGCGACCGCCTTAGTGATAAATCCCAGCATTACCCGAAAGTTGAGTGCCATCGCCTCCATTTCAATGCCCCTGAAGAGATACTCTTTTATCCTCAACCTAAACTGTAACCGTTGTCAAAATTTGAATTTGGAATTGCTGTGCAATGTTGCGATCACTTGTTTCCTTGAAACCCATAATCAATATTGGGAAAAATACAATGATTTCCTCCCTATCTCATAAATGGTATTGGTGATGAATTTATGTAGAAGCAAAGTAAGGAGTGAATAAAGAGCAGGCTTTCCAGTTAGATTTGACTACCACACTTAGGAGCTTACAAACCCCTCCGCGATTTCCTTGTGGCGTATAGTAGCGGCAATAACGGCACGTAGAAATACAACTTTTTATGGTTTTCATGTGAGAGCTAGATTAAATATGGCTATATGTTGAAAGTGAGATACTTCTTGTTCCAAAATTAAGGTGGAAGAAATCCCAGAAAATTAAATATTTATTTAAGTGTTTGGTATAAAACAACAATATTTTCTCCTAACAAGTACGTCTTAATACTTACAATTAAAGCTATATCACTAAAGAGTGATGTGTATCAATATACATTTATGAAGACTCAATCAAAATATAGATAAAGCTTTTAACGAAAATACTTATTAATTGAGTGCATAAATTATCAATAGACTAGAAGTTGAAAACAGAACAATTTTCATTGGTTTATCGGGAAGTCATGGTTATGGTTTGAATCGCCCTGAATCTGATTATGATTCCCGCGGAGTATTTATTGCGCCAAAAAAATATTATCTAGGTTTTGATAAAATTGAGCAGAAAGATAAAGGTTGGGATGAGCCTGGTGTATTTCCGTTTTTAGATGGCAATCAAGATACAGTAATTTATGAATTGCGTAAATTGCTTCATTTACTATCAGGAGCAAATCCCAATGTTTTAGAACTATTATGGCTGTGTGAGTATCCAGTATTGACTGATGCAGGTAAATTGTTGATTGATCGCAGACAATTATTTTTGAGTAAACAAGTCAAGCATACTTATGTGCGCTATGCTTTCGCTCAAATAAAAAAAATGGAAACCCATCGTAAATGGCTATTGAATCCTCCGGGGAAAAAGCCTATCCCTAGCTAAGTACAGGACAAAAAATTCAGAGACTGGCGAAATAGTTGAGGTTGAGCATCTAAATAAAATAAGGCACGACGCAAAAAATCTAAACCCTGGCGAAAAATACTAATGGGGGGACGACCATGTTTTTTAAGAGGTAATTTTTGTAAGGAATGCTGCCATTGACCAGTATCCAATGACCAAATAAGAGCGATAGTTAATAAGGTAATCATCTTGCAAAGGCGGTCTCGACGATAAATATGAGTAGCTTCAAGGTTAAAACCTCGGGATTTTAAGCAACCGAACAATGTTTCAATCTGCCATCTTTGGGCATATTCAACTAAAGTTTGTTTTGGTTGTCTAGAGGTTATTAGGACTAAAAGTTTACCGTCAACAAGACGAGTGGCAACTACAAAGGCCCAAATACCAGCGATACCCCGAGGTTTTGATAAAATTTGAATCTCTCCCACTTGTAAATTGCTGAACACCACTTTAGGAGAAAGTGAACGTTGACCATCATACAAATGCTCACACTCACGAATACGAATACAAAAAGGAATAGATTTCTCAACTAAGTAACTCAACCAGTCTTTCCCAATAAATTTTCTGTCTGCGGTTACATAAGCAATGTTCTGGTTTGGGAAGATACGTTGAAAGCGGTGTAACAATGCTTTGCGTTGATGGGCGTAACTATTTGAGCTATTTGCTATAAATGTCCACAAGAATGGAACCGCAACTCCTTTATAGGCAATACTCAACATTAAAACGTTGTGCATTTGATTGCCAAATTTCCACTGTGTTCTATCTAGTATCACTACCCAATCTTTCTCTACTGCTGCTATCCAAGTAGTAATGCTACGTGCAAATTCGACATAATCAATACGAAACTCCCGAAAAAACCTTTGTAACCGCTTGTAATTTTATGTCACAAGTATCTTACCCACGAAGGCTGTTGACAGTTGAGATAAATTAACACTGCGTACTCTTATCACTGCTACTAAAAATTGTGCCAAAAGTGTTAATCGTGCACCATGCCACTGAAAGTGCTTTCCTATATATTTATTCAGTCATTTTTTTATGATAAAGGGATAAAAATGTTATTAGGGGAAGACGTGGAAAGAGATTATTTAAATGATGATAAAATTGGAAGAGTCATGGATAAATTATATAAATACGGATTAAGTAACCTGTTTATAGAAAGAGTATTATCAGTAATTAATAAATTTAATATAGATACAAAATATTCACATCTGGATTCAACATCATTTCATCTACATGCAGAATATGAGAATGATGATGTGAATGAAAAAGAATAAATTACTAGAGTAAGACCAATAATTATAACTAAAGGATATTCCCGTGACCATAGACCGGATTTAAAGCAATGCGTTTTAGATTTAATTACGAGTAGTTATGGAGATATACCATTATTAATGAGAGGAGTAGAAGAGATATAAATCCGAAAAATCCAAGCTGGAAGATTTCTTGTAGCGACTAATTTAGTTGAAAAACAGAAGTTATAGCCATCCGAAATTATTACAAATTATAAGAATAAACAATCTTGTGAAAGAGTATTTATAGATTTGAAATACCCTTTATTTTTTGCTGATAGCTTTTTTTCTGAAAATACTGAACGAATTGAGACCATGTTATTTTTAATGTCTTTGTGTTTGTTAGTTTATAATCTCGGTCAAAGGCAACTAAGGAATACCTTAAAAAGAATCAAAACCGGAATAAAAAATAAATTAGGGAAGTTAACCATGACTCCTACATTAAGATGGGTATTTCAATGCTTTCAAGGTATCCATCTTTTAACTTTAGATGATGTTAATCAAATTGTTAATTTTACGTCATCACGCCATTTCATTTTGAGTTGTCTGCCATCATCTTGCCGAAAATATTATTTGCTTTCTTAACTTAACAAAATTTTTAACCCAAATAAAAATTTATCAACATCTGAAGCCTCATTTATTGTTCCTCAATTTTTTAGTACTCATATTACCGATTTTATGGTCAATTTTATTCTGTTTAATTTATTTATTTTTAAAATATATTCGTTCTGTACTTTTTTTATTAATTATTCTGATTCTTGTGTTTTTATTTCGCTTGTAATTTATTTGTACTTCAAATTGAAGTGCGGAATGTGGGTTACAAAAAAGCCAAGGATATCAAGGAGCTTTAAGAGACTGGAAATCTTATCTTTCTTGGAAAGCTAATCGAAATCCTGCAAGAGCTGCCATAGAGAAAAAGTCTGGATTTGACTTAAAGCATGGGATGCATTGTATTAGATTCTTACGCAGCGGTTTAGAAATATTGAAGACGGGGAAACTAACAGTAGACAGAAGGATAGCTGGTGATACAGATGAATTAAAAGCTATTCTTCATGGTGATTATACTTACGAGCAAGTAATGCAAATAGCGGATGATTTAGTCGCAGAAATGGATGCTGTTTATGAGGAATCTAGTTTACCCCATAGACCAAATTTAGAAGCAATCAGTCAATTATGTATCGAACTTGTGGAAATGCAAGGGTGGAAGGAAAGTGCTACGGGCAAGTGATAAAGAGACAAAGGGATATGGTTGTTTAATCACCTATCTTCTTCCCTTTTCTCATCAATGGGATTTTAAAGAGTGATGATTAGATCGGCAAAACCATAGACACCAATTAGAAGTAGAAGTAGAGCGGTAAATTGGGTGATACGTTTTTGATGGGATGGAGCGAGTTCCTCTCTGATTAAAATCGAACTAGATGCACCGACTACAAAACTCAAACCCAATACAATATAAGGGGGATTATCTGGAGCAAAAGTGGATAGTAATAACATTGCGATCGCTAACACTAACATTAACAGTTCGATCGCCCGGGGGGGGTTGTGTTGACTAGCAAATATCAAGCTATTGAGCCAGAAACGCCAACTTCTCATAATTAATTTTTAAATAGGGAATGTTCATATATTTTTATACCTAGTTATATAGCTAAATGCAATAAATAGGAAGGAAGTTTAATAGTTTGGGTTAATGAGTTTGCGATCACTTTAGTGGAAAATTACGGGGTTATTTCCTATTGTAATTGTAGTGTGTGTTTATATAATACCAGTTTAGTAACCTTAGAGGATGTTTTAAAAGTCGAAGTGAGTTACAAATCATGCAAGTCGCCTGACCATGATACGTATCATTGCAATATAGATAAAAGTCTCAGAAGTTTCAGGTAGCCTTTCATAGTCCTTACTTAATCTTCTACACCAATTGAGCCACCCGAAAGTTCGTTCTACAACCCAAGGTTTTGGTAAAAGGGTAAAACCCTTCTTTTCTAAGGGTATGAGAACCACTTCCATAATCCAACGAAAAACATCGATTATCCAGTGGGCAAAATCTTCCCCCCGATATCCTCCATCCATGCAGATAGTGTGCAGTCTTTTAACTTTATCTTTCATCTGCCACACTTGCAGAAGTAACCAAGACTTGCAAAACTAGCCCTAACAAGTCAACCGTAATCAATCGCTTACGTCCATGTATTTGTTTTCCTGGGTCGAAACCAACATCCGTACAAATCATGATTGCGGTTTCAACTGATTGGCTATCAAAGGCTGCTTCCCATGGACTTGGTTCTCGACTG
Organism: Richelia intracellularis; assembly: GCA_000613065.1. Taxonomy (GTDB): domain Bacteria; phylum Cyanobacteriota; class Cyanobacteriia; order Cyanobacteriales; family Nostocaceae; genus Richelia; species Richelia intracellularis_B. The sequence continues at coordinate 260 of CBZS010000706.1, read as the reverse complement.
GCTCCTACCCGAACCGATTGATATAGTTTGTCATGAGCCTGAAGCCAAGTACGGTCTTTGCCCCATCTTCTGAAATAGCCATAGACTGTAAACCAAGGTGGTAAATCTCCTGGTAATGCCCGCCATGTACATCCTTGACACAGTAGGTATAAAATCGCGTTTACTACTGGGTACATACATGTTGTTGTACGTGGACGACCACCTGGTTTTGCCTCTGGAAACATCTGTGGGATTAACTCTCACTGTTCCCACGTCAAATT
>CBZS010000705.1 GCA_000613065.1 Richelia intracellularis | reverse complement strand
TAAATCTATGGTAGAAAGTAATACCGCTGCAATGAGAAGTAGGATTGTCCATAAACCATCAATCCATTGGTTATGAACCTCGTCTCGTTTCCTGGCTCGAGTCCATTGGTGACAAGTTAAGCTTGCATCGCAGTTGTCAATGGGGTTTGAGGAGATGGTTGAAAGAAAAATTCAGGGGTTTTTCGCTGTTGTTCAGGAAAAGGGGTAACAATCAATTTTATGTTAGTTTTTCGTTTCCGTTTAACAATTCCTCAATCCTGATTTTTCCGAGCAGCAAAATATTTCACCGAGTCAGAAGGTAGACCTTTTTCGTATACCACAGAAAAATGATAAAAGCCACGATAAATAATTTCTAATGATATGCGTTCGAAGGGTAAAGAGAGTTCATCCCCTACGGCATCCCCTAAATCGACCAATACGTCATAAAAGAACCAAGTCCCCCAAATGTGTACTTGAATCCCATTAATAGAACCTGTCCATAAATAACTTAACCCCAACAGCCGCTTAACAGTATTAAAAGCATCCTCAATTCGCCATCTACGTCTATATAAATCAGCTACTACATAGGGAGGTAAAATTGTTGGGTCAAGTACACTAGTCAAATAAGAATGCCATGTTTTACCCGAACGTACTTCAATCAAACGTAATGTAAGAAACGGAGTTTTTTTCGTACCAGACCCCAGACGTATAAAACGGCCTTTGAGACCATAACTATTCGTAAACACTTGCTCAACCTGAATGGAAGCTCCTTTTTGTAAGCGAGTAATAAAGTGAACTTCTTGTTCAATTAATTGTAGCCAAAAGGTAAAATGATAGAATCCTCTATCCAGTAATAGTAAGGTTTTTGCTGTCACTAAAATTAAAATATATAATTCAAATATAACATCAGAAGATCTAGGATTCTCATTGAACCAAATTTCTATTGCTAACCGAGTCATAAAATCTATGACTGCTCCCTTTTCTCCTGCTAATTGCCCTTTAGGAAAATCTTCTAAGCTTTTGAGTTTACGAAACAATGCTTCTAAGCTTGAACAGTCTACTATCCAAATTCGATGAAATTTTGATAGAGTAAATTGAATACTTTCAGGTCTTGGACGATTATTTCTTGTATACCAATTTGCTCTTAAATATGGCAACAAATCCTTAAAAGCTTTCTCGAATAATTGGGCAGGAAACTTTAAAAACCTTTGGAATATAGCTTGTTGACTAACAGTCTTGGGACTACACTAGAGAAAACCTTCCCTGCCTAACATTATTGTAAGTTCAGTGACTCCTGCCACATCTCGCCACAGCAAGGTTAATATTGCCGCGACGATGAATGGTAAGTTGAGAATTCTGTCCGTTAGCCCTAGTTGACGATAGTAGTTTTCTTGTCTTGTTATGACTGGTGTAAGTAACGCTTCTAGTTGCTCAGCGATTATTTCATCTTCCACCATTGGTCGTTGGGTCTTTTTGGCATGGTCACGATTGGTTTTTCGGCTCTAACTCATATTGGGGACCGCCTCACTTAAATCCCTGTCTCCAATTGAGTTTCACATTATTTGCAGTTGATGCAAATATTCATTCTCATTTAGGGAAATTTCTATACTTGGATTTATTGACAAAATGTATTTGTTTTTAACTTGTTACCAATGGGAGAAGACAGTCCAAAAAAAGCTTCTTGCTGGCATACTCTGAGGATAATATTGGCAGTTATTTCTCTGTGAGCTACAGAGGTACTCAAAATTATGTTGTTGCCCATTTTTACTCTCATCAGAGCTTTGGCAAATAATTAATACAACTATTATCTTAAAATATTATCAAAGAAAAAAAAAATCAACTTTTTCAATAAATTATTGCTCTGAAATCCTTGACCATTATTATCTCGTTCATTTTTATTTTATTGTTCCTCATTTATATAATTTTGTTAGCTAGGTACTCCAAATTTATTTTGTGTGAGCTAGCTCGGTTGATATAGTTATACTCATTTCGACTTAGTAAAAGAGAAAAGGGGTGAATGGAAATGAGTAGTTAATTAATTTGTATAAAGATTACATTGGGATTATATGACTAAATATAGCATAATCAAAATTGGCAATTAATCCAGTCAAAATAAGTATTAAATTAATACATAGAAGGGGAGCATTCATGAACCTACCTTTTATTTTCGACGTGACGCTCGGTTTAATCTTTATTTACTTGACCTTGAGCTTATTAGCATCAGAAATTCAAGAGCTGATAGCCACGCTTTTTCAGTGGCGAGCCCAGCATTTAAGAAGAGCAATTGAGATATTTCTAGCTGGAGATTTACAAAATTCACAAGAATTGAGGGTAATTCAATTAGTGAATCAGATTTATGCTAATCCCTTAGTTAAAGGACTTAATCAAGAACCTAAGGGTTTTTTAGCTATATTGCCGCGACAATTAACTTGGTTTATAGCTTCTGTTTTCCGTACATTTAAGAGTAGTACTCAGGGATTACAATCCATGAATAGTGGGGATACTGTGTTTGGAGATCAGAAACATAGCGGTCCTTCTTATATTCCTGCTCAAACTTTTGCTAATACTCTAATTGATACTTTACAAGTACCAGTGTTAGTACAAAAACTAACTGAGTCTAGATTTGCAAAATTTAAGGGGAAAAAATTAGCTGAAATACAAAATATTTTATTCAAAATGCAAGAACAGGCGCAAGCTGATGAAGAAATGGCAAATTTATTTAATACAATGTATCAAGAATTTGCCGAGATGCATGCATCTTTTGAGCAAATTGCCTGGAATTTCGAACAAAACAAAGTTGATTTAGAAACAAGTATAAATCGTATGGGAGAGAGCCTTGATAGATACATAGATAGTTTTCAAGCAAGTATGATTACTAACGATATCTTAACTAAATCTCTGCGAAGATTACAAATTTTAAAACAAGATTATTTTAGCGATGTAGAAAAGTCAATATCCTTGAGTGGTTTAAAGCCCAATATGAATGAAATTGTACAATCTATAAATAGGGAAAGCTCCGTTTATCAAGAGATAAAAGAGTCAATGCAAGATAAAGATAGTGAGACATTTCAAGCTATTGAAAATGAGATTGATCGCTTACCACCATCAATCTCACAGAACTTAACTATTCTTGCTAATAATGCTCAAACAAAAGTAAAAAAAGCAGAAGAAGGAATTAATGTGTTACGTCAAGAAATTGAAACTTCTTTTAATAATTCCATGGATAGAGCATCGGGAGTATACAAACGGAACGCTAAGGGTGTAGCAATTTTATTAGGAATTATTATTGCTGTTAGTTCTAATGCTGATGCTTTTCATATAGCTAATCGACTTTCCAAAGATTCGGCGATCCGCAATACTATTATTAATAATGCAGGGGAAGTTTTGCGACAAAATCCTCAGTATGCAGTAAACTTTGAGGCTTTAAAAAATCAAACTGATGTGGCATTAACTGATGTCTCTTTACCCTTAGGCTGGACGGATACTAATTTACGACAGCAAGCTATTACTCAAAGAGGAGGTTTTCCTCTATTTAAATATTTGAGTATGTTTGCTGGTTGGGTATTAAGTGGTGTTGCGATCGCTATGGGTGCGCCCTTCTGGTTTGATATCTTAAATAAGATTGTCAATGTCCGTAATTCTGGTAAATCACCCAATTCTTAGAGAAACCAGAGAGAGCCAAGTAATAGAATAGCTGTGCGATGACCATTATTTGGCTTGCCTGTGTGTGTTTGGGGGTTAGTAGTTCTAACTCCTCAACTGGTCATGAGTTCATCAATTCTCCTCAATTTATCATCATTTCAGATATAACCCACATTCCGCAAGTGCGATCGCAAAATGTTGTATTTTTGAAGTATGAGTTTTTCAGAATCACAAATCAAAGTACAAGATATCGAGCACTTAGGCATAGTGGCAGGGATTATTGATGAAATGAGTTTGGTTGATTTGTTCAACCAATTGCTTGCAACTTATCCCCAAGAAATAATCAGGGCAGGCCAAGTGGTCAAAGCAATGATTCTCAATGGCTTAGGCTTTATCAGTGCACGACTATATTTATTTGAGAAGTTCTTTTAAGGGATTGCAACGGAACATTTATTAGGAGAGGGAATACAAACAGAACATTTGAATAATGAACCCTTGGGCAGAGTCTTAGACAAACTATATGATGCAGGATTAACGGAAATTTTTATCCGAGTCGCACTATTAGCAGCAGAGATATTTGAAGTGAAAATAGACAGCTTCCACTTGGATTCAAGTTCATTTCATGTACATGGGGATTATGGAACTGGAACTGGTACTGATGATGAAGGATTAGCACAATCAGGATTAATTACAATTACATATGGTTATTCTAGAGACCACCGACCAGATTTGAAACAATTTATCCTTGACTTGATGTGGAGTGGTGATGGAGATATTCCTTTATATTTAAGAGTTGCACATGGTAATGAAGTCGATTCTGCCATGTTTGTAACACTTATGGCAGATTTCCACAAACAATGGCAAGGCAAATTGATGCTTTATTTGTTGCGGATGCAGCCTTTTACACTGAAGACAATTTGCAGATAATAGTCTCATTCAGATGGATATATCGAGTTCCTCGAATCCTAACTCCAGCAAAATAACTATTAGAAAAGAACAGTATTGATGCATTTGTACCAAGTAAAATCCCAGGATATCGTATTGCCCCCTGTTGTAATGATTCTCGTGGTGTGCGACAACGGTGGCTAGTGATAGAAAGTGAAGCCCGTAAAGAATCTGACTTAAAACAACTGGAAAAACAAACCTCTGACCAAAAAATATACCCAGGCACAATCCCAACTACGAAAATTATGTCAACAGGAATTTGCATGTGCCGAAGATCCATTCAACGCAGCCAAATTACTTGAGAATCAGTTGCCATTTCATCAACTTGTATGCAAATATTGAAGTTATTCAATATGGCCAACACCGGGGACTTGGTAAACCTGGCAAGGATTCTCAACCTACCCTAATCTCCCATATTCAAGCCGAAATTGTACGCAAAGAAACTGCAATTACCATTGCCACAGAACAGGCTGCCAGGTTTATTCTTGCCACCAATGTTCTTGATGCCGACAAACTTAGCAACGAAGATGTTTTACTTGAATATAAGGCACAACAATCTACAGAACGTTGTTTTCGGTTTCTCAAAGACCCATTGTTTTTTACTTCCACTGTGTTTCTAAATTCAAGGAAAAGAGTGGCGGCTTTGGCAATGGTTATGGGTTTGTCTTTGGTAGTTTACAGCCTAGGTCACAGGGCATTATGCCAATCTCTAAAACGAGGATCCCAAACAATTCAAAATCAGTTAAGTAAACCAACTGGCACTCCTACTTTACCTTGGGTGTTTCAATGTTTCATGTCAATTAATTTATTAACCTTCGGTTCTTTGAAACAGATTTCCAACCTCAATGAACAGCGGTGCTAGATTCTACAGTTTTTTGGTGCTCCCTGTCGTAAATATTATCTTCTTTGCCAACGAACCTGCGGAATGTGCTACATAACGAGTTTGGAAAAGTGCCCTAGTGTTTGCCTTCCGCTATTTTTCTGTATTGCGTTGCATCAGTGCGGGATGAATTAGGGTTTGAAACCATTGAGAAATCGTTGAAAATTTAGTGAAATCATCCGGCACTGATGCAACGCCTTCTGGATTGCTAAACTTTAAGTAAGCACCAAAAGATTATAGATGGGTAAATACATGTTTGGAGGGTACATCTTTATGAGAAAAATCAATAAAATTTAACCCCCAATCTCGACTATCTAACTCTTGCTCTTAAGGGATGCTCTCAAAGAAACGTCGTCGTATGAAGAATCTCTAAAAATCAAGGGGAATTTGAGGAGTATAAAGGGAAATGAAGATTGAAAACAAAACTAACAAAGAACATCAAGATCGTCTTTTTGTCTCCTACATCTTGAATGCAGCTTGGTTTTTTGGTTTGGGAGGGTTACACCGCTTATATAATGGCAAAATTGGTACGGGCTTGTTGTGGTTATTTACCTATGGGATATTTGGTGTCGGACAATTTATAGATTTATTTTATATTCCCCACATGGTAGAAGAGCAGGGAAAAAAACTAAGATTAAAAGCTGGTATTTATCCTTTAGGTATACCAACACAGCAAACTGTGCTAGCAGAGGAAGTGTATCATCCCACTGGGAATCAATTAATTGTCAAGCTAATTGAAGCTGCAGAGGTAAGAGGGGGAATTTTAAATGTAACTCAGGGTGTTAAGGAGACAGGCGCTAGTTTCACAGAAGTAGAAATTGCTTTAAAGGAAATGTTGAAATCAGGTTATGTAAGAATAGATAACGACCCCATTACCGGAGCCGTCACATACTATTTCCATGAACTCGGCTAGTTTCTACTTAGCCATTTTTGACAGTCTAAACGCTGAGTTAATCCCCAAATTAGAAGTTCTAAGGAGACTTTACGCTCGTCAATCATGAATGATTCTAGAGTGCTGGGCTTTTTCCCTTCATGGCATGAGAATGCTTTTTTCCCTTTAATATTTTCATCTGGAAAATAAACATTAAAATTACACTTACCTTGAGAAAAGCTGCCAGCCACTTGCCAGCACTCATCTAGCTCTTCCATACCCTTAACGGGTAATTTTTGCTTGACAAAAGACAATTCTAAATCAGATATGCCCTCATCTGCTATCGCTTTTTGTAGGGCAGGTAAGTAATACT
>CBZS010000704.1 GCA_000613065.1 Richelia intracellularis | reverse complement strand
ATAGCGGGACTTTGCTTGTACCGCCAAAGGACTTGAAATTGGTTAATTCGACACGCTTTACATGCACCATAGGCGCGGGTTAACTAGGATCATATAGTTCAAGAGTACCAGTTTAAGGAGATTAGGAGTTAGTGGATGTCACATCTTCGTCATGGAATATGAGAGAAGTATAGGGGTTAATGGCGAACGTGGGGAAAATTTTTCTGGCATGGGGTTTTAAATTGAGAATTTTTGCAACTACAGTAAAACCATTTAGTAAAAAAAGCAACAAATATCATACAAAACTGGAGAGTCTTAAGCGTGATATACGGTAAATTTCAGCATAATAAATAGTTAGCATATAAAATAAAGCCAATTGATTCGGTCATAGGTATGTTTAATGAGTTAGATAAAAACTCTGAGCTTCCTGTAGATATGGCTCATAATATTGCTGATGCTATAAATGGGATTCATGGTTTACCTTTACCACCTGTTGTAAAGCGAAGTTTTTAGAAGGCATTTGGTACTTTGATAACTGGTGTTATTGATATACCTGCTGCATGGCTTGAATCTAAATCTCAGCTCATTCGTGATGAGACTGCTGCTCGATCATTTATTTCATCAGAAGCGGCGAGAGCGGCAGCTAAAAAATTTAGTTCTGATGAACGGCTGATTGTTCGTGCTGTTGATCACTTCGGTGCACGAATTATTAAAGAGCAGCAAAATCGAGAATTTATTGCAAAAGCTGCTTTAGAAGAGTTGAATTCTAATCCTCCAAGTGAAGATTCAGAACAAGAAATTGATGAAGATTGGCTGGACATGTTTTCGCGTATTGCTAAGAAGCGATCTAACCAGGATATGCAATTAGATCTTGCCAAGCTTTTAGCCGGAGAAATTAAGAATCCAGGAAGCTTTGCTCCTTCTACAATAGAGGTTCTATCTACGCTGACAGCATCTTTCGCACAAACTTTTCAAAATTTTTGCAATATCAGTAAGTATGACACTTAAACTGTGTGTTGAATTAACGCATAATTTGGAGGATTTTTGTTGTGTTGCGGCTGAACCATATGGTCATCCAGGTAACAATGCTCTTTCTTAATTGGGTTTCAGCTATCGAGAGATAACGAAATTGGGAGTTGCTGAATCAGGCGATGATTTAACTAAATTTTCAACGAGTTATCAATGGTTTCAAATGCTAATTCATCCCGCACTTATGCAACGCCATGGATGGAAAGTTTACCTGTATTTTTCTGTAAACATTCTATTGAATTAAATTCAAAATCTGGCTTTACAAACCTATAGTAAGTAATGTGTTTGTCTAACCAAAAGCAATCAATAAAAAATTAGACTACGAGAAGTAAGGACAAACAGATATCTGGTTCCAGGTTTCTCAATTACAGGCTTAATCGGAGTCGTAATGTGAAAAAAATCGCGATCATTAACTAACAATAACTCCCCTGGCTGCAAGATTTTGTTAAAAACAGGTTTCTCTTTTCTGGCAGGATATAAATGAATTTGTCCACCTTGAATGTTGTCTCTATGGACAGAGAAAATACCAATAAAATCAGTAGCATCCTGATGTATGCCTTCTGGTGCTGGATTACCAAAATTATGGGGCGAGCAACTAGTTCTAATTTGATGGACTCCGATTTATGCCTCTGGATGTAAATTGCAAAAGTCCGTAAATCCCGCAACTAATTGCTGAAAAATATCCAGTTGGATCAGTTTATCATCTAATTCCGAAAATTCTCTTTTGATATTACCCAATAAGGGATTATATTGCTGACTTTGATATAAATATCTATGGGGCAATTTAATTAATTCTTCCCCTTCGAGCATAAATCTTGATAATCTCCGAGAACGATATTTACCCCTGATGTAAGGAGGTATCGGTTAATCATTAAAAAATTGTTTAAATCCGGCGGTGACTATATAACTTACCTTTCTTAATTTGAATTAAAAAGTATATTCTGACTCTACTGTTTCCAATATTTTTTTCATAAAAATTACCTCCACCCTACCAGTGATTGAATCATGGCAGGCTTATATGTATAGAGTATTCCATCCGTAATTCTCATGCCGTTAATTAGAATACAAATTGACCTTGTTGCGTCTCGATGATAATACTCAAATGCTTGCACATTATTAGATACATTGCATTAGATATTGATTCCGAAAGTAAGTAATAACTTGGTAGTTTAGGAATTATTCATTCAAAGAGAGTAATTATAATTACAAGCCCTTACTCGGTTAAGTATTTGTACTCATAAATATTTGATTACTATTATTGAATAGTTTTATTTGGGAAGAATAAATTGAAGTATTCTCTGATGAGACTTACAACTATTAATTTATATTTGTCAACTGGAGTTTAATATGGTTGCTCACTTTGGGAAGCGCGTAAATCTTTTAAATATTTGTTTAGATAATCTGTCAAGAAAAGAACTGCTTGCAAGACTAGGTCACGGAGGGATGGTAGTTACACCCAATGTAGATCATTTGATGAAACTACAAAAAGATCCAGAGTTTCATCAAGTTTATCGCAAGTCAGATTATGTAGTATGTGATAGCAAAATATTATTCTATGCTTCTAGAGTCTTAGGACAACCTATTCAAGAAAAAATTTCTGGTTTAGATTTGTTTCCAGCTTTTTATGAATACTATAAGCATGATGAAAATGTAACTATATTTCTGCTAGGAGGAACACCTATTTCCGTACAACTAGCAAAGCGGAAAATCAACCAAAAGGTTGGAAGGAATATGGTTGTAGGTGTTTATTCTCCACCCTTTGGATTTGAGAACTATGTCAATGAGAATGAGAAAATAGTGGCTTTGATTAACCGTTCTGAGGCAACTACCCTAGCTGTAGGTTTAGGAGTACCAAAACAAGAGAAATGGATTTATAAATATAAAGAACAACTACCTTACATTAAAACTTTATTACCTATTGGGGCTACTATTAACTTTGAATCTGGACATATAGCTAGATACCGCAAGTGGATGAGTGAGGTGGGATTAGAATGGATGTATCGTTTAATGTCAGAGCCTAGGCGGCTGTGGAAGCGTTATTTCATTGAGAATTTACCATTTGGTTGGTTGTTAATGCAACAGTTGTTAAATCGTTATGAATATAATCTTCCACTTGGACAACTACTACAAGAAGCAGATTTACTTTCTTATGAGCAGGTAGAGATGATACTAGCTGCTCAAGCACAGCAAAAATACCGAAAATTTGGAGAGTTAGTAGTAGAACAAGGTTGGTTGCAGCGAAGTACTTTAGACTTTTTTGCTGAACAGTTCCCACAATTACATAGGAAATCAGCCAAGCAACCTTTAGGTGAATATCTCAAGGCTGCTGCATTATTGGATGAGAAACAAATTCATGATATTTTGTGGGAGCAAAGCCAGTATGGTAGGCGTTTTGGGGAAATTGCTGTCAATAGGGGTTGGGTTCCCCAAGGTACTGTAAGTTTGTTGCTTCGAAATATGAATATGGCACAGGATTTCTGAAAAGAGCACAAAGGTGAAGGGGGAAATGCCCTAGATAAGTTTTAAGTAGGGAGCATTTTGCTCCCTACTTAAAACTTATAAATTTACAGAAACTACCATCAAGCTAACACCGTCAAACAAGGTAAAATTAAATTTTTGTTGCGGATATAACAGATTGAAAACACGTTCTAACTATTGGTATCTTCTCCCCTATATTCAACCCCAATGGCAAAATATTATCAAGGGGTTTATTGGTATTATTGGATATGTATTAGCAACCCTGATATTAATACATTTTGCTGGTCAATTATCCACTCCTTTTGGTCAAGGTAATGTAATTGCGATTGCTCAACTTGCTGGTACTCTGGCAGCAGTATTTTTAGTTAGGGGGTTTTTTCAGTCTGTTCAAGATATATACATGGCGAAGGCTGCTTTGAGGGTAGCTTTTAATCTCCGCAAACAAGTTTACTCCCATTTGCAGCGCTTGAATCTCAGCTATTTTGAAACTGCCAAGGCTGGGGATTTATCCTACCGTCTGACGGAAGATGTGGATAGGGTAGGGGAAGTTATCCACAAACTGTTCCACGATTTTATTCCCTGTGTGTTGCAGTTGTTGGCGATTCCTATTTACATGATTTACCTCAACTGGCAGCTTACCCTAGCAACGATAGTTGTAGCTCCAGTTATGGGGGTGTTAATTGCCTGGTTCGGGGAACATTTACGTATATTTTCGACTACAAGTCAAAATAGAGTGTCGAATTTATCAGCAATTTTGACAGAAATTTTTAGTGGGATTCGTATTGTCCAAGCTTTTGCCGCAGAAAATTATGAAATTGCTCGGTTTACTAACGAAGCGGAACATACCTTCAAGGCAAAATACCATACAGAGAGACTCAAAGCCATTCAAATTCCCATTATCGGCTTTTTAGAAGCGGTGGGAGCCTTAACTTTAATATTCGTAGGTGCTTGGCAAATTGGCCAGGGTAATTTAACGGTGGAGAGGTTTTTTAGTTATCTGGCTGGTGCTGCTTTACTCATCGATCCCGTGGGACATACTACCAATAACTATAACGAGTTCAAACAAGGAGAAGCATCAGTTGATCGCGTATTTGAATTACTGGAAACTCAACCCACTGTGGAAGATAAGCCTGATGCCATATCTTTTGCCTCAGTAGATGGTAGGGTGGAATACCGTCACGTCAATTTTGCCTACAATTCAAGTGAGACAATACTTAATCATATTAGTATATCAGCCATGCCGGGGGAAGCGATAGCTTTAGTGGGAGCTTCTGGTGCTGGTAAAACTACATTTGTTAACCTATTACCTCGATTTTCTGATCCCACCCATGGGCAAATTCTCATTGATGGTGTGGATATTCGAGATGTTAGACTCCACAGCTTACGTAGACAAATTGGTATAGTTCCCCAGGAAACCACCATGTTTTCCGGTACTATTGCCCAGAATATCGCCTTTGGACAGACTGAATTTGATTTACAAGGAGTAGAACAGGCTGCGAAAATTGGCAATGCTCATCAGTTTATTACCCAACTTCCTGATGGTTATTATACCTGGGTGGGAGAAAGGGGAATAAACTTATCTGGAGGACAAAGACAAAGAATTGCGATCGCTCGTGCTGTTTTCCTCAATCCCAGAATATTGATTTTAGATGAAGCCACATCTGCATTAGATTCGAATTCTGAAATCTTGGTGCAACAAGCATTGGAAAGATTAATGCCGGGACGGACTGTATTTATTATTGCCCATCGCCTCAGTACAATTCGCAAATGCGATCGCATTCTGGTACTAGAGTCAGGGAGAATCGTCGAATCGGGAACCCATGAAGATTTATTAGCCCTACAAAATCGCTACGCACGATTTTATACCCAACAGTTTTATCAGTGAACAGTGAATAGTGAATAGTTACCAGTTATCCACCTCCAACAATCGTCACCACCTCCAAGCGATCGCCAGTTCGAATTGTGGTAGACTGCCAAAATTGCCGATGTAGTATTTCACCGTTATATTCTACCGCCACTAAACGGGGATTAAAGCCTAGTTGTTGCAGCACATCGGGTAGTACCATAGAAG
>CBZS010000703.1 GCA_000613065.1 Richelia intracellularis | reverse complement strand
AAGGAAAAAACAGGAACAGTTCCACACCCTATGCAAGAAGCATCTACATCAAATCAAAGTATGTTTTGGTCACAAGCACGAGAACTATTTAAAGAGATAGTTAGTTGGTTAGACTCAGACAGCATTTGTGGGTTAGAACACTCCCAGATAGAGAGTACACTGAGGATTGCTAGTCTTCCTTTTCGATCTGGTGCATCCACAATTACTTGTCTATCAAATCTACCAGGACGCAACAGGGCAGCATCCAATACATCAGGACGGTTGGTAGCAGCAATAATAATGATACCTGTATTGCCTTCAAAACCATCCATTTCTGTTAATAGCTGGTTCAGAGTTTGCTCCCTTTCGTCGTTACCACCACCAATACCTGCACCACGCTGTCTACCAACGGCATCAATTTCATCAATAAAGATGATACA
>CBZS010000702.1 GCA_000613065.1 Richelia intracellularis | reverse complement strand
GGAAAGGTTTATATCCTATCTTGAGTTTAAGTAAAACTGTTTACCAAAAAGGGATTTCTCTAACAAAGAAAGCTATGAAACAAGTGGAGTCTAGATTACAGCGAAATCCACTGTTGCCCAAATGGCATATCTTTATTCAACCGCTTTAGCTGGTAATTTATTTTTCAAAAATCACCTAATTAATGGGCGTTGCTGAATCAGGGGATGATTTCACTAAATTTTCAACGATTTTTCAATGGTTTCAAACGCTAATTCATCCCCTGATTCACCAATGCTAATTAATGTTCTAGGGGCTTAGCAGTATCCTTGCGAATCAACCATGTGTTACAAAGTTTATTTGAATCGGTATAAAATAGACCATAATCTCACTATTTTTACCTTACCTTTGCCCTAACTTATGGAAGATAAGCAGATGCTCATGATTCCTGGTCCTACAGCAGTTCCAGAAGCCGCTTTACTCGCCTCAGCGAAGCACCCCATCGGGCATCGTACCAGGGAATTTAGCGAAATAATGGAGGAGGTAATCCAAAACCTCAAATGGTTACATCAAACTGAAAATGATGTTTTGATGGTTACAGGCAGTGGTACTGCGGCTATGGAAGCCGCAATGATTAATTTTCTCAGCTCTGGCGATCGCATTTTAGTTGGTTGTAATGGTAAGTTTGGTAATAGATGGGCAGAAGTCGGTAAGATTTTTGGACTGAATGTAGAAACTATAACTTCGCCATGGGGTAAACCTTTAGATACGGAAACATTTTATAAAAAGCTACATGCAGATACCAACAAGCAAATTAAAGCTGTTATTATCACCCACAATGAAACCTCGACTGGTGTAGTGAATGACTTAGAAACCATCAACCATAGTGTTAAAGCCCAGGGGCAAGCTCTAATTATTGTTGATGCAGTTACAAGTTTAGGGGCAATGAATGTACCTGTTGATAGCTGGGGCTTAGATGTAGTGGTTTCTGCCTCCCAAAAAGGTTACATGGTTCCTCCGGGATTAGGATTTGTTGCTGTTAGTCCCAAGGCTTGGGAGGCTTATAAAACAGCAAAATTACCAAAATTTTATTTAGATTTAGATAAATACCGCCAATTTACTACTCAAAATACCACTCCCTTTACTCCTCCAGTAAATTTAATCATGGCATTACAAGCCAGTTTACGAATGATGAAAAGAGAAGGTTTAGCATCTGTGTTTGCCCGTCATCAGAGACTCATGGATGCTACCCGCGCAGGAATCAAGGCTTTAAATTTAAATTTGTTTGCTGAAGATGAATGTGCCAGTCCAGCGATTACAGCTGTTGCTCCCTCAAATATAGATGTAGAGAGAATCAGAGCATTAATGAGTAAACGTTTTGATATCGCCTTAGCAGGGGGTCAAAATCATCTTAAAGGTCAGATTTTACGCATAGGTCATTTAGGTTTTGTATGCGATCGGGATATTATCACCTGTATTGCAGCTTTAGAAGCAGTCTTACCTGAATTGGGTTGGAATAATTTTACCCCTGGTGCTGGTGTCGCTGCGGTATGGGCTACGCTCAAATAAGCAGTAACAAGAGAATTGTGTGGGTTTGAGCTTTCAATGACTCCACACTAGATTAAGGATTGCTATAAAACGCACATTCCGCAGGTGCGCTCGCAAAATGTTGTATTTTTGAAATATGAGTTTTTCACAATAACAAATCAAAGTACAAGATATCGTTCACTTAGGCATAGTGGTAGGGATTATTGATGAAATGAGTTTGGTTGAACAAATCAACCAACTGCTTGGAACTCATCCCCAAGAAATAATCAGCTCCTACTTTAGGTTGGGTGTTTCAATTTTTCATGTCAATTTATTTATTAACGACCTCTTCTTTGAAACAGATTCCCAAGCTCAGTGAGGAGCAGTGCTAGATTCTACAGTTTTTTGGTGCTCCCTGTCGTAAATATTATCTTCTTTGCTAACTAAGCTGCGGGATGTCGGATAAAACTATTGCCTATTCCCCATATTAATACCGCCTACCTCATAAGAGATAGGCGGTTTTTATCTTGCTGATTTATCAAACAAATTAGAAATAAAATCAGACTTTAGGTATATTATCTTTACCTAAATTACATTGCAGAACCGACACCAGCGTAGGCTCCGTAAAAGAAAATACCTACGACAGTAATTACGCCTAAACCTGCAACTGTAGCTACGATCCACAGTGGAATTCTTCCGCCTCCAGACACTTTTTATCCTCCCAAAAAACAAAACACAACACAGCAGATTAACAAATTAGAGATTTATACCAGCTAACGGAGACTAGTTAAAGAAGTAGCTGGAGAATAAGATCCCCAATACGAAAACAAATAATAATCCTAGGTATAGTGAAGTTCGGTTTAACTCTACCGGTTGACTATTTGGATTAGGGCTTTTATCCATGTTTATCTCCTATCTTTGAATAAACTGCATAGCAGCGATCGCGCCTAAAAAGAAGACGGTGGGAACACCTAAGGTATGCACCGCTATCCATCTCACAGTAAAAATGGGGTACTGTACGGGTTGGTTGATATTATTGCCGCTAGTCATAATTCCAACTATTTAATAAATTGTTCTACTTGTTGCTTCGCTTCTGAGCGGTTATTAATAATGGGGATCTCTTGCCGTGTCTGAGTGAAGTATTCATCAGGACGGGGGGTACCAAATATATCATATGCCAGACCAGTGCTGACAAATAACCAACCAGCTAGAAACAA
>CBZS010000701.1 GCA_000613065.1 Richelia intracellularis | reverse complement strand
ACATGGTGGGACTATTTACTCCCTAGCTTTTAGCCCTAATAGCAAAATTTTAGCTAGTAGTAGTCAAGATAACACCATTAAGTTATGGTCTTTAGATACCTATAGGGAAGTAAATACTCTGAGGGGACATATAGATGAAGTTTTATGTGTTTCCTTTAGTTCAAATGGTGAAATTATTGCTAGTGGTAGCGGCAATCACGACCGAACAGTTAAAGTATGGTATTTAAATCAAAATAAGTTTTTAACCCTAAAAAGACATAGTGGCAGTTCTGCTGGTATTGATACCGTAAGTTTTAGTCCAGATGGGAAAATCATTGCTAGCGGTAGTCAAGATAAAACTATTAAGTTGTGGGAGACACAAAGAGGTAAAGAGATTTACACCCTTAAGGGTCATAATGATGATATTTTTGCTGTTGCTTTTAGTCCCAACGGTAAAACTTTAGCCAGTGGAAGCTATGACAAGACAATCAAATTCTGGCAGGTAGATACGGGTAGGGAATTTAACACTTTTGCCGAGAATCACGGTGCTATTTATTGTTTGGCATTTAGCCCCGATGGCAAAATTATGGCAAGTGGTAATGGCAATAAGACGATTTTGTTATTACCTTTTGAGCAAAATTAATAGATACCCGACTTCATGAAGAGGTCGAGTATATAAATTGATTCACAATTAATTCACATACTCACCCCCATCATTTGGGTTACGAACGCCACAGGGAATCTGTCAGCATAAACCCACATTCTGCAGTTTCGAGCGCTAATTTCATGTATATAACACAAAAAAACTCGCTACAGCTAACTTTTCACCTCAAAATCCCATTTTTTTGTGATAATCGCGGTAATTACCAAATTCATCAGCCATCCCCACCAGGATGCCCACAAATGCCATTATCCCTAAAATTACGTTCATACCAGCATCAAGCGGTAAATAGCTGGTTTGCTAAGCATGGTAGGGGTACTTTAAAAATGGCAAATAATAGCTAAAACTATCACGGCTTTAGCTATTATTTGTGAGTTATACAAACAGATAAATTTACAAGTATTAGTTATAGTTTGCCCTTACCGTCACCTTGTTACTCCAGAGTAACCGCATCTCAAATTCGATTGACAAGCGGGTTGAGAGGTCTCATCATGTTGGGATAAACAAGCAGTAAGAACAGTCAGGATATAATTATTATCCATAGCGGCTCGATTAGATTTTTGGCGATTACTAGGTTTCAAAGATTGCTCTAGGTTTAAAGCATTAAGAGCTATTCGCCGCATAAGTGCTAAGTTTTGTGGAGCATGACCAGTACGGACACCACAACCATCTTCATAAAAAGTGACATCTAAAGTCCAATGCAACCCATTTTCCACACCTCAATGAAGACGAATCACTTGTCCTAAGTTACGAGCATCACAATTTAAACTAGTTGATAAAACTGAACTTCACGGGTTGTTTGATTCCAAAGATCTGGTACCGGCACAACCATGACAACCCATTTAAGACCAACCCAATTGTCTTGGTTATGCAAAGTTTGCAGTTGAGAAATAGGAACACACCAAATTTGACGTTTTTCAGTACGATGATGACCTTTCTCTACCCGTTTATCATAACTATGGATAATACCTTTTAAGCCTTGAGATAACTGTTGTTCAAAACAATTTTTCACTTGTCCGAAAAGTGTAGGATGATTACCTTTGAGTACTAAAACATAATCTGCTTTTGCATTCAATATTTGGGATGCAATTGCTGTTTGCGTACCCATGGCATCAATGGTAATAAGACATCCAGCCATGTCTAATAATTCCAATAATGCAGGAATTGCTGTAATTTCATTCGATTGATTTATCGTCTTGTTTTAGGACAAGTAAAACAAGACGATAAATCAATCGACCATGCACTAACTAGATGTAACGCTGATTTA
>CBZS010000700.1 GCA_000613065.1 Richelia intracellularis | reverse complement strand
TTAACTTTTGCGATCACAAGCATGACAATAGTTGGAATAAGCGAGAAGACAGTCATAGCTCAAACCTCATCTACCTCAGAATTAACTCAGGCAGGTGTCCAATCAATCTCTCAGGTTCGGGTATTATTTGTCAACCCAAATATGGGAGATGATACAGCAGGTAATGGTCTGCAAAAATCTCCGTTTAGAACTATTACCCAAGCGGTGGATGTTGCCCAGCCCAATACAACTATTGTGTTGAGTCGGGGTAATTACAGCGCAGAGACAGGGGAGAAATTTCCTGTGATTCTCAAATCGGGTGTTTCTCTGCAAGGAGATCCTCAAAGTAAGGGTAGAGGTATTGTCATTCAAGGGGGTGGCGATTACCTAAGTCGCTTCTTTGGCAGAAAAAATACTACTCTGGTGGCAGCAAATCAGTCAACCATTACAGGAGTTACTGTTATCAACTCTAATTTCCGTGGCTACGGATTATGGATTGAATCAGGAAGTCCCCAGATAAATAACAATACCTTTACTGGTAGTACACAAGATGGCCTTGCGGTGACAGGTAGAGCTAGCCCTAACATAGAGAAAAATAATTTTTCCCGGAATGGTGCTAATGGAATTACTGTTTCGGGTAATTCTCAACCCAAAATTCGGGAAAATGTCTTACAGCAAACTGGCTTTGGCATTAGTGTAGCTAATAATGCCCAGCCATTAATTATTGCTAATTCAATTCAGTACAACAGAAGTGGGCTGATTATCCAAGCCAACTCCCGTCCAGTGTTAAGGAACAACTTAATTCAAGGGAATAAGGAAGACGGATTGGTGGCTATTTACCAATCAATGCCTGATTTAGGCAATGCTAGAGAACCAGGAGGTAATAAGTTTATTAGAAATGGCAGATATGATATTAATGCCAGCGCTGCCAAACAAACTCTGATGGTTTATGGTAATAACTTAGGTAGGAATAAGATTACTGGAGAAATTGATTTTTCTGGCTCTGGAGTAGCTAGCGCAATAACTAACCCAACCCCTATAAGAAAATCAATTAATGACAGAGTTGCAGAAAATAGCAATAGTTCGAATCTATTCACCAGCCAATTACCATCAATACCAATTCCAACCAGAACTAGGGAAACGGTTGCAACCAAGAAATACCAGACTCCCCCATCCAGAAACTTGACTTCTGCAAGAAGTAATACATCTAATGAATCACAACTCAATTATGTGCAGATTGACAATAAAAGCATTGAATTTACTGCACCTAAATTAGCTACTCCCTCAGTAGTTAAAACTAATCGACAGGTCAGGCGGCGGAGTTTACCAGTATTAGAGACTGCTCCTAGAAGTAATTCCTTTCTACCAGTCCCAGGAGCAAATGTTCCCGGTATGGATAATGGTAATATTATTAGCCAAACTCCAGGGCATTATGGGAATGCCTTGGCTTTGTCTACTCCTAATAATTCTGCAAATACTTCCCGCTATCGAGTCATGGCAAGAATTCAGGCAGAAAACGATCGCGAAATTGTGCGTTTTCTTGCACCTGATGCTTTTCCTACTATATGGCAAGGTAGAGCATATATGCAAGCCGGGGTCTTTAGCAGTCGCTATAATGCCAGTAACATGCAAAAAATCCTCAACAGCAATGGTTTAACAGCAATTGTTCAACCCGTGAGTGATTAGTGTTATATGATTTTCTCACCTTGTTTTTTAATGAGTTAGGTTTAGGCTGACTTTCATTGTTGCTCTGTTAAATGATGTTGATAATTGATCAGGTTCTTTTTGAAAAAGAAATTACCAGCAAAAGCGGTTGAATCAAGATATCCCATTTGGGCAACAGTGGATTTGGCTGTAATCTACACTCGACTTGTTTCATAA
>CBZS010000699.1 GCA_000613065.1 Richelia intracellularis | reverse complement strand
GTGCATCCCATATCATGATCCTGAGCTTGATTGTCTCCTCAGTTTTTTTCACCACGAGAATAACCCCCGATATTAACAGTAGCTTTGCAATCCATGCTTAGTGGTTTGACTTTGAGGCTTGTTTGTTGATTGCCGCTCAAATTCTTTGATGTTGTTGAAGATATGATCCGTTTGTGCAATTTTCTTTGAGGTTTGGCTTTTACGACTTTAGGAAGACCATAGCCCATTCGATTCAATACTTGTGCTATTGTACTGGCGCAAGGCAATTGCTCCTGGGTAAATCCCTGTTCTTTGAGTTTTTCTAGTGGGGATGTTGCTGTTAACCGGGTATAGGCTAAGGAAGTTTTAAATGTTGGGTCTTGTTGAGAATCAGATTCTGCAATTTGTCCCAGGGATAATGCCACAACAGAAGAGGTTGTTTCTCCTGGCAACGCTTTGCTGTGCTAAAGGCTGATTGTAATCCCACACAGATTATCCCTGTTCTTTTTTCCGGTAACCCTAACTCTATATTTTCTCTACCCGAACCGAATACTGTTTGTCCTAACCTTGCTCTACCTTGGCAATATTTCAACGTCATCTGAGCTTGAAAGCCCCGACGTTCTACTCCATTCATTTTCGATGCTGCCAACCGCAAGTCTTCTATTTGTTTGTGATCTTGTTAATGATTTGGGTTCTTCTGCTAGGTCTAGCATAGTCCAAAATACTTGCCCCTGTTTTTTTACTCATGAACATTACATGTTACTTTCATTGGTAAATTTTTTCTTATAAATAACCTAACGTGGCTACACCTGCACCTACTATTAATGCGCAAATCAGAAATTTTCGCCAATACCAAGGGATAATTCTCCCGACTACCGTCACAAATCCCACCAACATCATATCTAGCCAACAACTAGCAACAGATAATAAGGGTCATTAATATCTGGTTGGGAAAACATCAAGTGACGACGCACCACGTTATCATGGGCATCGGTGACAATCTCGCTAAATCCCAACCGTTGCCGGGGAAAGTTCTGCGGTGGTGCAAATCCTGGATAATTGGGATTATCGGCTTGGGCTGTCATGCATACCGCAATGATCTTTTTATATTCCTGGAAACGCGGAATTAACTCTGTATGTGCCGTTTATCTGGGGGTATGAGGGTAAATATCCACACCAATCGCACTTGGTTTCTGGGCTTGTAACTTGGCGCTCGCTTGAGCTAAGGTTCCATCCGGTAAGGGGAAACCGTATTTATTCAGGTCTGCTTCTGCCACTTCTACTACTAGCAACCGGGGATCTATAACCTTCATCTGGTCGTAACCTCATTAACCGGTCGAAGGTTTGTAATTCCCAACCTTGAAATAATCCTAGCGTTCGCATCCCGGTTATTAATATGGTGACGAGAATACTCGTAATTATAGAAGTAAATAAAAATTGGCGAGCGCTACCCCGTAATTGCTGCCAAGTCGGGGGTGCAACCGTAGGATTTTGGCAGATAATTGGCAGCCAACTAGCACAAGGAAATTGAGTTTCTAATCCTTTTAACGTTTTCCTTGCTTTTCTCACCGCTTGATAAAGGGATTTACGAGCAGCAAAGGGAGGTAAAAAATATGTCAATAAAGCCTGCGCTTCCTGATCCGATACTGATTCCCCGATGAAAATCAATTGGGGAATATGTAACTGTTCCAACTCCCGAGCTAAACCCAAGCCGTCACAGGAATTAAAAATTAATAACTGTAAACCATGAGCGTTCGCTTTTTGGAGGGCATTCTTTAACTGATAAATGGTCAAACTTTCTGTTCGGTTGAGATAAATTCCCCCTCTTTCCCCTTCCATTTGACTGTGTCCTGCAAACAGTAAGGGCGTTGCATAAGTGCGGGATGATTTCACTAAATTTTCAACGATTTATCAATGCTTTCAAACGCTAATTCACCCCGCACTTATGCAACGCCGACTAATAAACATGATTGATATTTAAGTTCTTTTTCCCTTGTACGCTGTCCCTCTCCTCAAACATTACTTTCTGTCTGATGGAGGGGAAATTTTACTTTCAACATGAAATGGTATAAACACATAATTAATGTAAGCCGGTATCTTAAGTTCTCTTTAGAGGGATTTTAGCATGAGCCAGAAACTTTAAAGTCCTGGCAAATTGCTATAGACTAATCTTATTCACCCTGTTGATTAAAAACTTCTAAAACTTGGCGACAAAATAGCTTCAACTTTTCCCCAATTTCGCCAGAAGGCTCTACCTTACCCACGAAACTCCAATCGTTGATAGTGGAAAGTCGCCACTGTTCCCCTAAATGATTAAACCCCGCAACTTCTATCCCTATTGCTCGACGTTTCAATTCATTACAGAGATCTTGATATATACGTATCTGAATTAAAATACTACGACTGCGCCAGGATTTACTTACACCAGGAAAATGAAATCCAATATCAATGGAGTCTGGATCTACCAAATTCAGGGTTTCCGGATCATTGCACCAAGGCTTGAGATCTGATTTTGCATCAGGGAACTCAAATTTAAATAAATTAACTACTGTAGCAATTTTACTAGCAAATTCCAGGCTTGTGGCCATTTCTGATGCGTTCACCAACCACTCTCCCAACTCATGTCTGCTAATTTTGATCTTAATGTCAGAGAAATCACTGTCTTGAAAGTAGTTAGGAGTTGAGAGGTGATAGTTGACGGTTGAGAGTGGGAAGAAATATTTTTCATCCGTTGGTTATGGAATTTTCTCATGGAGGACTGTCTGGCAATGGGCAATAGATAAAAATTTCTTATTTTGGTCTAAGACAGTCTGGGAATATGTTTCATAATTAAGTTATTACTCTATTATCAACTATAATTACATTTTCACAACTATAGGTTATAATTCCCTCACACTTGTGCAGAAGACTCTTGTAGAAGAAATATTGTGACTACGTACTATCTATCAACATAAATGTTAATTCATGTTACTAACTAATGGCTACAAGCACAAAAATATAGAAAATTTCTGCGGCTTTGGTAAAAGATGTGGATTTCAGCGATAAATTTCCGCAAAATCCTTTATTTTTAGCATTCATAAGTTACACGCGCCGATCTAAAATGGCACTGTTAGATAAATAAAAATACTCCCAGTTTATGGTTCGTCAACGCTCGATATTATCTTTTATTTTGGTGCTATTGACTACATTTCTCATTAGTTGTGGTAATACCAATATCGCTACACCGCCTCCCACATATACACCTGCACAATTGGAAAAGATTCAGGAATATTTGCCCCAGTTATTCGCTGTACGCGAACGTTCGGAAGAATTAGAAGGACTTATTCGCAGTAATGAATGGGTAAAGGTAGGTAATTTTATTCATGGTCCTATGGCTGAAGCTCGGCTGACAATGAATTACATTACCCCCAATTTATTACCAAAGGATCAACCAGGTGCTAGAAAGATAGCACGGGAATTATTTAACGATTTGGTGAAAATCGATCAAGCAGCTAGTAACGCTAACTCACTTTTAGCTGCAAGGAATTACCAAGCTGCATATACAGACATTGAAGAATTCCTTAGACTATTACCTGATACAAGCTCTACATCTGAAGAAAGTTAGGATTGAGGGGATGGGAAACAGAAGGAGCAAAAGGGGATACCAGGGTAAACTTTTTATGGCAATGGATACATAATATTGGTTAGGACAGCTTTTTTGGCTAGAGAATTGTCATCTGTCAACAAACAATCTCCTAACAATCTTGGTTATTGCTATATGTAACCCATATTCCATCTCAGCTTCTTTAATTCCTTCCCTTTTGTTATCCTCCATTTTCTTGATGTTTGCAGCAGAAAACATGAAAGTAGCGATCGCTGGTTGTGGTATTGTTGGGGCAACAATTGCCTATGAACTCAGTCGAGTTCCTGGCTTAAGTATTACTGTCTTTGATAAGCTTCCACCACCTACATTTTCCCATGAGATAGAAACAGAATTTGTTTCACCAGGTTCGACTGCTGCTGCGTTGGGAGTCTTAATGGGTGTTATTAGCCATAAAACTAAGGGAAAAGCTTGGCGAATGCGACAAGCCAGCATACAACGCTATGAAACCTTACTCCCAGAGTTAGAGGCAATTATCGGACGTTCTATTCCCTGTAATCGTCAAGGGATTGTCAGCCTGTGTTTTCCAGACGAAAATTCGGAACAATGGGAAAAACTAGCAGGAATTCGCCACAATCAAGGTTTCACTTTAGAAATTTGGGATCAAAATCATTTACAGCAACATTGTCCCCAGGTAAATCAAAGTCATATTACTGGTGCTATTTATTCTCCTCAAGATAGACAAGTGAACCCCACAGCCTTAACTATAGCTTTGGTGGATGCAGCCAAGCACAATGGTGTTGAGTTTTTATTTGGTGTTAATGTTCTGAGCATTTCCCGTGGTGGAAATACGATCGACACTACCATTGGTACAGTTGATGTGGATTATTTAGTTATTGCTGCCGGCTTGGGCTCTTCCCCCTTAACGGCACATGTACAACAATTTGTTGATATTCGCCCTGTGTTTGGACAAGCTTTACAGTTGCGCTTGGGACACAGTTTAGGTGATGCTAATTTTCAACCAGTGATTACTGGTAATGATGTACATGTAGTTCCCGTAGGCAATGGGGACTATTGGATTGGTGCAACGGTAGAATTTCCCCAAGAGAGTAGTGAGGAAACTTCTTCTCAAGCAGAACTATTACAAGATGTTTTACAAAAAGCGATCGCTTTTTGTCCAGAATTAGCTCAAGCCAATACAATTCGTACTTGGTCTGGTATGCGTCCCCGTCCTCAAGGCAGACCTGCACCAATTATAGAACGATTACCAGAATTTGATAATATTCTCCTTGCCACCGGACATTATCGCAACGGTGTTTT
>CBZS010000698.1 GCA_000613065.1 Richelia intracellularis | reverse complement strand
TCAGCCAGTTTACCAACAATTAACTTGATTGAGCGAATAGCGTCATCATTGCCAGGGATGGGAATATCTACCACATCTGGGTCACAGTTAGTATCTAACATGGAGACGATGGGGAGTTTTAATTTTTGGCACTCTTGTACGGCGTTATATTCCCGACGTTGATCTACAATCACTACTACATCGGGGATTTTCCGCATGGTTTTAATCCCACCTAAATATTTCTGTAGTTTAGCTAGCTCCCGGCGTAACATGGAAGCTTCTTTCTTGGGGAGTAAATCCAGAGCACCACTTTCTTCCCGGCGTTCCAAATCCTTTAATCTGTCTACCCTAGTTTTAATTGTTGACCAGTTGGTGAGCATTCCACCCAACCAACGCTGGTTAATGTAGTGAGAGCCACAACGTGCTGCTTCTTGGGCGACAATACCTGCTGCTTGACGCTTAGTACCTACGAACAGGAACTTTTTACCCTGTTCTGCTTGCGATCGCATATAGGCATAAGCTTCTTCCATCAACTGAGCAGTTTGCACCAAGTCAATGATATGTACCCCATTGCGGGCAGTGTAAATATACTGGGACATCTTTGGGTTCCAGCGACGGGTTTGATGCCCAAAGTGAACCCCTGACTCCATCATTTGAGCCAATGAAACTACTGGCATATTTAGTTACTCCTATTCGGGTTTAACCTCCATTCAGGTGGATTTCCAAATAATGAAAACACCCGAATCCCTGAATGTGCGAGATTTAATCAACCATATCAGGGTAACACATTTGCCAAATTTATGAAGCAAAATAGGGACTTTTGTTATTTTTGTTCCCTTCCGCGTACCCATTCTCTAATTTTTTGTCGTAAACCCGTCTTCCTGCAATTCGGTGTCTTTCAATTAGCGATGGAATTTCTTGAACTTTCAGATTAGGAAATACTAAACTTTGTTCTTTTTCGATATATTCTGGACCTTGCAGTTGATAGATTTTTATTTCTCCAGCATCATAAGACCAGATTTCTGGCACACCCAGACGGGCATAAATAGGAAACCGATTTAATGATTTACTAGTAACATCAATTTCTAATGCTAAATCAGGGGGTGGGTCTTGATTCAAATCTAATTGCAGTTTACCTCTAATTAAAGCTTCACTTTGAAAATAAAAGCAATTATCTGATTCAATCCCAGCCTTTTTCAGTTCCATTTTCCATGTAGTTGAGCCGTACCACTCATAATCTAGCTCTAAAATTTCAGCTGTGTCCTTGATGATGTCACCAATTATTTCTTTGTAATATTCATGTTCTAGTAGTGGAGTCATAATATCTAATGCGCCATCATCATAAGCCACTCTCGCTGTACGACTTTCACCTAAATTTAATAATAAATTTTCAAATTGTTGCCAAGCAATATTGTAGAGAACTATGCGGTCGGCACGATGTTCAGTTGTTAGCATGACTCCTCGCAGAATCAGTAAACAATAGATAATATAGGAATCATACTTGAATTTTGAAAATATACCGAGACTCAAAAGCTTATGTAGCAAGGCTAAAGTCTAAAAACTCTTTCAGAAATAAAACCGGATTCCTATAGTTAGTAATGCCTAACGTTATACGTCAGGCCTATTTCATTTAATTAGTTTAGAGATAAACTCATGCTTTTACATAAATACTACACTCATTTTAACTGTGCTTCTGCATTAAAGAACTGACGACACAAGCCTTGGAACAGTAACAAAACAGTCAGTAAATTTGCACTCACCATCATGAATAAAAGTATAATTTGATAGGATGCGGCTGATGATGCAGCTTGTAGTGGCTGGGAGTCTTGACCTACACCACTAATTAAAATGCCACTCATAAATCCAGGAGGCAAAAATATTCCTGCGATCGCAATTTGATTAATAGTGGGGATTAAAGCTGCACGAATGGCTTCTTGACGGTAGTTTGCGATCGCTTGTTGGGGGGTAGCACCTAAACTTAAATGGGTTTCGATTTCTAACTGGCTGGAGTTAATTGTTTTAACTAATCTTTCTCCTGCAATCGCGGCAGCATTCATGGCACTACTCAATACCATCGCTCCTAGGGGAATTGTATACTGTGGCGAATACCATGGTTTTGGTTGAATAATCATAAAATTGACGTAGACCAGTACCCCAACAGTACTAACAAACATTGATGCCCAGAGTAGGGGCAAAAGCAAGGGTATTTGTTTACTGATGCCATTGCGGGTGACAATTGCAGATATTGTTAACATTACTGTTAAAATCGCCACAACTGCCCAAATGTTGTTCAGTGCCAATATGAAGTCAAGGACATACCCCAGGATTAAGAATTGGATAATACTTCTCCCCGCAGCCATGGCAAGTTTAAACTCAAGTCCAATTCTTTGCCATGCTGATAATGCGAACGCAACACTAATTAATGCCACTACAGCTACTAAATCTACTAAATCTAAATCAATCATTTCTGCCATTTCAGTTATCAAGTATCAGTTATTAGTTAGCCTCCTGGGGAGAAGTTTCGCTAGCAGTTCCTCCATCAATAAATCCATGGGCTTGGGTGAGGAAAATTTTCCCCACCTTCCACCTCCACAAATAAAATTTGGGGGTTTAATACCAATTACTATTTGGTCATAAATATTTCACCTTCTGGGGCTTATTCTCTTCATAATTCTACTGATATCAGATAGGGAAACCTATATTCTTTTTTTCATTCCATCTCGTTTAATATCTATCAATAAATCAAATTACAACTCATGATTCAAACTGTTAATTCAATACCAGCCTTTGACTTAAAGCAACAATATAACGCCATTGAGGAAGAAGTTAGTGCTGCCGTGCTGGAGGTTCTGGCTTCTGGTGGTTACATTGGTGGTTCTATTGTCGCAGGTTTAGAACAACAACTGGCTGATTATATTGAGGTAAATGAATGTATTAGTTGCAATTCCGGTACGGATGCCCTGTACTTAGCACTCAGGGCTTATGGAATTGGGGTGGGAGATGAAGTCATCACCACCTCTTTTACATTTATTGCCACATCTGAAGTAATTAGTGCGGTGGGTGCAAAGCCTGTATTTGTGGATATTAACGAGGCGACATTTAATTTAGATTTACAGCAAGTTGCAACTGCCATTACCCCCCAAACTAAAGCGATTATCCCCGTACATTTGTTTGGACAACCTGTGGATATGACGGAGTTGATGGGTATCGCCAAGGTACACAATTTAGTGGTAATTGAAGATTGTGCCCAGTCCACAGGGGCTATGTGGGGGGAGAAACTGGTTGGTAGTATTGGTCATGTTGGTTGTTTTAGTTTTTACCCCACCAAAAATTTAGGGGGTTGTGGTGATGGGGGAGCCATAACTACCAATGATGGGGAAATTGCCGCCAAAATACGGATGTTAAAAAATCATGGACAAAAGGATCGCTACTACTATGAAGAGGTAGGGGTAAATAGTCGGTTAGATGCCATTCAAGCAGCTGTCTTACAAATTAAGCTACGTTATCTCGATACTTGGAATCAGCAACGAAAAGGGATCGCATCCCGGTATCAATCATATTTGAGTCAATTACCCAATATTATTACACCCCACGAATTAGGGGGGGGGTAAAGGTGTATGGAATCAATATACTATAAGCGTTCTGCCAGAAAAACGGGACTGGTTAAGGGAAGAGTTACAAGCAAGGGGAGTCAATACCATGGTTTACTATCCCCATCCCCTACACTTACAACCTGTTTATCAAAATCTTGGTTACCAACCAGGACAATTACCGGTATCAGAAGCAGCTTGCGATCGCGTTTTATCTTTACCTATGTTCCCAGAATTCTCAGTGGAACAACAAGAGCAGGTTCTTTACTGTTTGAAGGATTGTTTGATAGTTGACAGTTGACAGCTATTCTATCTCCCCTGCTCTACAAATTAGATGCATAACGGCTTATTTCTTCCATGGTGATATACGGCTGGCAAAGATAGCCGCTTGGGTGCGATCGCGCAAATTAAACCTACTTAATATACTATTAACGTGATTCTTCACTGTGCGTTCGGAAATATACAAAGATTGGGCTATTTCCCGGTTATTCAATCCTTGGGCAATTAGTTGTAATACTTCCTTTTCCCTGGAGGTTAACTGATCGAATTCAGGGGATGTTTCTGGCTCTGTGTGAGTAGGAGCCAGCATTACCTTTTCAAATAATCCTGGTCCCATTTGGGTGTATCCTTTGTGAACTGCGCGGATAGCTTGGGCTAACTCTTCGGAGGGGGTATCTTTCAATAGGTATCCTTTAGCACCAAAGCTCATAGCTTGGGTAATATAATCATCATCATCAAAAGTTGTTAACACCAGTACTTTAATATCAGGGGCTTTTTGTTCTAGACTGCGAATGGCTGCAACCCCATCCAGAACTGGCATCCGTACATCCATTAAAACAACATCCGGTTGGAGCGCGATCGCCATTTCGAGGGCTACTTGACCATTTTCAGCTTCCCCAATAATCTCTATATCCGGTTTGCTGCGTAATAAGCTACCTAGGGTTTGCTGAAAAAAGAGAAAAAGTAGTTGCTGTGGGAATCTCAGACCAGACAAATATATTTAGATGCAAGAAAAAAGGAGAAAATAGCACAAAACCCATGCATAACAATACCAGTATTGTTACTGGTATTGTTAGTACGTATGTACAGGAAATAAGAGCAAACTCAAATTTCAGCATCAAAGTTCCTTCTGCCATTTGAGGGGAAGTTGTCTTGTGAAAATAGGTGGGTAATGATGGCTGATTTGATTCCCTGGCAAGAATTTGAAGATGAATATGCCAGCCTTTTCTCCGAAGAAATGGGGGCACCACCAAAGTCATTTCGCATGGCATTAGGTGCATTAATAATCAAAGATAAATTGGAGATAAGCGATAGGGAAACAGTAGAACAAATAAAAGACAACCCTTATCTACAGTAGTTTATAGGAATGTCATCTTATATTAATGAAGCACCATTTGATGCATCGATGCTAGTACATTTTCGTGAAAGAATCAGTGCCAATATGGTGAATAAAGTCAATCAGATCATGGTAAAAAAAATACAAGAGGCGACCTTTGAGGAAGCAGACGAAAAAAAGAAACACAAAAGGTTTTAGAGCCAAAAAATCGAGGTAAATTAAGAGGATGTTTTAAAAGTCGAAGTGAGTTACAAATCATGCAAGTCCCCTGACCATGATACGTATCATTGCAATATAGATTAAAGTCTGAGAAGTTTCAGGTAGCCTTTCATAGTCCTTACTTAATCTTCTACACCAATTGAGCCACCCGAAAGTTAGTTCTACAACCCAAGGTTTTGGTAAAAGGGTAAAACCCTTCTTTTCTAAGGGTCTGAGAACCACTTCCACAATCCAACGAAAAACATCCATTATCCAGTGGGCAAAATCTTCCCCCCGATATCCTCCATCCATCCAGATAGTGTGCAGTCTTTTAACTTTATCTTTCATCTGATAAACCTGCCAGAACGTGCACGTTTAGTTTAGCCCCTGCAGGTTCTGGCACACTTGCAGAAGTAACCAATACTCCCAAAACTAGCCCTAACAAGTCAACCGTAATAAATCGCTTACGTCCATGTATTTGTTTTCCTGGGTCGAAACCAACATCCGTACAAATCATGGTTGGGGTTTCAACTGATTGGCTATCAAAGGCTGATTCCCATGGACTTGGTTCTCGACTGGCTGCTAGCCGAACCCATTGATATAGTTTGTCATGAACCTGAAGCCAAGTACGGTCTTTGCGTCATCTTTTGAAATAGCCATAGACTGTAGACCAAGGTGGTAAATCTCCTGGTAATGCCCGCCATGTACATCCTTGACACAGTACATATAAAATCGCTTTTACTACTGGGTACATACAATACATGTTGTACGTGGACGACCACTTGGTTTTGACTCTGGAAACAGCTCTGCAATTAACTCCCACTGTTCCCACGTTAAATTGCTAGGATAATTCTTAGTCATTTGCTCATGGGGTGCTGTTTTCTATAATTCTCAGCATATGCCTTGTGAGCTTTTTTATCATACCTCCCACCTTTTAAAACATCCTCTAATATTAGATGCGACTTGTGCGCCAATTGATATTAGCTATCCAACAGATTTAGGCATCTTAAATCAAGCCAGAAAACAAACAGAAAGAATTATAGATTCTCTTTCTGAACAGATAAAGGGAAGATTAGATAAAAAGCCAAGGACTTATCGAGAATTGGCAATAAAAGACTATATAGTAGTGGCAAAAAAAAGTCGTCCTCGGCACAAACAAAGAAGTAAAGCCATAAAAAGACAACTTCAATATATTAAAATAAACCTATCTCATATTCATGGTCTAATCAGTTTAGGAGCAACATTATCAGCTTTAACCAAAAGACAACATCTTATATTGTCTTTTGGTCACAGAAGTCTATCGTCAACAGTTATGGTTATATGAAAATAAAAAACAAAGCATATGAGACGCGATTGTGAGTCTAAACCAACCACACATCCGCCCTCTCGTCAGAGGGAAAGCCAGACAATCCGTAGAATTTGGCGCGAAATTATCGGCTAGTTATTTTGACGGATATGTATTCTTAGACCATATTAGTTGGGATAACTTTAATGAATCAGCAGACTTAAAAACACAAGTAGAAGGTTTTAAAAACGACACTGGTTATTATCCGGAATCTGTTCATGTAGATAAAATTTATCGGACTAGAGAAAACAGAGCTTGGTGTAAAAAACGAGGTATTAAAATGAGTGGTCCACCTTTGGGGAGACCTCCAGCTAATGTGAGTAAAGAACAAAAAAGACAAGCAAATTAATCTGAGAGGATTCGTAATAGTATTGAGGGAAACTTTGGGCAAGGGAAAAGAAGATTTAGCTTGAATAGAATCATGGCTAAACTTTCTCATACTTGTGAAACTGCAATTGCTATTACTTTTTTAGGAATGAATCTTTCTACTTGGTTATGGCGGCTTTTTTTGGATTTTTTATGTCAATGCATGTCAAGTACGCCTTTTTTATGCAAATGCAATTATTAAAAGTTATATTTTTGATCGTTTTCGTTAGTCAAAAGTTATCTTTAATTTTTGACTAAATTGTCCATCCCTCCCCACTGAACTTTTTCAGCAAGCCCTACTTAGCCCTTCCCGGATAATACCTTGATCGTCAACGAATAAAACTCGGATTGTCATTCAATTTTAGATTTTGGATTTTAGATTACGAGTTTACAGATAAGGAGATGTCCAGAATTGGAATTACCACAAGAATCGAGAAGTTGAGATCAACCGATTTGATTACAATGGCTGTCCTATTTACAGATTCATTGTAGAGGTGCTGGGGCTTGCGCCCAGATAATTGGTGAAATTATTCTCATAAATCACCTCAATTTGTTGATTCGCCACATCCATTTTGAAAGCCATAATTTGTAGTGGGAGGATCTTGCTCCCTACTAATACCAATTGGGTGCGACTCTTTTAGTAAGACGGAGAGTGGAACTTAGACAGGTATTGGAAGAGGTGGAGGGGTAGTAGAACAACTAGCTTTGAGAACTTGCTTGATCAAAGGAATACCACTAGAGTACAAAGCCAGGTGATTGGGTTTATGTTCTTGTTGTAGATGAAACTGCCAATACTCATCCCAATCGCCACTGATGTATAAAGAAGCCAGGGGTAAAACAGCCTCAGCACCCCTCATGCTCCATCTAGCCCCAGTGATATCCATCCTGTCTTTAATTAGGTGGCGACAAGCACCCTCAATCACCCCCGTGGCCATGGGGAATCCAGCTTTTAAGTAATCGTCATATTTTAGGTATTTGGCATTGTTAAGTAAATATCTAGCACAGGTATCCACGGGTTTACGTTCTTGGGGGGTGAGTTTGGGTAAAGTCGCACTCCGGCGCATACCTGGGGCAACAGAACTTGATTTACCTTCAAGGATAAGCTGTAAACGTTTGCTCTCCCAAGCTTCTGCCTGTGTTGAAGTCTGAGAAGAAAAGACAAATGCAGCTTTCCACAAATACTCAATCACATGGATAATATCCCTGTCTTAGTCCATGAGAGAGAATATTGCTGTGCTGGTAGATTAAACTCCCCATCCAAAGGAAATAGGGTATTTATCTTTCTTCCTCCATAACCGATTCTATTGCCGATTACTGTGCCAAATAATGTGGTCAATTTCCGCGACAATTTTTCTTGTGTGTTCTGTTTAGTGAGTCTGTGCCTGCACACTCTCCCTCTATTTCATCTTGAGTGCGTTTATCAAAATATCTTTGTTTGTAACAACCGTCTCAATAGTTCGTATCCATTCTCAAGTAACTTACTCTCTATCTGGGAGTGTTCTAACCCACAAATGCTGTCTGAGTCTAACCAACTAACTATCTGTTCAAATAGTTCTCGTGCTTGTGACCAAAACATACCTTGATTTGATGTAGATCCTTGCATAGGGTGTGGAACTGTTCCTGTTTTTTCACTTTTTACAAGCCAATTCCATCAAGTACATTTTTGGCTGTCAATACTACTGTGGTTGACTTTTCATTTATTATTCTTATATCATAATCCGTACTACCAAAAGAGTCGCACCCATACCAATTTAAAACAAGACTGCAACACATCAATTATCTGCATCTGTTTCCTGTTCGCCATTCCCTTTTCTCTGGGAGGTAGCAACAGCGTAGCACTACATTGATAGTGGAATCTCAAAGTGAATTTTACAACCTTTACCAGGCTGACTGGTGAGGTGGAGGTTCCCACCCAATACTTCCATCCTTTCTCGCATCCCTTGCAGTCCAAACCCTGTAGTATTTTCTTGGGGATAAAAACCACAGCCGTTATCTTTAATTGAGACTAAAATTCCTGTGGTGTTCTCTTGAAGAACAAGGGATACCCTATTTGCTCGGCTGTGTTTGGCAATATTAGTTAAAGCTTCTTGAATTACCCGATAAACAGCCGTAGATATTTCCATAGATAATGGGTAATTTAAGTCAATTGTCGAGTTAATTTGGATGCCAGTTGTTTTCTCGCATTCTTCTTGTACTAACTTTCTTAAAGCAGTTGGTAAGGATTGCCCTTTTAATGGGTGATTGCGGAGGGTAGCCACGGACTGACCGACATTTTGTAGGGCTTCCTTTCCTAATTGTCTTGCCTTTTGTAAATTTTGATTTGCTCCTTCCACATCTTTCTCATCCAGCAGCATTGCCACATTTTCTAATTGAATGCTCTGGGCTGTGAGGGAATGTCCCACAGAATCATGGATTTCCCTGGCAACGCCCCATTTCTTTCCTGGAGGGTAGCTTGGTTTTCAATTAATAATACATATTCGCGTAAGCGACGCAGGGTAAGCGCATCTAATTTTGTAGTGAAAATTACAGATTGTTGTACACAATTGTAAGGCATGTCTTGATTGTCAAGTGGGAACGCCAACGACGGACACTTCGTGCCTAAGCGCAGGCTACGCCAACGCCCTTTGGGAGGCTACTGGAGGGGCATCGCCAAAAAAAGTTGACGCAACTGGGGAACGCTTCCCTAGATTCCGTGGTGCCAGGTAGGGGCATCAAGACCTTGAGTAAGCCCCATAAACACTCATACCCCCACCTGGCACTCCCCTACGCCACCGAATCTTCCCCAGTTGCAGGAACACTCGTGGGGCATAAAAATGGAGATTTAAGTATTAAAGAAGTTAAGTAGTATGCTAAGGACGCAAAGGCTCTATCTGAACTGAACGGGTTACTCTAATGGGATCTCTGACAAGAAGGCTTGCGCCTACCGGTTTCAAATCTTTAAAACCAAAGATTAAAAGCTCAAAAAATTTGAGTATACCCAATGCTACTGCATTGACAGAAAAAATGTCATTTTTGGTGTGTTTCTATTTCTCAACTGCAAACTTTGCATAACCAAGACAATTGGGTTGGTCTTAAATGCGTTGTCATGGTTGTGCGGGTACCACATCTTTGGAATCAAACAACCCGTGAAGTTCTGTTTTATCTAACTAGTTTAAATTGTGAGCCTCGTAACTTAGGACAAGTGATTCGTCTTCATTAGGGTGTGGAAAATGGGTTGCATTGGACTTTAGATGTCACTTTTTCTGAACATGCTTGTGGTGTCCGTACTGGTCATGCTCCACAAAACTTAGCACTTCTGCGGCGAATAGCTCTTAATACTTTAAACCTAGAGCAATTTTTGAAACGTAGTAATCGCCAAAAATCTAATCGAGCCGCTATGGATAATAATTATATGCTGACTGTTCTTACTGCTTGTTTATCCCAACATGATGATAGCTCTCAACCCGCTTGTCAATATAATTTCAGATGCGCTTACCCTGACTAATGGATGAGGATCATCATATCTTTCATAATGAAGTTTATCAATGTCTTCTTGCGTAAAATCTATTTTTAACATCAGACTTTACCTGGTTTCTCAAGTAATATTGTTTATTAATTTATAATACTTGTTATTACCGCTATACAAAAGTCCAGCTTTTAACCGTTCTTAGTATAATAATAGAACAAACATTAAAACCAAGGCGAATAATACCGCCGAATTTAACTTTAAATTAATTAAAAATGGCTGTACCAACTCCTCTGGCATTCTGGGGAGTGGGGGAGGTAATCTTCTGCCTAAAGGTATGCCAAAAGGAGTTATATCCATAAATGAGATGAACAGTATTAATATAAAAGAAGCATAAGCTGCGATCGCAACTAAAATACGCCCACTCCAAGGGAACATCAAACAAGCACGAATTACCACCACCAGTAATAGTCAAGGAAATACCCTTTCTCCTCTTCCTCCCAGCAGCACAGCTAACCAACTCAAGCCAAACCCTAGATTGGTGTACATTACCTGAGCGATACGAGAGCCAAAGGGTAAACGTAAACCCGAACCAGCCAAAGCTGCAACTATGGGAATAAGAATGGGGCGAAACCTAAACCCTAAATTGGGCAAAGTCACGGGTATGAGAATATCGGGAATGTTGGGTGTATTGAAAGAATGTACGCGATGGGGAAATAAAGGAGAAAACGCTGCTAATAAACTAATTCCTAATAGGGTTAGCTCTAAATAAAATAACAGGGTAAATGGGTGTTTCTTCCAAATCAATCGTTGCATAGTCATAGAAGGCTGAATGCTGTGGGCGAATGCCTACAGATAAGCTATCTCTAAACTTAATATAAACTACGGTCACCAATAGCTGAAATGTGCCAAGGTACTACCTCTACAGACTTCATATAGACCTAAAGTAATAGATGAATTTAGGATCAGGGATTCATGTAAATGGCTAGAGAATTTCTTAGTATTGAATTGTTAGCAAGGATAACAAAGTTTACTCAAGACTTTACTACCTTCACATATTCCCAGGAGATACCTTATGAATTGGCGTATAATTTCTGCATCTACAGCATTAGCAGCATCCTTACTTATTCCCATGAGCGGCATGGCAGCTCCCTTCCGTCAAAGCCAAACTTTTAGATCCTACCGAGTCCAAACTGTTGCTCAAAGACCATCGAATGATGAGATGCCTAAAAAAAAGGGTCGGTTTAATAAAGAGCAACGTCTACAACGTATGCAGCAGGAATTGGATTTGACTCCAGAGCAAGTCAGGAAAATTCAGGAAATCCACAACCAGGCTAAGGACCATACCTTAAAAGAGGACATGAAGGAAGCTAAGCAAAAAATGCGCCAACTGATGGCTGGTGATGGTTCCGATGGCGAACTAAGACGACAATTCCGCGAAATTCAAAATCTGCGTCGGCAATTATCAGCAAAGCGTTTTGAGAAAAAGCTAGCCGTGCGTAATGTACTTACTCCAGAACAACGGACAAAAATGGCGGAAATGCGACAGCAACGCAGACAAAGTCGGAGAGGTATGAGGGGTTATCGCCGAGGTATGGGTTTCTAAAGTATTGAGTAACTGAGTAGATTTTT
>CBZS010000697.1 GCA_000613065.1 Richelia intracellularis | reverse complement strand
TTTTTATCTGCTGGTATTATGTAAATTAATCCGGAGACTATGGTGAGGGCCGCTGACATCCAGAAAGCTATCAGGGTAATCGTTTTCCAATATATAGGTAGCGGGGCAATTAAAATAGCGGTCGCAATAATTTGACTAACAGTTTTAAGTTTGCCCCAAATATTTGCTCCAGTGATGGTAGTTTGCTTTACACGCCAACCAGCAATGGCTAGTTCTCGCGCCAAAATGATGAATACTCCCCAAGCCGGAATTTCTCCCAATTCGACTAATGCTAGCAGAGGAGCTAAAACTAGTAATTTATCCACCAAAGGATCGAGGAATTTACCTAAATCGCTAATTTGGTTGAGTTTTCGGGCTAAATAGCCATCTAACCAGTCAGTACCAGCCGCAATCAGAAAAATCACCAGACAAATCCATCTTGTTTGTGCAGTAGGGTTATGTAAACCATAGAGAATAAATGGCAACCCCAACAATCGAGAAAAAGTAATCCAGTTAGGTATAGTCATTCGATTTTAGATTTTAGATTTTAGATTTTAGATTTTAGATTTTAGATTTTAGATTGAGAGTTAGGAGAGTTAGTTATTTTATCTCCCCTGCTCTTCTGCTCCCCTCCTTCACTCTTCCTCTCTTCCCCGACTCATGGGATGATTTGTGTTCGGAGATTGTGCAAATAATACTATGAACCAACAGCCAGATTCCTCTCAATATAGAATAGAAAGCGATTCCATGGGCAAACGCCAAATCCCCAATCGCGCTTATTATGGTATTCAAACACTCAGAGCTACAGAAAATTTTCCCATTAGTGGGATTAAGCCTTTATCTACATATATAGATGCCGGTATTTTAATTAAGAAGGCTACAGCAATAGTCAATGGAGAATTGGGTTGCATCATCCCAGAAATAAGCCAAGCAATTGTTCAAGCTGCTGATGAAGTCCTCAAGGGCAACTTTCGGGATCAATTTGTGGTAGATGTATATCAAGCAGGTGCTGGTACTTCCCACCACATGAACATCAATGAAGTATTGGCAAATCGAGCCCTAGAAATTTTAGGAGATGAAAAGGGTAACTATAAACGAGTCAGTCCTAATGATCATGTGAACTACGGTCAATCTACCAATGATGTGATCCCCACCGCAATTCGCATTGGAGGTTTACTGGCTTTATCCCACACCTTACATCCTGCTTTGGAAGCAGCTATAGCAACGTTAAAAGCCAAAGCCACAGAATTCCAAGATGTTGTCAAATCTGGTAGAACCCACCTCCAGGATGCTGTCCCCGTGCGTTTGGGGGAAAATTTCCGGGCTTGGGCACAAATTCTTAGTGAACACCACAACCGTATTTATACTGCCAGTGGAGATTTAATGGTATTAGGATTGGGTGGTAGTGCTGCTGGTACGGGGTTGAACACCCATCCCCAGTATCGCGCCCGCGTGCTAGAAGTACTATCAGAGCTAATAAATCTACCCTTACAACCAGCCCCCCATCTCATGGCAGCAATGCAGAGTATGGCACCATTCCTTAATGTTTCTGGTGCTGTACGGAACTTAGCACAAGATTTAGTCAAAATCTCCCATGATTTGCGACTAATGGATTCTGGACCGAAAACAGGTTTGAAGGAGATCCAACTACCTCCAGTACAACCAGGTTCATCAATTATGCCTGGAAAATATAACCCTGTGATGGCAGAGATGACATCCATGGTTTGCTTTCAGGTAATGGGTTATGATAATGCGAACGCTCTGGCTGCACAAGCAGGACAATTGGAATTAAATGTGATGATGCCCCTAATTGCCTATAACCTGATTCACAGTATTGAAATCCTCGGTAATACTATTAATGCCCTCATGGAACGCTGCATTAAGGGTATTGTTGCCAATCAAGAGCGCTGTCTGGATTACGCGGAAGGTAGTTTAGCCTTAGTAACAGCTTTAAATACCCACATTGGCTATTTAAATGCCGCAGCTGTTGCGAAGGAGTCTTTAGAAACAGGCAAATCATTACGGCAGATTGTATTAGAAAAAAAACTAATGACTGATGAAGACTTATCCCAAGTTCTGAATTTAGATGAAATGAGCCAAATTGTACCCCTGGGGTGAAGGGCAGCGGGGGATACGGAGACAAGGAGAAGAAATTTTGACTGTTAACTGTCAACAAAGAACGGTCAACATCCCCCATTATCTAAAATTTAATTAAGTTAAGGTGTCATAAGACATTAGAATTTACAGCCATATCAATGCAAGCTCAAAAACCATCTGTCAGTTTAATTCAGGCACGTTCTTACGAACGGGAGACTTTAAGGGAATCTATAACTACCCTATTAGAGCCATTGGGGGGTATGGCAGGGTTCGTTAAACCAGGGCAAAGGGTTTTATTAAAGCCTAACTTACTTACAGGAGCACGTCCGACTAAAGAATGTACTACCCGTCCAGAACTAGTTTATGTTCTGGCTCAAATGGTAATCGAAGTGGGTGGTAAGCCTTTTTTAGGAGATAGTCCAGCATTTGGTAGTGCTAAAGGGGTAGCAGTCGCCAATGGTTACCAACCAATTTTAGATGAACTCAACCTTCCCATTCTTGATTTTCAAGGTCAGCGTTACCAAACAATTAATGAAGATTTTAACCACTTACTGCTATCAAAGGAAGCCATGGAAGCAGATGTGGTGATTAATTTGCCCAAAGTTAAATCCCATGTTCAACTCGTACTTACCATGGGAACTAAAAATCTGTTTGGTTGTGTTCCCGGAAAAATGAAGGCTTGGTGGCACATGGAAGCAGGAAAAAACGCCAATCGCTTTGGAGAAATGTTGGTGGAAACTGCTAGAGCTATTAGTCCCAACTTAACAATCATGGATGGTATTATCGGCCATGAAGGTAATGGCCCTAGTGGCGGAGAACCCCGTAATTTAGGCATTTTAGGTGCATCGGCAGATGTGTTTGCTTTAGATAGAGCATTTGCAACCATTCTCAATGTCTGTCCCCAAGATATACCTACGGTGGCTGCATCCTTGCGATTAGGTTTAGCTGGGAAGTTAGCGGAAATTGATTTCCCCTTGTTACATCCAGAAGTTTTACAAATAGATGATTGGCAGTTACCTGAGAAATTTCTACCTATTGATTTTGGTATGCCCAGGGTAATTAAGTCCACTTTTAGACATCTTTACATCCGTTTTATCAAAGAACCCATAAGTGCTTACGGCAGAAGCTAGTTGTTATTAAACTGGAAATTAGAAAATAAGTGCCAATTTTACTACAGCAATCATCAGATTAGTACATTAGTCTATAAATACCCTCCGATTGCTTAACCAAACCGCCCTACTGAGTGGCGGTTTTTTTTATATATTTGTTAATATTAAAACTAAAGTTTTTGTATTTTTGGTTATATTAAATTTTGACATCATTCACTAGATATATATTAATTATCTCTCCATATATATATTGACAAGAAGCTAAATTACTGGATTACTTAGTAAAGTAATAATTGGATTATCTCTTGAATAAAACTAGTGAAGATACGGAAGTTTTGGTTAGATACTTAATTGCTTATCTGTACTATTTAGGTATATTATCCTGATGAATAAATATATTGAAATCATTTATTCTTACGATTAAAAATGTTGTCAGTAAATATGCTTTTTTAGCCTATAGTCTATGCAAATATAGGGTTAAAGCTCATTTCTGAATAATTTATCATCGGAAATTATGCTCAAATTAGATATGAATTAAGATATATTGATACAGCCAAAAATAAAGTTACGTAATTTATCCATTATTATGTATTCATTTCCAACTATGTATTTTTCAATGCTAGACTTATATGTGAGAAAGTAGATGTGATTACATAGCAAGTAAAAAATAATATAAAATCATAATTTTTGAGTTACTTAATATGGATTCGCTCTCAAGATAAA
This sequence comes from Richelia intracellularis, assembly GCA_000613065.1. Taxonomy (GTDB): domain Bacteria; phylum Cyanobacteriota; class Cyanobacteriia; order Cyanobacteriales; family Nostocaceae; genus Richelia; species Richelia intracellularis_B. The sequence goes on along the minus strand of CBZS010000697.1, from coordinate 2,396 downwards.
AGAATAATAATTGTAATAACAAACACGAAGGCAGTTTTAAAAATAGGTTAATGTTTTTGACTAAACAAGAATTTTTTGTTAAAAAATAGTTAGAATATAAGTAACACTCTCTTACTGAGAGAAAACCTACTTATTAAATTGCGAAGAAGTTTGATTTTATATGGACGCTAACAGTCAGTCTGCCAAATCCTACGATAGGTATGCCCATCCTTTGGCAGACATTGTGGGAACATTTATTGCTTTCTTGACTCTCACCCTACCGGTATTTGTCATCGCTAACTATTCGTCAAGTGATGCTCCCAGCCAGCCTCAACCTGTGACATATAATATGCAAAAGAAGTAATAACCACTTAAACATAGGCAAGTAGCATTCTGCGATCGCAGAATGCCTGTAGATAGTTGCTATGATTTTCAACCAAGTTTAATATCAGTGGCTATATTCAAAAGAAACCCTAGTTATAGCCGACTAGATTGAGGTTTTATCACATTTACGGAACTTTGTTCTCAGAGTATTCTCTCCCATAAACCCTATATTACCTGTAGCAGTCCTTAACCGGCGTCATCAATGGAAGGCACTGCTATAGTTTTAACCTACGGGATTGTTCCAAGAAGTTACCTAAAAGTGTTTACCCCAGGATGATCTAAATTATTTGGGAAGGAGCCCATCTTAGCCTAAAATTCTACACGGGTGTCAAAGCAAAATGTACCCGTAATTATCAGTAGTTTAGGAGTTTTCTTATGGACTTATCCCTGATTCCGGCACAACCTAAACCCGGTATCATCAACGTTTTGATTGAAATTGCCGGTGGAAGTAAAAATAAATATGAATTTGATAAAGATTTACAAGCTTTTGCCTTAGATAGAGTATTGTATTCCTCCGTCAAATATCCCTATGACTATGGCTTTGTACCCAATACCTTGGCTGATGATGGCGATCCCCTCGATGGTATGGTATTAATGGATGAACCTACTTTCCCAGGGTGTGTAATTGCAGCCAGACCAATCGGTATGCTAAAAATGATTGACGGTGGCGATAATGATGAAAAAATTCTTTGCGTTCCTGACAAAGATCCCCGATACGCACAAGTAACATCCTTAAAGGATGTAGCTCCCCACCGACTAGAAGAAATCGCCGAATTTTTCCGTTCCTATAAGAATTTAGAAAAAAAAGTTCGGAAATACTTGGCTGGCAAGATGTACAGTCTGTTAATCCCTTAGTTGATAAATGTATTTTGGCAGGTAAAAAAGCTTAAATAGTAATGGGTAATGGATTAATTTGGAGCTTGGTAATTAATTTAAAATTAGAGGCGTTGCATAAGTTCAGGATGAATTAGCGTTTGAAACCATTGAGAAATCGTTGAAAATTTAGTGAAATCATTTCCTGATTCAGCAACGCCAAATTAGATTACTAATTCCTAACTAACCATTACCAATAATATAATTATCTTATTTTCATTGTCCCTGTTCCCTCAGAACTCCTAAACCCAATGCAGCGTACGCTCCTTTTGGCAAAAATTCATAACTGTACTCTCACAGCAGCAAATATTAACTATGTTGGCAGCATTAGTATAGATAAAGCCTTATTAGAAAAGGCAAATATCTTACCATACGAGCAAGTACAAGTAGTTAATATTAGCAATGGTGAGCGACTGATTACCTATGCGATCCCAGCACCATTTAATTCAGGGGCAATTGAATTAAATGGTGCGGCAGCAAGGCTCGGTGTTGCTGGCGATCACTTAATCATTATGACTTATGGGTATTTATCCCCTGAGGAAATAAGCAACCATCCCCCCAGGTTCTAATTGTAGATGGGCAAAACCGATTGCTAGAATTGCGTCATTATGACGATCTTCTCAGTAACATCTAGTATCAGATCCAATGTCAAATTTAGAAGCATCAATATTTCCAAACCATTTAGGAAAGAGTAGTCTTAAAGACGATTTTTTAGTGCGATTCTGGGGGGTAAGGGGTTTAATTCCTAGTCCATGTAGCGAAACTATCCGCTATGGAGGTAACACTGCTTGCGTTGAACTGAAGGTAGGTGGACAATACCTCATTTTTGATGCCGGAACTGCTTTGCGGATGCTGGGTAACAGTTGGGCTACATCTTCACAACCAATAGAGGCACATTTATTTTTTACTAATGTGCAATCTAATCGCATCCATGGATTCCCATTTTTTGCTCCTGCTCTTGATGGCAACAATAGCTTTCACATATATGGAGCTGCTGCTTCTAATAGTGCTTCCATTAAGCAGAGTCTATACGATCAGATGCTACAACCTCATTTCCCTTATCCTTTACAGGTAATGGAGGCAGAATTCAATTTCCATAACTTTACGCCGGGATATACAGTACATTTGGGTGATATCACTGTTAGTACAGCACTAATTAA
>CBZS010000696.1 GCA_000613065.1 Richelia intracellularis | reverse complement strand
CACTCTATTGATTGGGAATACGGTGGGTATTTCACCTGCCTAGATAGAAAGGGTAAGGTGTACGATACAGATAAATTTATTTGGTTGCAGAGCCGTCAAGTATGGCTATTTTCCATGCTTTATAACCGTTTTGAACAACAGCAAGATTGGCTGGAAATTGCTGCTGGCGGTGCTGAATTTCTTGCTCGTCATGGAAGAGATGGAGATGGTAATTGGTATTTTTCCCTCACCCGTGAAGGTACACCCTTAGTGCAACCATATAATATTTTTTCTGACTGCTTTGCTGCTATGGCATTTAGTCAGTATGCTGTAGCTTCTGGGGAAGAATGGGCACAAGGTATGGCATTACAAGCATATAACAACCTTTTACGCCGTCAATCGAATCCCAAAGGTCAATACAATAAGATCTATCCTGGTACTCGTCCCATGAAAGCTTTAGCAGTACCAATGATTTTAGCTAACCTATCCTTAGAAATATCATGGCTATTAGAAAATGACATGTTAGAGCAAGTACTCACTGCAACAGTACGAGAAGTAATGACTGATTTCCTCGACAAAAAACGGGGATTAATTAGGGAAAATGTTACCCCCGATGGTTCTTACCTAGACTGTTTTGAAGGCAGACTGATTAATCCTGGTCATGGTATTGAAGCCATGTGGTTTATGATGGATATTGCCCAACGTCGTCAGGATGACAAGCTAATTAATCAAGCGATAGATGTAGTGTTGAATATCCTTGATTTTGCTTGGGATCAAGAATATGGGGGTTTATATTACTTTATGGATGTAGAAAGATATCCTCCCCAACAGCTGGAATGGGACCAAAAACTCTGGTGGGTACATTTAGAATCTCTAGTAGCCTTGGCAATGGGTTACAGATTAACAGGTAGGGATGTCTGTAGAGAATGGTATGAAAAAATTCATAAGTATACTTGGTCCCATTTTTCGGACTCAGAATATGGGGAGTGGTTTGGTTATCTCAATCGTCAGGGAGAAGTACTATTAGATTTAAAGGGTGGTAAATGGAAAGGTTGCTTTCATGTACCGAGAGCAATGTATCTTTGTTGGCAGCAGTTTGGAGAAATAGCAAATTCTACAAAGGTTTGTGAGTAGGTACACCTATGGCGCGGGGGAACTTATTTGGAGTATTTTCTACCTTCCTTAGATATATACAATGACGAGTACCTTGACTGAGGGGGGTAGTGAATTTTTCAATGGATGCGATCGCACCACCAAGTTGTTTGGCTGCATTTTTTAAAGTGCTGGTTTGATCATCTGTCCAATTTCCCCGGTAAATTATGGCGAAACCGTCTTTTTTAAGTAATGGTAGGGCATATTCAGCACAAGCAGAAATATTACCTACAGCTCGAATTAAAGCTACATCATATTTCTCTCTATACTGTGGGTTTTGACCAATTTCTTCAGCTCTTCCCACTGTAGTTCTTGCCCTCTCTAATTCCAACTCTGGAAGAATTTGGGTTAGAAAAGTAACTTTTTTTTGAGTAGAATCAAGTAAGTTCACTTGACTATCAGGAAGTGCGATCGCAAATGGAATTCCAGGGAAACCAGCACCTGTACCAATATCGATCGCAGATAATTTATTATTGGGATTAGTTAATAATTTTACAATTCCTCGTAGAGAGTCCCACAAATGCTTTTCCCAAAACTCTTGAGGTTCAATAATCCGAGTTACATTCAGTTTTTGATTACCTTGGATAATTAATTCATACAATCGCTGGAATTGTAGCTGTTGTTGGGCTGTTGGTTGCCAGTTAAGAGT
>CBZS010000695.1 GCA_000613065.1 Richelia intracellularis | reverse complement strand
TTGAAAAAATAAATGGTATTAAGCGCAGTCCAAGTCAGGTAAGAGAATTTCTGCTCAGAACAGGTTTGCGTTGCTTAAAAGTGGGGTATGTGTCGGGAAAGTTAGTAGACCCAGAAAAGATTGAAGAGGTAGAAAAATATAGACAATAAAAGCTATAGCCATTACTGGAAGAAGCTATTAGCGGAAAGAAAGTAGTTTTTTTTGTTGACGCAGCCCACTTTGTACATCGAGCATACTTAGGATTTTTATGGTGTTTTACAAGAACATTGATCTGTTCACCTTCCGGTGGAAAACGATTTAATGTTTTAGGAGCAGTTAATGCAGTTACTAAGGAAATAATTACAATTACAAATGAAACTTATATTAATTCAGAAAGTCTGTGCCAGTTGTTATTTCAATTAGCGAATCTGGGGCAAAATAAACCAATTGTTATTGTACTAGATAATGCCAGATATCATAAGTGTAAATTAGTACAAAAATATGCGACATCAGTAGGGATACAACTATGTTATTTACCTTGCTATTCTCCACAATTAAATTTGATTTAAAGATTTTGGAAATTTCTTAGAAATGAATGTTTATGCTCTAAGTTCTATGCTAATTTTGCAGATTTGAAGGCAGCAATCTCTAACTGCATTGTTACCGCTAATACTGATAAGCAGAAGAAGTTAAACAGCTTATTGACTCTCGAATTTCAGACATTTAAAAAAGTCAAAATTTTAACCGTTTAAAGTATATATCGTAATCCTGGCGGAATGTTGGTAATTTGGAACCAGGGTTAACTTGGGCTGCTACGATTCCTAAATCCAGATTAATATGAGCATTAATTCCTATAAGTAAATGTTGCAGAATGAGATAGTCTGATTTTTTGCTTGCTTCTAATGCTACCTTCCAGCTTTTAGTCGGTTGCCCCTCTCTGTAATAATCATCAATGGCTTGAAAGTAGCGAGCGATTGGCGAATTGAGCGCTAAACTCTTCCATGAGGGAATTGTCTACAAATAGGTGGTTATCAATACCCTGCTTGAGTTTCAGTGTTACCTTACGAAAAAGAGCAGGAAATAAACCTATGCGAGCGCATTTACTTTTTGCTTCTGCAATTATATCTTCTAAGTAGCATATCACCTGCTCTGTGTTTTGTGCTTGCATTTTATTTTCCGGCGTTGCTGAATCAGGGGATGAATTAGCAACGCCGATTTTCCTAGAAAATAATGTAAATAAAAGTACACTAATTCTAGACAAAATGGATATAGAGTTTGCAGAGAAATTCTTTTGATGGGGGTAGGGAGTAGTTTTTTGCATCACAAGAGATTAGCACTTCGGCTACCCTCAGGGGTAGTAAATACAAGAAGTTTGGTGTGTCATCTTCTTCTTATTCCTATATTGCAAATTTACCTAAATTTTCTTTCCGCCAATTTGCATCTAAGTGGCGATTTGTTCGTATTTCCAATACCCTAATTTCTTTGCTAGACAAGGTTTGTAGTCTATCCCCTAACTGTTGCCAAGAAGTAATTAATTCGTGTTTCACCCCATAGGTAGCACATAATTTATGAAAATCGATGTCTTGGGGAGTAGCAAAAAATTCCTCAAAGGGTGGATTAAATTCGGCAATGGGCAACATTTCAAAGATTCCACCACCGTTATTATTAATTAAGATAATAGTTAAATGACCAACAAATTTATTTCTGAGCAAAAAACCGTTGGTGTCGTGGAGCAAGGCTAAATCTCCCGTTAACATGACACTACCTTGTTGCCGATGGGCAGTCCCCAAGGCAGTGGATAATGTACCATCAATACCATTAGCTCCCCGATTGAAGTAGGGGATAATGTGGGAATTATTTGGTTTCCAGAAGAATTCCACATCTCGTACTGGCATACTATTAGCAATAAAAATCGGTGTTTCTGGTGGTAAATTCTGGGAAAGGAACCAAGCTAATTTGACTTCACATATATCTTCAATTTGCATCAAACAGTTGTCTATGGATTGCCTTACCTGCGTTTCTGCAGACAACCAGATTTTGAGAAAGTCTCCTGGCTTGTCTTCTTGTTGCAATTTAGAGTAAGCACAAGAATTAGTCTTACATCGTAAATGAATAGTTTTTCCATGGAGAGGATCTAAGTTCTGGTAGGTGTGATCGATTACCCAACGTTGAGCCGATATACTACTCAACCACTGACGTAATTGCTTACTGGTAGGTGTATCCCCAACTTGAATGACTATTTGTGGTGTTAATTGGTGGGCTAATTGGGGGTTACGAAGAATTGAGTCATAGGTGGAAATAATATAAGGGTTAATTTCAGCGTAATTCCGAACAGGAGATAATCCTTCTGCAAGTACCGGGTATTGTAAACTTTTAGCTAATTGAGCGATCACAAGACAATATTTTTCAACTTGTAGTGGTTGAGCTACTCCAGCAATAATGATACCGCGATCACATTGTTGCCATTCGGGTAATATTGGTAATTTATCGTCGAAATTTTCTAGTGATGTAGTATTTGTGACCCCATCCAAAAATTCTTCTAGTTGAAACTGGGATTTTAATAATTCTAAGGATTGAGCTTGTAATTGATTTTGGTGGGGAATAGGTGGGAGAGGATCTCGCAACGGAACATTTATATGAACCACACCGGGAACCGGACTTAGCGCTCGCTCCCAACCATAGGTTAACATTTGACGCACATATCTTAAAATTCCTATGTCTGCGATGGGTGTAGCTAACTCTGTTTGCCAATTGACATAATCACCATACAATTTCACTTGATCTATGGTTTGTCCAGAATGACAATCCCTCAATTCCGGAGGACGATCAGCAGTTAAGATTATTAGTGGTACACGACTTTCTTTTGCTTCAATAACTGCTGGATAAAAATTTGCTCCCGCTGTACCAGAAGTACATACCAACACTGTAGGTAGTCCAGTGATCTTTGCCTTCCCCAAAGCGAAAAAAGCCGCAGAGCGCTCATCTAGAATAGAAATTAACTCAATATGCGGCGATTCTTCTACAAAAGCCATTGTTAGGGGAGTAGAACGAGAACCAGGACAAATTACGGCTGTTTTTAATCCCAGACGCTTCAAAGTTACCACTGCGATTGCAGCCCAAATTTGATTTATATTCTTATAGTCAGTAGCCATAAAATTATATATAAGCCAGTTAAAGTGATTTCTATCTATCCCTAGATTTACTTGCCAAAAAAATTTAGATTTTAGATTGAATATGGAATTAATGGTTGTTAGTTGACAGTTAACTGTTAATGGTCAAACTCGCGCGTTCCCGAGCCAGTCCTTTGGGCGGTTGCGCCGATTTGTAGGAAATGGAGTTTGCGACTTGCGACGTCGCTAGTCAAAATTTCATCTCCTTATCTTCCCCTGCTCCCTTAGTTTCCTTTCCCTTATTCTCCGGTATAAAATCCTATAAGCAAATTCCTTTTCACAATCAGTATTTAGTATATATGGACTACATTCACGTTTCTGGAATCCGTGCTTATGGGTACACTGGTTATCTAGCAGAAGAGCAGGTACTGGGACAATGGTTTGAAGTAGATGTCAAACTTTGGCTGGATATCTCTAAAGCCGCAAAAACAGAAGATATCGGACAAACAGTAGATTATCGCAGTACGATTAACTTAGTTAAAGATTTAATAAAAAACTCTAAATTTCTATTGATTGAACGCTTAGTAGAAACCATTGCTGATTCTATTCTGAAACAAAATGATCGCGTTTCTCAAGTACAAGTAATTTTAAGCAAACCTGCTGCACCAATTCCCGATTTTGGCGGTAAGATTAGCATTGATATTACCAGAAATCGTTCATCTTCTCCTACGAGCAGTAACAAGTAAATTTATGTTTGTTTGGTAACATTCCTGCTTTGAATTATGGATTGACGATTTTTGATTCGGGAATGATCTCTGGGCATAAAGTCTTATAATATATCCATGATTCAAAGTTATTGCGAAATCATAAGTACGCATAACTAGTTTCAAAGTATTGTCTTTCCTAAGTAATTTCACCAGATAAACTTTTATTTTTGTTTCCTTAATGAAAAATTTATTTACTTTTGTGCTTTGATTTACCATTTACAAGGTAAAAGCATCCATCATATAATCTCTTTAAAAGATACTTTTACCTGACTCATAACTAATAAATTATCCAGGTTTACTAAAACTCTTCAAGCGACCAGGGTAAGCGCATCTAATTTTGTAGTGAAAATTACAGATTGTTGTACATAATTGTCAGGTATGTCTTGATTCTCAAGTGCCAACGCCCTTTGGGGGGGTACTGGAGGGGCATCGCCAAAAAAATTTGACGCAACTGGGGAACGCTTCCCTAGATTCCGTGGTGCCAGGTAGGGGCATCAAGACCTTGAGTAAGCCCAATAAACACTCATACCCCCACCTGGCAGTCCCCTACGCCACCGAATCTTCCCCTGTTGCTGGAACACTCGTGGGGCACAAAAATGGAGATTTAAGTATTAAAGAAGTTAAGTAGTATGCTAAGGACGCAAAGGGTCTATCTGAACTGAACGGGTTAGTCTAATGGTATCTCTGACAAGAAGGCTTGCGCCTACGGGTTTCAAATCTTCAAAACCAAAGATTAAAAGCTCAAAAAATTTGAGTATAGCCAATGCCACTGCATTGACAGAAAAAATGTCATTAGTTTTTAGTGAGATAGAAGACCCACCTGTAGAAAGAACCCCTGTCCATTTATTAACAGATATTTTAATCATTGGAATACTATCAGTGATTGCAGAAGGTAAGGGATGGGAGGACATGGAAAATTATGGATTGAGTAAATACGACTGGTTGGAGCAGTTTTTAGCTTTACCAGAGGGCATCCCAAGTGCAGATACCTTTCCACGGGTGTTTGAACCCATTAACCCAAAATTATTTGAGCGATGCTTTCGACGTTGGGTAGAATCAATAGTGGAAGCCCCAGGAGCACAGGTAATTCCCATTGATGTTAATACCCTCAAAGGTTCCTATGATAGAGAACAGGGTAAATCAGCCTTACATCTAGTTAGTGCATGGTCGAGTGAACATCGTCTTGTTTTAGGACAAGTAAAACAAGACGATAAATCAATGGAATGAAATTACAGCAATCCCTGCATTATTGGAATTATTAGACATGGCTGGATGTATTATTACCATTGATGCCATGGGTACGCAAACAGCAATTGCATCCCAAATATTGAATGCAAAAGCAAATTATGTTTTAGCACTCAAAGCTAATCATCCTACACTTTACGGACAAGTAAAAAATTGGTTTGAGCAACAGTTATCTCAAGGCTTTAAAGGTATTATCCATAGTTATGATAAACGGTTAGAGAAAGGTCATCATCGTACTGAAAAACGTCAAATTTGGTGTGTTCCTATTTCTCAACAGCAAACTTTGCATAACCAAGACAATTGGGTTGGTCTTAAATGCGTTGTCATGGTTGTGCGGGTACCACATCTTTGCAATCAAACAACCCGTGGGTGAAGTTCAGTTTTATCTAACTAGTTTAAATTGTGATGCTCGTAACTTAGGACAAGTGATTCGTCTTCATTGGGGTGTGGAAAATGGGTTGCATTGGACTTTAGATGTCACTTTTTCTGAAGATGCTTGTCGTGTCCGTACTGGTCATGCTCCACAAAACTTAGCACTTCTGCGGCGAATAGCTCTTAATGCTTTAAACCTAGAGCAATCTTTGAAACGTAGTAATCGCCAAAAATCTAATCCAGCCGCTATGGATAATAATTATATGCTGACTGTTCTTACTGCTTGTTTATCCCAACATGATGATGAGACCTCTCAACCCGCTTTTCAATAGAATTTGAGATGCGCTTACCCTGTTCAAGCGACTAGTTGAAATTATACAAAGTACTACTTTAATTTCAAATATTATGTAATGTAAAATACACAAAATATATAATCAAAGTAATGAACCATTATTCGCTTCTAAAAAAATGATAAATATCATTTTTGTATATAAATTTATTTTTATCATTAATGAAAATAAATAGCCATATATTTAAATATTTATTATAGTATTACTAATAGCCTGATTTTTAGCTATTAATAGCAACATATCAGCCTTCATTTGTAGGTAATTTTCAAATGACTCCTCCCAAAATCCTAGTTATTGAGGATGAAAGCATAATACATATAGAGATTGAACAAAAGTTACAGAAGCTAGGATATTATGTATCAAAAATAACTGATTTAAAAGACGATACAATTCAAAAAATATGTGAGGCTAATCCTACTTTAGTTTTACTAGGTAGCTATTTATTACAGAGTAAAAAGAATGCAGAAATTGCAGATGTAATTCAAAAAAAACTTAATATACCAGTATTGTATTTAACAAGTGATTCGAAAGATAAAAAATTAGACCAGTATGATAAAACTTGTATTTTAAATAACTATGACGATAAAGAATTATATACCACCATTGAAATAGCTATCCATCAGCAGCAATTTAAAGTTAGGACTCAGCAAGAACGTCGAAAATGGTTAACTGCTATTAACAGTATGGGGAGTGCAGTTATCATCACAGATGTTCATGGCAAAATTGAAGTCATAAATTCCATGGCAGAAACTTTAACTGGATGGTATCAATCGGAAGCATTAGCAATTAATGTAGAAGAAGTATTAAAAATAATAGATTCTCATACAGGGGAAAAAAATAGATTATTTGGTTCAACAGGTAATGGTGACAGGTGAAGGTGTCAATTTACCTGATAACTGTGCTTTAATTACCAGAAGTGGTAAGCAGATACCTATAGGAGATAGTATTGCCCCTATTCGCGATCACCATGGTAATATTAATGGTGCTGTCATAATCTTCCAAGATATTAGCCAGCGTAAGATAATAGAAGCACGACTACTTCGTAATGCTTTTTATGATTCCCTAACTTTATTGCCGAATCGAGTTTTATTTCAAGATCGTTTGCAACAAGCTTTTGAGAGAAGTAAGCGGCAAAAAGAGTATCAATTTGCCGTTTTATTTATAGACTTGGACGGTTTCAAAGAAATTAACGATCAATTTGGGCATAAAATGGGGGATGATTTTTTAGCAGTTACAGCTCGACGTTTAGAATCATGTTTGCGTAGTGGAGATACTATAGCCAGACTTGGAGGGGACGAGTTTGCTATCCTACTAGAAGATATTGTTGATATTACTTCTGCTACTCAAGTAGCTCAACGCATTCATGAAACTTTAGAGAGTTCCTTGAATGTAAATGGGCATGACATATTTGCGACAGCAAGCATCGGTATTAGTGTAAGTAACCATGAGTATGAAGAAGCAGGACTACTTTTACGGGATGCTGATATTGCCATGTATCGTGCCAAGGGACAAGGTAAAGCAAATTATGTGATTTTTCACGAAAGACTAATTAGTTAAATCATTTAGAATTATGGAAAAAGCTGCATACAAATAACCCTGCGTTTTCATGGGTAAACGGTACAGTTGTTCCATCGATTTGTTCTTTGGTCTGATTTCGGCAATTATATATTTCTAGGGATTGAAGTTTGTCATTGATACTTATTTCTGCTCTATATTCCCAATAATTTTTAGCGCTACGTTTAATATTGATAATACAAATTTTTTGATGATGATACTTGCGACATATTGGTTTTGATGCATATGCTGGGAAAGGTAATGTTAATAAAATTATAAATACCAGCATTAATATATATATTCTCATAATATTAAACATAAATTGGCTCAGAAATTATGCGGGCTATTATATTACTATAAGCTCACATAAATATTGATTAGAAATATAGTTATTTAAGTCATATTTTCACTTTTGATTACGAATCATAAACCTGGATTTTCAAATAAATTATCACCTAATTAATTATTTGTATATATAAAGTTCACCATCTTTTAACTAGTTCTTTGCAGCGAGCATGGGATAAATGTTGAGCTTACCATCTGGAAATGAGCATACACTTCATTCATCCACCAAAATATACTGTTGCACGATATTAATTAAGAACTAACAACTGAAATGAAATTTCATAAACGCTTACCTACTGTAATCCTGGGCATCGTCACAATAATAGCGATCGCCCTTGTACATACATTTGCATTGGCATTGGTGGGAAATAAGCGCGTTGCATAAGTGGGGGATGAATTAGGGTTTGAAACCATTGATAAATCGTTGAAAATTTAGTGAAATCATCCCCCACTTATGCAACGCCAAATTTACTAGTAAAGAGGAACATGCTGTTGCACCTTTGGGAGACTCTAGTAACTTAAGATAAGTTGAGAAATTATACCTTTCTGGCTGGCCTAATCGTCAAGATAAGTCTCCACCTAGAGTTCGAATTACCGATACCGCCACTTTATCTGATAGTGTGGATAAAACCCATACTGATGAGCTTCATGGCATAGCTTACAAACTTCAAAGCCGTGAATCTATGGATGGTGCGCCAGTATTTAATGAAAAAGGGCAAGTGGTAGCAATTCATCGCCGTGAGCAACCGAAAGCTAAGTATTGTATTGCTTCTCTCAGTACTAATAGTAGTTGTGGTGTCCCTACAGCCCATATGCTCAAAACCCAGGAAGTCGAAAAACTACGTCTGCAAGTTGGAGAGAAGACAATTAACCATAAAATTATTGCTAGGGGAGTTAAAAATAAAGCCAAAGCTGATGTAATTCGCAATGTTTATAAATTGTTTGCCTTTGATTTAAATGCCATGTTGAGGAATACCCCTTCTCTGGGATGTGGTAGCCTGTTGCTTGGCGATAAATGTCCTAGATAATGAAGGTTATACGAACGCTATTTTTCAGTTCTGGATAAAGTTTTTAGTGTAGAGTAATAGCGATCGCATAAAAATACCAATCATTGCATTGACCGAAAAAGAAAAGACTCCTATGACTGATTTTTTATTAGAAGTTGGTACAGAAGAATTACCCGCAAGTTTTTTGAGTGGCGCAATCATTCAGTGGAAGTCCCGCATCCCTGCAAGTTTGGCAGAAAATAACCTCAATTGCGATACAGTAAATGTCTATGGAACTCCCCGGCGTTTGGCGGTGCTAATTACCGGATTACCCACACAACAGGAGGATCGTCAGGAAGAGGTAAAAGGACCCCCAGGAAAAGCTGCGTTTAAGGATGGTAAACCCACTAAAGCTGCCGAAGGTTTTGCTAAGAAGCAAGGGGTGGAGTTAACCGATTTAGTTTTACGTGGGACTGATAAAGGGGAGTTTGTCTTTGTAAACAAGCTGATTCCCGGTCGTCCAGTGGCTGATATTTTGACGGAATTGGTTCCACAGTGGATTTTCAATTTGGAAGGTAAGCGCTTGATGCGTTGGGGTGATGGGGATTTACGTTTTTCCCGTCCTATTCGCTGGTTGATAGGTTTAGTTGATGACCAAGTATTACCTATAAAGTTGGAGAATGGTTCCAAGGAGCTCAATAGCGTTCGCACTTCCTATGGACATAGAGTGTTACATCCAGAACCCGTAACTATTGCCCAAGCTAGTGATTATGTGGAAACTTTGCGTCAAGCCCATGTGCTGGTAGATACAGAAGAACGCACAGCACTGATTGCCGAGCAAGTCCAAGAAGCAACTGCAGAGGCTGGTGGTTCCACAGAAATTTACCCTGATTTATTGGCAGAAGTTACTAACTTAGTAGAATGTCCCTCGGCGGTGGTAGGTAAATTTGAGCAGGACTTTCTCCAGTTACCTGTAGAGGTAATTACCACGGTGATGGTGAGTCACCAACGCTATTTTCCTGTGTTTAGGGATGCTGAAGGGAAAAAACTACTTCCTCACTTTATTACTGTATCTAACGGTGATACCAAAAAAGCAGATATAATTGCCACAGGAAATGAACGGGTAATTCGTGCCAGATTAGCGGATGGGAGGTTCTTCTACGAAGCTGATTT
>CBZS010000694.1 GCA_000613065.1 Richelia intracellularis | reverse complement strand
GATGATAAATTATTTGATAAATCTTTGCTTTTTCCTTTATGAAAATTCTTTTGGAAGTATCGCCAATCTAAGGAACGATAAAATACTGGTCTAGGAGCAAAAGCACGGACAAATTCTAAAATTTTTAATTGCC
>CBZS010000693.1 GCA_000613065.1 Richelia intracellularis | reverse complement strand
CAAAAGGCTTTGGCACTTTTTTCAAAAAACTTCTCAAAAACGAACTTTTCTCTTCTTTGCAAGATTTACGTGAGCGCATACAACAATTGTTCGAGCAACTTACATTTGAGCAGGCAATATCTATCTTCTCTTACAACTTTATTTTAGAAGCTCTTTTCTATGCAGCTTCATATTAAATTAATACAAGTATATTTCAATTTGAATGTATTTTATATATCTTTTGTATACTCGGTTTTTACTTCGTAGTCCTTGTCATCTGCAAGGAATTTGACAATGTGCCAATTAATTTATCCTAAATCTGGCTCATCCAAGTGTTTTTTTCTCACTTGTGAGAAATCCGGGAATAGTGGCGTTGAAACAGAGTGAAACCCAAACTTGTGACAAAATTATCGGTTTCTGCGATCGCTTTTTAATAACTAGACCATATTACTTTATAGAATAATATTAACTAATTTGTATTATGGGCTTAATGAGGGATCTTACTAAAAAATGTATAAAGTTGTATTGAAGTTCGGATTAAATAATTAAGCAAATTGAATAGGTAATACCAATACATATCGTGTTTGCAACGCATAAATTATTCTTAGGGGTTTAGGAATAACCCCGTACCCATGTGTCGCATTGTTCTTGTAATTGGTATGATACCTCGTATATAGAACAATCATAAAAATTATCATTTCCAAAAAACATCTATCCTATCTTTAGAACGATGTGATGATTGATAAAAGCCTTAGGTCGGTATGCAAAACCTAATTATTTTTCAATAATTACCCACGACTGCGAATGCAGCCCAATAATACGGATGGGCATAAGGTTGTTCATCGATGGACATCTGCTGAAGACGATATAATTCAGTGGCTAAATCCGCTCTATTTACTAATTCTGCTTGTCCCAAATCACTAAGTAAATCTTGATACCATTGCACCAATTCCCTGGCTGTAACGCTTCTTAACCACTGTGTAGCTGCTGCTAAAGCCTCAATTGGTGACTGATTCATACATAAATTGCGATAAAATTTCACAATCACGATAGTACTCGCAGCTGATTCAACACTCCACAAAGGAGTAATGACATAACTAGCTCCCTGATTTAAAAAGCCACTATTTATGCCTACATATTCAGAAATGAAATTTCCTTGGTATTGAGGAATAATATTTTCAATTGCTCCAAGGGTAACAACCTGATAATTCTTCAGAGAATGTTTGCATATATCTAATAAGGTAAGCTTTTCATCTCCAGGTAATAGTAATGCAGATTCATGGGGACTGTTGAAGTTGTTAACCCCATAACCAGTAAAGTGGAGGATCTTGTAATTTTCATCTAAGGTCTTTTCTACCCTTTCTTGAGTCGCTTCCCCTAAACTTAATAAAGTGCAATTGGGAAATATTTGGTTCACAATTTCTGTTTGCAGTTGAGCAAATTTTAGTTGGGAGTAACCAGTACTCACGCTTAATAAGGATGACTGAGAACTAATATCAAATTTTTTCGCTTCCGCAGTTAATCCCATTTCCGTACTTGGTAAATAGGTTATTTTATAACGTGAGTTTTGCTCAAATAACTCATGTAGGGGAAATCTATGTAAGTCCCGGTGAGGAATTAAAATTAGTTGGTTAATATCTTGCAGTTCTTCCTCAATATTAGCAATGTTGAGAATTTCCCTTAAATGCGCCAACCTTTGTCCCATTAATAAACGCCAAGAATGGGTCTTTTTACTTTGTTTGTCCCTGGCTACTTGTTGATATTCCTGATATTGCCAATCCCACTCTTGAATCCAGTCTTCCAATTCTACTAACAGTTGCACCGCTTCTGGTAGGTGAAATTCATTTCCTTCCCCTGGGTTGAAAACAGGGGTGAAAATGTGCATGGGTTCGGGATATTTGTGTTTAACTACAAATGTATGGATGGCATGGGGACTGATGTGCCAGTAGATAATCGCACATTGGGGGTTGAGTAGTTTCTGAATAGATTTATAATCTGGGGAGTAAATTTGTTCATTCCAGCCATATAACTGCCAGGTTAAATAAGCATTTTTACCCTGTTCCGCAATTTCTAAGGCTGAGACAAACTCCCCGGATTTAATTGCTAAGTCTACCGCTAATTGCCCCAAGCTAGCAGCTTTTAAGGATAGTTGCTTTTTACCAGCATCTGTTAAGTTGCCATGGCTCAGTAAATACCCCCAAACATTCATACCTTGGTCGTGTAATTGCTGCGCCTGGTGAATTTGTCCTAAACCCAGTAGGGCAGTAATTAGGGATTGTAAAACTTCTATGTGTAATTGGGGGAAATCTTGAGGTGTTAGGGTAGATAGGGATAATTCATACTCGGTTACTGCTTGTAACCAATAATCTCGGCATGACCGGTCTCTTCTCCCCTGTTCATATAAAGTATTACCAATTGCTAAGTGTAACTTGCCCCAAGGTTCTGGATGGGTATCTGGGTAAATATATTTAAGCCCTTCTTGATAAGAGGCTAATTTCCCGTAGTAACCCCTTTGATTTAAAGACGGGTTTTTCTCGGTGATAGAATTTACAACCCTCAGATGTGGAGCATAGGAAGTGGATTTTTCCGCAGCTTTTGCCCTGCTCATCCAAGCTTCCCAATAATCTGGTTTGATTTCTAAGACTTGGTCATAGGACGCGATCGCTTCTTCATATTGTTCGAAATAAAACAATGTTAACCCGCGATGATACCAGGCTAGTTCAAAGTCTGGTTGGATGTAAACTGCTTGATCGTAGGAAGATATGGCTTCTGTGTAACGTTTTAAATTATCTAAAGCTACACCTCGATTATACCAAGCCAAGTGTAAATCTGATTTTAACTCCAAGGCCCGATCCCAAGCAGCAATCGCTGCTTCTAATTTGCCCAATTGAATTAAGGCTACCCCTTTGTCAACCCACACATCATGGAAATCTGGTTGAATTTGACTTGCTTGCTCATAGGCAGTAATCGATTCTTCCCACCGTCCTAATTTATCCAGGGCTGTTCCTTGAAAATACCAGGATTCGTAGTTTTGGGGAGCAATATCATGGACTCGCTCAAAACTAGTCACAGCTGCTTCCCAATTACCTAATTGATACAGAGAAATACCCCTTTGTAACCAAGGTAGGTCAAATTGTGGTGCAATTTCCAGAGCTTGATTATAGGCAGTGATCGCTTCTTCTTGATTACCCACACCAGAAAGAATTATTCCCCTTTGATACCAGCCACGTTCATATTTGGGGTTAATTTCTAAGGCAGTATCACAACTGGCTAAAGCTTCATTGTAGTGACCTAAATTATACAAAGCTGTAGCGCGACCACACCAAGCTTGGTAATAGTCGGGATCAATCTCTGTTGCTCTTTCGTAATAGGCTATCGCGTCTTCTGATTTTCCTAATTGCACCAGGGAATCACCCAAATGATACCAAACGTCTACATAATTAGGCTGTATTTTTAAGGCGGCACCATAATTTTTGATCGCAGAGGGAAGCTCTCCTACCGCAGCAAGAGCCATACCTTTGTGACATAAGGTAACGGGATTTTGGGGTTGAATGTGTAACGCTTGGTCGTAACTAGCGATCGCTGGCTGATATTGTTTTAATCTCCATAATACCCAGCCTCGATCCGCCCAAGCGGTTTCATAATCTGGTTGAATTGCGAGCGCTTGGTCAAAAGCTGCGATCGCTTCTGTGAGTTTTTCCCCTGCCGCTAGAGCAATTCCTTGATGGTACCAACCCTGATATAAATCTGGCTTAAGAGCGATCGCCCGTTGATAATAAGTTAGGGCTGCATCATAATTATCCAAGTGAAATAAGGTTAAACCTGTATTAAACCAATATTCATAAGCTTGGGGTTGAATAGCGATCGCTCGTTCATAAGATGATAAAGCTCCAGGTAAATTACCATTCTTGGCTTGTTGGAGTCCCTGGAAAAACCAACGTTGAGCTTCCGTATTAAAATTTTTTTGGCTTGGAGGTGGCGACTCCATAGGTTGATTTTGCAAGCCATAGGAAAGTTGCCGTACCAAGCTTGCACTTTGTTGTAACCGTACCAGTAACTCATCTAAAGTATCGGCAACGGGTGCTTGTAGTTCTGTCAAATTCTGATTTTGAGTTTGTGTGGGTGTTACCTCTTCTGTTGGGGTATATCTCCCTTGAATTTCATGATTTTCCCGATATGAGTTGAGGAGTGTGGTGGGGGAAATTTCTATTTCTTCGTCATTTGCCTCTGAGAATGGTTCTTGCCATGGCTGTGGTGGTGGTAATGGTGGAGGAAGTTCTGATATCTGTTGGGTATCAGGGGCAGCATATTCCCATACTTGTGGCGGTGGTAATGGAGGTGGAAGATCTGTAAGCTGCGTATCGCTAGATACCTCTTCCTGGTTTTTATCAACAAAGTATTCCCAAGCGGGTTGTTCATCTGTGGGTGCTGAGACGTCTTCTGGGGATAGAGTAAATTGAGAAAAGTGAGAATTATTACTGGCTTCCTCTTCAGTTTCCCGAGTAAATTCATACTCCCAAGCTTCCCCTGGTTGACTATCAGCTTCAGTTTGATACTGGGAAAAATAATCGGGTACTTGATACTCCCAAACTTGTTGAGATGAACTTTCAGCAGCATCCAACTCCGCTATTCCAGAATCAACAACCCCATTGCTCAGATTCCGCGTCATTAACTGGATGCCGATTTCATAGGCACATTCGCCTATATCGCCAATATCCAACTCGCCCAACTGTACTAAGCGAGAAGCTAACTCAGCATTGGGAGCATGAGAAGCCAATAAGCGATCGCCAAAACCCTGGAGCCATTCCAGCCAGCGTTCATTGCTGATACGATGTTCCATGCGTTGCAGATACCTCAACGCCCATTCTTGTCCCCGTGCTTGATATACTCCTTCTAGTACCTGGGTAAACAAAAATTCTAAATCGGAATTAGTCAGTGGTGGTGGCTGCTTTGTCTCCGCAACTTGATGCGAAGCAATCCACTTACCCCCGGATAACCACTTAAGGAAACCTTGAAGCCACTGCAATAGCTGCTTGAGCATCTGCTGCACTTTGGGATAATGTTCTAGATTATTTTTATCACTCCCCTAGGGAGTTACATATGGTGGGATAAACCACCTGTTGTTCGGCAATACTTCTGAGAAGAAGAAGCCGCCTAATGACGAACGCCGTGTATCAAAAATACCGCCAATTTGCTGAAAAAGCTAGTGCGAACGCCTTGAGTCAGATAAATCCTGACCGATTGATTTAAACAGTCTAGTGACATTTTGACAACAGGAGCACTTGACTATATTTATGCTGAATTTCCTGGTATTACTACATTAGATAAGTAGGGGAACAGGAGCAGATGTAAGTTAAGTAATCTAAAATTCAAAAATCACTGATTTTGTTCATTGAATTGATTAATCAATGCTTGAATAATAGTTTCGGGATCTTCTTTCTCTATACCAAGTTGCTGAGCAATTTGCTGACATAAATTGCTATCCTGCTGCAACATAGACAATAATTCATCTAAAGTTACTGTTTGATATTCCCCTTCAGAAGGGCTATCATGTTCGTCTATGCCCCTAGTATTTACAGGATTTTTAAACATATCCTCCGGTGTAAGTACACTTTCTTCACCAAACTCAAAATCACCTATATTCGGTACCTCTGTTGGGAAAGATGATGGCCATGCGTCTGGTCTTTCATGTTCTAAAATTGGCTCTTTCTGATTACGAGTTAATAAATCTACACCAATATCATGGGCATAGTCACCCACATCCCCAATATCCAATTCACCTAACTCCACCATCCGAGCCGCTAATTCATTATTTGGGGTGGAAGATGCCATTAATCTCTCACGGAAGCCTTCCAACCATTCCAGCCAAGCTTCTTGAGAAACACGATGATCGAGATTCTGCAACCATTTAAGTGCCCAGCTGTGTCCCCTTGCTTGATGTATTCCTTCCAACAATTCAGTAAACAATAACTCTAAGTCAGTATCATTAAGGGGTGGAGGACTTTGTGATGGGATATTACCCTTTATCCGGGATGATTTTTGTTGTTTACCAAATAAGCGTTGGAAAAAGTTTTTAATCCATTGAATTAGCCGCTTGAGCATCTACCGCACCATGAGTATTTCTGACATTATTCTAAAGATTTTAACGAGGTCTGGTGACAAGAAGTTCACCAGTTCGCCTTGCTGTAATAAATAAAAATGTAAAGATACAGTATCTTAGAGAAAAATTGAGGATTGTAGAGTATTTACATCAGTTGCCACCTGTTTCCAGGAGTTGCAATATAAAATTATTTCACCCATAGCTTTAAGCTTGTGCTACATTTCCATTTGCCAAGACATTATACTGGCGAATCTTTAGTCTTGAATTACCCCAAAAGGGGGTTGAGATTTACTAACTATGTCTTACGAACCCCTACATCATAAATATCGTCCTCAGCGTTTTGCTGAATTAGTGGGACAAGATGCGATCGCAACGACCCTTACCAATGCTATTGATACTGGTAGGATTGCCCCTGCCTATTTATTTACTGGTCCAAGGGGGACAGGTAAGACTTCTAGTGCAAGGATTTTGGCAAAATCTCTCAATTGTTTAAGTCGCGAACGCCCCACAGCTGAACCTTGTGGTAAATGTGATGTATGTCTGGGCATTGCTCAAAGCTCAACCCTAGATGTAATTGAAATTGATGCGGCTAGTAACACTGGGATCGATAATATTCGTGAGGTAATTGAAAGGGCGCAGTTTGCCCCCGTGCAGTGTCGCTACAAGGTCTATGTGGTAGATGAGTGTCATATGCTGAGTACCGCAGCATTTAATGCCCTGCTCAAAACCCTAGAAGAACCTCCACAAAACGTTGTCTTTGTCTTAGCTACCACAGATCCCCAAAGGGTTTTACCCACAATTATTTCTCGCTGCCAAAGGTTTGATTTCCGCCGTATTGCCCTTCCTGATATGGTGGGACATTTAAGTAATATTGCGAATAAAGAAAGTATTAATATTTCACAGGAAGCTATTACCTTAGTGGCACAAATTGCCCAGGGTGGTTTACGAGACGCGGAAAGCCTGTTAGATCAATTGAGCTTATTCTCTGGGGAAGTCAAACCAGAGAAAGTCTGGGATTTAGTGGGTTCTGTGGGGGAGCGGGACTTACTCGCTTTATTAAATGCGATCGCAATGGATAGTGCCGTACTTGTTTTAGATACCACCCGAAAAATTTTAGACAAAGGACGAGAACCGTTAATTATCTTACAAAACCTCGCCGGCTTTTACCGAGATTTACTGATTGCCCAAGCCGCACCCAACCGCCAAGACTTAATTGCTTGTACCGAGGAAACATGGCGATCCCTAGTTCATATTAGTCAACAATTAGATATAAGTACAATTTTGCAAGGACAACAGCATCTCCGTGCTGCCGAAGTCCAAATTAAAAACACCACCCAACCCCGTCTCTGGCTAGAAGTCAGTCTATTAGGATTATTACCTTCTGCCCAGCAAGAGATAAGGAAAAAGGAGTTCCGTGAGTCTCAGGCAAACGGAGCAGGGAGTAGGGAGAAATTTGTAGTACAAGAGCATAAACCTAATCAAAGCACGCCACAATCTCAAAATCATGTAGCTACCCCTAAAAATACTTCACCACAAAAAATCCACAATCCCCCGATTTCGCAAGTATCTCCAACCGGATCAAATTCTCAACCTGATACTGATGCTACTTTTCAAGCAGCCCCAACAAACCATAATCGACCCACTGATTCAACTGCCCCTACACAACCAAACCCTCCAACGCCGTCAACTTCTCAAGCTATTGCTGATAACCAGGAGCATCAAGCACCTAAACAATCCTTAGATATAACCTGGAATCAAGTACTGGCAAATTTACCCATACCAGCTCAAGCCTTACTCAAACAACATGGTCATTTATTAAGTATTAATCAACAAGTAGCAGTTATTGGCATACCACCAAAGCTAATAAAACTTGCTCAGGGAAAATTGGCTGACTTGGAAAAAGCATTTGCCCAAATGTACCAAGAGAAAATAAAAGTCAACTTAGTTCCTCACCAATCACAACATCATCGAACTGCTGAGCAAAGAGAAATTACCAAAAATAGCTCAAACTCTGCACCCGTAGTCATAAAACCAAGCCAACCACAACCAATCCCTCCCAAATCAGAACTACCACCAACCAATCAATCCGTTGTAGAAATGCAACAAACTGTGAAAGTTACTACTAATAATGGCAATGGTAACGGTAATGGAAATCGGTTAGTCTCAAAAAACACTAATGGTGTTATTCCCAAACCCCCTTCTAACCCTCCAAAAGCAACTTCATTTCCTCCTCAGCAAGAAAGAAATTGGGATACAGATGAAGTTATGGTTGCAGCTAAACGGTTGGCACAGTTTTTTGATGGTCAAGTAGTAGATGGTACAGATGATTTTAGTGAATCAACTGATGCGATCGCAGCTTTAGATATTGACGGAATGAGAGAAGACGAAAATATCTCACTCGATTGAAAATTATTTTCCCATTTTTTTTTGTCATTCTTGTACCAAGGCTCTGCCTAAATTCCTGTGTTCTTTGACAGATTTCAGGAGCAAGCATTTTCACAGATTTTATATGAACATTTAAAAGACTTGACTATGTTGTCTTACACCCCTACATGTGTATGAATACATTCGTAAATTGGCATCAGCTAAAAACATCTATAGGTATAAAAAAAGCAGGCTTAAAGCCTGCCCTATTATTCATCAATTCAATTCAAACTAGGATTTAGAAATTCATTTCCGCAGCTTGAACTTTCTCAACTTGCTTCTTCTTGAGTACAAGTAGGGTTTGTGCCAACATTGTTAAACAAATAAAGGCAACTAATCCTTTAATTCTATTGGAGTTTTGCAGAACGATCTCTGTATCCTTCTGACCAAAACCACCAACATTAGGATCGTTAGTTAGAACTTCCCCAGATTTTACAGCTTGTCCTTCAGAAACAATTAGTTCGGGTCCCAGAGGCACCTGTTCAATAACAGTTTCACCAGATTCTGTTTGGATGCTGACAGCATATTTCACATTACCATCACTATCTGCTTCCTTAGTAATCTTACTAATTGTGCCAGCAGCAGGAGCAGTATAAACATTGTTATTGCTCTTTTCGCCGGTGGGATAAACCTGTCCTCGTCCCCGATTACCACCTACATAAACTGAATACTTCCCGTACTGAATATTTTTATCGGTTGCGGGGTTGGGAGAAAGAACTGGGAAGACAATTTCTTGATACTGCTCACCAGGTAGAGGTCCGACAATAACGACGTTTTCTGAATCCTCTTTGTAGCTTTGGAAATAAACGTCGCCTACTTCCTCTTTCATTTCCTCTGGGATGCGATCCTCTGGAGCAATCTTGAAGCCTTCAGGTAACATCAATACTGCACCAACATTCAAACCCACTTTAGAACCATCAGCACCTACCTGCTGTACGTTGGTATCGTAGGGAATTTTGACTACTGCTTTGAAAACAGTATCCGGTAGCACAGACTGGGGTACTTCTACTTGTGTAGTCTTTTGTGCTAAATGGCAGTTAGCACAGACAATTCTACCTGTTGGTTCACGGGGTGTTTCCGGATAGCTTGCCTGTGCCCAGAAGGGGTAAGCAGCAGCAGATTGGGGAGCTGCAAAGTCGCTAGCAACAAAAAAGGTAACTGTAGCGATCGCAAGGAGCAACATTTTGGCTATTGCTCTGGAAATACGAGTTAAACTCGCTGTGGTACAAGCGTTTCTCATCTCTAACAAAGGACTTGGGATTCTCTGAATAATTTAGTCAATACTTAATACTTGAAGATCAATAGCCATGTGACTGGTGACTTCGTCTTCTGTAGGACATATATAGCTATTTTTAGGTTAGTAGCTGACTATGCCCACCAAGGTTCTTCTTCTGTGCGGAAGTCTGTTTCAGTCCAGGGAGTAATGACCATTTTGTCGTCTTCGACTGCGACGTGACTCAGAGCCAAGGAGCGAGGTGCAGGTCCACGAACGACTTTACCTGTGGCATCATACTGGGAACCATGACAAGGGCACTTAAATTTGTTTTCGGCAGCATTCCAAGGTACTACGCAACCCAAATGGGTACAGATAGCGTTAATGCCATAATCGCCAATTGCTTCTTTGCTGTCTACCACAATATAGGTAGGATCGCCCTTGAGTCCCTGAACAAGAACGCGAGCACCAACGTTATGGGTATCTAAGAATTTAGAAACACTAACGTCATTACCCAGCTCATCTTTGGCTGTAGCACCACCACCAGTTCCACCACTCGCGGGGGGAAGAAAATACTTGGTGAAGGGATACAATACTCCCAGAGCGACTCCAGTAACGGTTCCAAAAGTCAGAAGATTCATAAACTGACGTCGCCCCATATCGGGCACGTCCATGGATTCAGAATATTGAGTCATAATCTCCGGGTTCTGTGTACATTTTGTTTACGAGTTTGACCTGAGCTTCATAATCTGAGAAACTCGAGTCTGGTTCAAGATGCTATGACCCATAATCATGCCAACTTTATCCACTTTTCAGATTTTGCCGGCATCCTTTGTGGTAGCATTACATTTCTTTATATTCCTATCATACTTGAGTGACCGGATTTCACTTTATAACTAAATGTAAAATATAGTGGAAAGAAGCGATGACAGGAAAAGATTTACAGCAACTATTATGCGACAAGTGGGGACACTCTTATGATGTTCAATTGCGTCGCACCCAAGGGAAAATATTTGTGCAAGTGATGTGGAAGTATCTAGAGCAAGCTTCTTTTCCCCTTTCTGAAGCAGAGTATGAAGAACATCTAAATCAGATAGCTAATTATCTACAAGCGATTGGTGGTGCGGGCAAGGTACAAACTTTTATACAAGAAACCAAAGAAAAACCCCGCTTGGGTAAGGCTGTAAGTATTCCTCTAGAGTTAGGCGATCGCGCCTCGGAATGGCTGGTATAGTCAACAGAAGAATGGAGAATATAGTAGCCGAAATACTTTTACAAATTGATATATATGGTCTTTTCTCAAAAATAGTGATGAGCAGGTTCCTAATAAATGAAGGACACTACATTCTTGAGTTTTTAGTGTGGTGTCCTTTATTTGAGGAGATAGTAACTTATTTATTGTTTCTCTAGCTTTAACTAATAATTTCTGACTTGCTGCACTAAGCATCTTCAACTTCCAACTGTGCCATGGTGACTGCATTGAAAGCAAAGGCAAAAACTAAAGGCATGGGACATCTGAGGAAGTAAGTCGAAGCGATCGCTACAATAGTACCGACCAATGCTAAGGTTGACCAAATTTTCTCTTCAATAGTAAATCCCTTTTCCAGCTTAATTAATTTTAGGACTTGAGATGGAATTGGTTCAGGGATTACGGCTCCTGGAGGAAAAGCCCAGTAGTTGCTGTAACGTTCCATAAATAGGTCTGTCCAACCATTATCTTCACACCATTCTTCAATCCATGTGTCGCAGTAATGTTTCATTCTCAAGGGAATTATTCTCATTCTTCTGTTCCGTTTGTAGTTGATGTGAATGAATATATTGATAATGGCTGTAAGGCATTGCTCAATAACTAGCTTTCAAATATATATAAACTTTGAACAATATTTTGAAGTTTTATTAATTAACATGACAACTAAAGTCATTAAAATCTATTAGCAAATTGCTTAATTAACAGATTAACAGTATTGATTTGATTTTTCTGCCAAAAGAAAACAAACTTTACTTATCTCGAAAGTAAATCAAAAAGATTTATGAATGAGTAACTATGCGCTGGCAACAAGTATTGTTTAGGATTAAAAGATAAATATTCGGATCTCAAACTTCATACCACCAGAAGCTAAAAATTAAAAAAATCTTATGGATTGGGCGGGATTAATATCAACATTATTATGGCGAAGTAAGTGAGCGCAAATAAATCTAACCATGTAACAACATACGAAGTTGTCGAAACCATTGTGTTAGTTTTACTTGTCCAAAGGAGTGATACTTTGTTCAATTGCTTTTCACACTCTACGAGAAGCTATTTTTATGTCTACGCAATGACATAGTTATAAATGTTTCTACTTATCTACTTCATTAGTCTGATTTTGATAAATGTTAACAATTCTGAAGTGCTATGTTAACGTAAATTGAAAAGATAGAATAAAGTTAATATTTTTATTATTGTTATGGTTTGTTAAAGATGAATTAATATCTAGATTCACAAAAACCTTATATAACTTGAAAGACTTAGCTTTAATGTATATATTTATTTAGAGTAAAACAGGTTAAAACAATTAAATTAATTAAAAATTAATTTAATTGTTTTTTATTTATCTACTTTTTTTGTTAAGAGTGTATGAATGGTCCCCCGTGGCAAATCCAAGATAAATTTCAGGTGTTTATTCTTTATTCCATTCGCTTCCCTGCTTACAATGTCGATCTGTATTGTATAAGTGGTGGACGAGTGAATCTGAGAGGTATTTTAACTTATAACCTTCTTCTTTTTACCCGCTTCCCCAACACCAAGACTGCGGAAATATAAACCGCCTATAGAAAGTAGAAAGGCTACATATCCCACTGCTTGCAAAAGGTAAAGATGATCTCTATAACCAAATAAAGACTTGAAAATAATTCCAGGAAAATGACGTTCTGGTAATATTTGGTCAGTATTCCATACCATGGGACCTAGTATACAGGAATGAACTTGAGTAAAATGTTCGTAGTAGAAACACAAATTTTCTGACACACTACTGAGAGCTAAGTTTGCTAAACCTTCATCAATATTTTTTAAGGTTGTTACTACCAATCCCGCCACAATTAAGATTAACAATACTCCCATCACCTGGAAGAACTGGCGAATATTAATTTTAATACCCCATTTAAATATCAGCACACCAATAAATGTAGCTGTGGCAAGTCCAGCCAAAGCACCAATCCCAGGCATGAGTCCTTGTTGGAAATTAGCAGCGATAAATAATACAGTTTCAAATCCTTCCCGGACAACAGCAATTAAGATTAAACTAAAAATTCCCCATGATCCATTAGAACCACTTTCTAATGCTTGATTTACAGCCCCTTCTACACTGGCTTTCATAAATCTGGCTTGTTTTGTCATCCAGATTAACATCCAACTTAGCATAGCGATCGCAATTACACAGAAAGTTGCTTCTAGCCATGGCTCTACAACATTGGAGTATTGGGGGTTAATCCTACCTACAGTTGGAATTAACCAACTAAATAGCACCCCAGTCAATGCACTCACCAAAATTCCCACGACTACCCCAGCATAAACCCAAAAATTGAGTCGAGATTGTCCTGCTTTATTCAGTAAAGCCAGCACAATTCCCACAACTAAAGCTGCTTCCACCCCTTCCCGCAGGGTAATTAAGAAAGTTGGTAAGGCTATACTAAAATCCATTGGTTTGTATTAGTTGTTACTAGTCTTCTATTTCTTATTGCATTTTCCTAGATATATCTATCGGGTATGAATTAATTTGCATACCAAAATTTGATCACCAAATTCAAAATATTACCCCACCCCATCCTCCAAATACACAATCAATAAAAGGAGAAGGGCGCGAGGTGAATCAAACAAGTAATTTGATTTAGCTAAAATCTCGTAACATTTTCTTCAATTCAAGGTTATGCATTTCTTCCTGCCCAATCATTGTACGAGCAAATTCCTCTAAATAAATACTGGCATCAGTTACTGAATCTAGCAATTTTTTGTACATACCTAGAGCATTTTTTTCATGTGTTAAGCTCTCTTCCAAGATATCTTTAACAGAATGCTTATACGTTTCTTCCATTGGCGAGATTTTTAAGCTAGGGTGTCCATCCAAACCCGTAAGAATTTCTCCTACCTGTTGAGCATGTAATAAGGATTCACTTGCTTGAGCTTTGAAAAAATCTACAATGGGAATTCGGTAAGGACCAGTAACCATCAAAGAATAGTGAGTGTATCGCACTACTCCTGCTAATTCAAATTCCATGATGGCGTTTAACAGGTCAATTGTTTTTTGTTGGTCTAGTTCTTGCATTAGTTATGAATAATATTACGAGCCGGAGGCAATCTGTGATGAGTTCTTAGGTTAGGGTTTTGCGCGAAAATAAGATCCCTAACTGAGCTTGGGGAAAGGTTAAGGGGTAAAGGGGAAGAGGTATTTTATTAATCCGCTAGTCCCTTATCAGTGATACTAGTGCCTCAAAGTCATAAATTATAAGCGTATTTTAGTCTTCACTTTTAACCTATTTTCTCTTTTAATTCATTTTAAACTCAACTTACTCATTCCAGATCAAAACTCATTTAACATTACTCGAAGCATTCTATCAGGGTATATTTTAAAAAATTTGACATGATAATGGGGCTGTACAGTATTATTGCTTATTCTCCATAAACAAAAATATAACCCTTATTTTTAAGAAAAACTTTAATTAACTGATTTTAGTACCTCTGGGCTTTTGTACTAGGAGCACTAATTAATTTTTGGGACTTCTGCGCGATGGTTGTAACTAATTTGTTTACATCATCAGGACTTTTGGCTGGTGCTGCTGGGGGTATGACTGAAGGCCAAACTTGTACCAATTCGTTCATACTAGTTTCAATGGCTTTGTGTACCTCTGGATGAGCTTTTGCCATTTGGGGAGAAATAGTTTTGTAAATATCTTGGGCATAAATAACAAAGCCACGGGAATCTTGATATTCAATAATTTCGGCTATTTTACCATTAGCGATCGCTGCTCCATATTCAGCATTAGCAGCATCTAATAAGCCGTTGATTACCTGGAGACCAAATGC
Organism: Richelia intracellularis; assembly: GCA_000613065.1. Taxonomy (GTDB): domain Bacteria; phylum Cyanobacteriota; class Cyanobacteriia; order Cyanobacteriales; family Nostocaceae; genus Richelia; species Richelia intracellularis_B. The sequence continues at coordinate 7,974 of CBZS010000693.1, read as the reverse complement.
TGGTTGGGTACGTAGGTTTTCTGGTAAAGTTGCGATCGCATTATCCACTGCTTTCATGGATGCGGTAAAGTCAGTTTGTAGCTTGGCTGCTTTGGGATTTGCTTTAATTAAGTCTTGCAAGCTAATTAAAGTTGTTTTAAATTCTTTGACTTTGCGCTCGTTGAGTTGTTCTTCCACATCTACATAAATCTCCTCTACCGGATGTCCTATGTGGGGTTCTGCTTGTTTGGGCTGATTTTTTTCCAATAGTTCCTGTGCTACCAACAGATGTCCTTTCATTAAACCTAATTTGGTCATATAGTCAACATGTTTGGCTTCTCCAGTCAATACCACTTTCTTCACAGTTACCATGTCTTTAATTTGGTTAAACTGTTCTTGGGTAATAACTTTTTTTGTAACTAAGTCTTCAGGACTACCATAGGGACGACTGGCTTGAATTTTGTTCGATAAAGCAGGTATACCGAGTTTAGCTTCAAATTTATCTAGCTCTGACAAAATCGCTGTATTGATATTTATTTGTTTCGCACTGTGACTACTGTGACTTGCTACGTCAGTGCTTTGCGAAGCAGAATTACCCCTAGAGGAGGATGAATTATCTGCCTTGGGTGCATCACCAACACAAGAATATAGGGTAACTATGGCGCAAGCGGTAAGACCTAGAGATACATAACGGAGTTTAACCATTTTTGCTCCTGGGGGTATTCTTACTAAGGACCGGCAAATGGGATGGATGGATAGTTGCGGATTTAGCTGAAACTATTTTCAAGTTAATGAAATATATTTGCAATTATCTCGTAATGAAATACTGATAATTTAATATTATTTTCAATTTTTTTACTTTTATTAGCAATAAATCATCGTCAGTACTGAGATAGAATTCCTATTACCATGATGGAAGTTAGTAATATGGGCGTTGCATAAGTGCGGGATGAATCAACAAAATACAGGTATTTCTCTATACTTCAAGTAATGAAGTATAGAGAAATAGAGTGCTTAAGCATATCTACGGGTTTATATTAGCATCATGTTTTTCGATGTAGACGTGGGAGATAATGACGTAAACGTGTGTTTTCCCCTTCTACTCTGGTCATATATGTATTGCTAATAATATGGTCTCCTGGTTCAACAAAACTGGCGTAAAGTTTCCATCCATCTGTGACAGAAAAATAGCACTTCCAGAGGTAGACAATAAATATCCCACAAAGGTTGAAAGGTTTCTGCACTATGGTCTGCCAGTTCCCAAGCTAAAATTCCTTCGCGGAAATGCTCTACTGCTGTCCACAACCAAATTTTGTTTTTTTTGAACCGACGAAAGTTTCTAATTCGTCCAGTTCTCCAACTTCTGGGATATCCTGTATTGATGGTGCATCTGGCAATTTTTCACCAACTTGTTTGACCCAACTAATTATGGTTGTGTGATGAACTCCTTTTTGGCGTTCAATAGCCCTAAATCTCCAGCCATTAACCTATGCTTTTAAGCATTCTTATTTGATCTCATTTGAGTATCCTTTTGGTGGATTATAGATATCTATAAATTGACGTTCACAATTTACACAAATGTGATTTTGTTTACCTCGACGTTTCCTATTTTTTCTAATCCTCGTAGACTTGCAGTATGGACAATGCACAGTAGAACACCTTAATTCACCCCTCTATTATGCAACGCCAACTTCTTTACCGCAAGCTGGTAAATCTCTGACAATAATTGGTCTGACTTGCTGGAATTCTTCTGTATAGGTGTTGCAATGAGGACAGTACATTCCTTTTGCTAGCAGGTTCAAATTGAAGGAGACGGAATTACCTTGACAATCCCAGGAATCGACTACGACATCAGGTAAATCTAGTAAATTAGTTAAATTCAAAACCATCGGTCAATGTGACAATAAATATGTTGATAATCATGAGCTCCTAACAGAGTCATGACGTAGTTGTTAAAAATTGGCAATAAATTTAGGTCAAATAGCCGTAAAAGGTAGAAATAATGGTGTTTTCAAGAATTATAATTATTGACAGTGTTCATTGTAGAGTCAGCAATTACTTCAAATTCTCCCATGCACCCATGTTCTGCAATTACATCTTGATGGGGATGAAACATATACTTCCCAGTATAGGGGAAAGCAAACTCTAACATATGTCTTTCCGCTACACCCATAGTAATTACATCTGTTTTCTCGCTAGGAGCCAAAGTCATTCCAGAACGATACACATGAAAAAAGTTAGCGTGGATATGAAAAGTGACTGCGGGATCGAACTCAATAATATTCATCACGTACAGCCGAATCAACTGGTTTTGATAAATACGGATGGGATGCTTGGTAAAGTAGTCAGGAATACCATTAAAGGCATAATATTCATTTTTCCTGTCATCATTCACATCATACCCAGCCATCACTAGCACCATCTCATCAGCTGGAGGGCGCGGATTAGGAGGATCAACAATAAACATTCCATATAAGCCTTTAGCAATGTGACGAGTTACAGGTGCAATGTGACAGTGATATAGATGGACTCCATAGGGTTCAGCATCAAACTCATAAATAGTTGCACTACCGTTAGTCACAGGACGAACTCCATCCATCTCTGCGGGGTGAATGCCATGAAAATGAAGAGAATGGGAATGTCCAGCTTTATTGAGAAATAATATCCTAACGCGATCGCCCTGTTTTGCTCTTAATGTGGGACCAGGAATCCGACTGTTTAAATCCCATATATTATATTCAACCGCACTATTGAGTTGGATAGTGGAAGTGCCAGCAGTTAGTTGAAATTCTCGGATAGTTTGACCATTTTCTTGCTTAATCTGTCCATAGTCAAAATTTCGCAATATCTGGGATGGGTTTATGGTTTTAGATTTTCCTTCCGTCTTTTCAATGGGCGGTATTCTCACCATCGTTTGGCTGTTGCCGTTGAACATATGCCAAATTGAACCCACTCCCCCTACACCGCCAGCAACTAAACCGAGTCTTAATAATTGACGACGGCTCCACAGCTTGTCTCTGGGTGTGAAGAAATTATTGACCATGGACTTGCCAGCAGGTTGATTGTATTTAAATGAATTGCGAAGTTTTAGCAATTATTCCTAACAATACCACGGGCTGAAATTTTAAGGGAAAATATTTTCCCTTAAAATTTCTCATTTCATATTCGTGTCTAAAGTTGATTGCGTAGCTACATACATTGCATGGGAGCATCCTAGAGACGGTACTTCAATTTTTAGGATACAGAGTGCAGGGTGCTTTCAGTTATGTCTTCCTTTCCAAAATCAAAGAATAACTCTTGTCATATATGTTGTATAAACATTCACTTTATAGGGTCAACAATATTCCTTATATTGAATCAACATACATTTGTAGATAATATTCATAACGCTGATTCAGTTGGTCTTTAGTTAAATTTTGCGTCCAATACTCCACTAAAGCATGACCAAATGACCAAGCACCACGATCACTAGAAGCAGAATTTTTTATCAGTAATTTCCATAGTGATAATAAGTCGAAAGTAATCGAATCATCTTCCGTATTCAGTAAAGAAAATAGGTCATATGCCATTTGCAACTTGCCAATAACCACGGGTAATTGTTCCATAGGTATTTGTTGGGCGAGGAGATTCCCCAAGGTAGTAGAACCTGTGGATTGGGTGGAAATAAATTGCAGGACAGGACTTTTTAGTAGAGCTGTGAGCCCTTGGGTAGTTGCCATTTGCATGGTATATTTATCAATGATTTGAGCCGCAGCGATTGTACGGGCTTCCAAATCCCGGAGAAAGCGAGCTAGACGTAATTGTTTGGCAGGAGCGAGCGCTTCTAACAACCCCATGGATAGGGCATCTATACCCCAAGCATTCCTACCAGTGCTAGTATCATTATTAACTATAGGTAATACTAATTGACAGTATTCTCCTAATTCTTGGGTACGATATTCCACGGCTTGGCGAATATTTATTTCCTTGGGAGCATCTCCCATTTGCCAGTTGTAGGGTGGTTGCCATTCTCGTAAGGGACGTAGACAATCCACTTGGGTCATGACAGTAATTACAGGTAAATTAAGAGATTCCTTGGCAAGAACCTGAAGAAAGTCCAAATCCATCTGCAATGCTGGATCTAAAGCCGGGTTTACCAAGATGAGCAAATCGGCTTTACGGGCATAATTTAATACTAAGTCCCGTAGCTCCGTGCGTTTTACCTGTTCGTAACCAGGAGTATCCCAAATGTTCAGAACTTCTCCTGTTTGACTTTCCCAATGGTAATTTTGGATAGTATCAGTGTTAGGTAATACATCTACTACCGCCTTGTCTGCTCGAAACAGGGTGTTAATTAAGCTACTTTTACCAGCACCAGTACGCCCTACCAAGAAAATATCCACGGGCTTTTGCTCAACCACTTCCACGGGTTGGGCTTGAGTGAGGATTTCTCGCAGGGTTTGGGTTTTTGTCTCTGGTAGTTGGGTTGGAGTCGTGGCAAATTCTAGAGTTGGTAATTTCTCACTGCTGTAAAGGGCGACGGCTTGACGAGATAAGTTTCTTAGGGCTGCTTCCCGCAATAGTTGACCTAGATTTATCAGTAATTGTTGGGTGGCTTGTTCGCTGGAACTTTGACTAGCTTTTTTTGCTAATGCAGCCACAGGATTGAGTAACCATTGTGCCCGATTCCATATCCGTACTAGTTTCCGGGCTGAGGGCTCCAAACGTTGGTAAACTTCATAACCTTGATATGCTTGCCCCACGGTAACTTGATTGAGAACTGGCGATAATTGTTGGAACCACCGATCCATATCATCCACTGTTCCCCGAATTAATCCATAGGCTTGCGGTACGTAGATATTCAGCAGGGGGTATTTAACTTCTGGGTGATAAATATGAGCGATCGCAACTATTAAATATTGACATCTTTGCCAGAAGGTTTGCCAATCTTCCCAAATTGGGCAATCGCTTTGACTCGACACCAGAATATCTTGCAGTGCTGATTCTACTTGATTGGTGGTGTTATCGTCTGGAGATTTAGGGGTAACATCTCCAGCTTGTACAGTTATTAGTTGATTAACTTCAGCAACTGCTGTTTCTAGTTCCTTAACAGCAGGACTAGTCCATTTCACTAATAACCATCGCCAACCAACCAACACCAGGGTAAATATTGCCCAAATCCAGTTAATTCCCCACCCATGAATTTGCCATCCCGCGGCTATTAATAGGAAGCCGATAACAGATGCGATCGGCATTACTAATACAACCCATTGCCATAGTTGGAAACGCACTATCATCTACAAATAATTCATCTATAGGACAATCTCATAACCAAGGTTATAGATTTATTTACGCACGAAACACCAGAAAAAATATGATTTTTACTTCTTCCTTAAGTCTTATCTAAACAGTAAATTTGGATAAAATTTTCATGATTTTTGTTTATATATTTTATATAATTATTCTGCCAATACTCTGAATTTAATACGGGTGATGTGAGGCTAATCCCATATCTCTGTATTCCTGTCCAGAGTCAAGTAACAAGTCATTTGTATGTTAGGCAGTATCACCTTAACATCATGAAGAAGATGCAATATACAAGCCTCCGAAAAAAGGCACAAAATTAACTCCTTAGTCCCCACCTCTCACCAAAATAAACCACTATCTAAACTTTACCTCGTGACTTTCCAGAGTTGTATAGACTTGTATCCATAGCTGTACAAAGTGAATAACTTGTGTACAAAATCAACAAGTCTCAATTAGCTTGAGCAACTGTTATTATCCACAATCACACTACTATGGTGCAACTAAGTGCAAAAGCCAAGGAATTAATCCCCAAAGCCAGGATTGTGAGTTTTGAATCTTGGCAAAATACATACCCAGAAAAAGCGATCTCAATTTTTCAAGCCGCAGACGATAATCGGGTTTATCTTACAGATGAAGATTTACAACAAATTCAAGCGTTATCACCCCAAACTTCTAGCTTGATACCCGTAGCTCAGATGTTACGCGATCGCATTACTGAGATTGTAAACGAAGTCAGAGAAAAAGTTTTAACACAATTCCCCGGTATTACTGAGCCTGGAGGGGGTTTATATCCTTCCTTCCGAGCAGAAGCTTGTTGGCGAGATTTTTGGCATTTTACTCGCTGCATTACCTACGGTATTGTTGGTGGTTCTAGCCAATTTACTAGTAATGAAGGTTTGGGCTACATGAAATTGCTCTACGAGGAATTAGAAGTCCCCTTAGATGCTATGGTATTGGGTTTAGAAGGTATAAAAGTTGCTAGCTTGCAACGTGTCGAGCCGGAACAGCAAGAGTTATTGTCTCCCTATTTTGAGCATTTAATTCAGCAATTATCTCGTTTCCGCGATCGCTAAATAGGCTCGCCATAGCATCGTGCAATTTATCTACCCATATCAATAACTAATAGCCGCAAGAAAACCTATGGCAAAAATCACAATTAATTCCATATCTATCGATCCAGATACCCAAAGAAGCGCGATCGCTTTTAACTCTTTAATGAGTGCTGATAGCTCTAGCTCTAACTATATTCTGGTACAAACCTCTGCTCCCCTCAACCGCGACCAAAAGAATCAATTAGTTAATTTAGATGCCCAAATTCTGGAGTATGTACCAGAAAATGCTTATATCTGTCGTTATACTCCTACAGATTTGGATGCGATTCGCAATTTACCCTTTGTGGAATGGACAAATGTTTATTTAGAAGGGTTTAAAATTACACCCCAATTACTCAGTAGCGTTACGACACTCAGGAAGACAAATCTGTTGGAATTGGGTTCTGTGGAAACAAGTATGTCACGGGAAACCCAGACTGTAATTGTAATATTACATCAACATGTCACCATTGATGATGATTTACGCGAACGGATTGCCACCGCAGTCAGAATAGATCCAGAATCTCTTCAATTGAATGGAAATTCAGCACGGCTATCGGTACAGCCTCAATACCTGGCAGACTTAGCGCATATTGATGAAGTTCGTCATATTGAAGAGTATGTGACACCACAATTGTTTGATAGTAAGGCGGTTGAAGTCTTACAAGCAAACCTGACCCATATGACTGCTCAGTTGGAAGGGGAAGGGGAAATAATTGCTGTTGCGGATACAGGCTTTGACAGAGGAACCATGGACGATGTTCACCCCGCTTTTACTGGTAGGGTAATCAGGCTGTACGCTTTGGGGCGTAGAAGTGCTAGCGATCCTGATGGACATGGAACCCATGTTGCTGGTTCTGTGTTGGGGGATGGTTACTCGGAAACCATGGGGGGCGAAATTCGCGGTACAGCCCCCAAAGCTAAGTTGGTACTGCAATCCGTCCTAGATTTTAACGGTGGTCTAGGGGGATTACCAGGGGACTTAAATGATTTATTTCTCGCTCCCTACAATGATTATGGAGCTAGGGTACATACAAATTCCTGGGGTGCTGCCAATCGTGGAGCATATAACATTTTCTGTCAACAGGTAGACAAATTTGCCTGGGAACATCGAGACATGGTGATTTGTTTCGCTGCTGGTAATGATGGGCGCGATCCCGATTTAAATGGAGCGATCGACAATGGTTCTATTGGCGCACCAGGAGCAGCAAAAAATTGTATTACCGTGGGGGCTAGTGAAAATAATCGCCCAGAACAAGCCAAGCCATACAGTACCTTAAGGGTGTATAAATCCGAACCCATTGCCTCTGATGGCTGGTCGACCAACCCAGAAGGAATGGCGGCTTTTAGTAGTCGTGGACCAACCAAAAATGAACGCATTAAACCCGATTTAGTCGCACCTGGAACCGCAATCCTTTCTGCCCGTTCCCGCAAAGCACCGGAAAATAATATCTTTGGGACTTCGACAGACCCCAACTATTACTTTTTGGCCGGAACCAGTATGGCGACTCCCTTAGTTGCTGGATGTGCGGCGGTGGTGCGGGAATATTTCCGCAAGCAACATGACCACAAACCCAGTGGTGCATTGGTTAAAGCCATGTTGATCAATGGTGCCAAA
>CBZS010000692.1 GCA_000613065.1 Richelia intracellularis | reverse complement strand
AAGGGCCAAAAGAACAAGCCCAATGGTAAAGAAATACCCAATGGTAAAGCAATATTAGTTATACTACCTGGCTGTGTCAAAATCATCCACAAACAGAAGATTGCTGCAGAACCGATTTGCAATGCCAACTTCATGCGAGGAGATATACCCTTGTTAGACTTACGGCGTAAAATTTGCCAGTCATCAATCCAACCCACAAACCCAAAACTCAGGGTTAATGCGGAAACCGCTAATACATTAGTGGCAAAATTAGACACGATGCAGGCAATTAGTACCGCACTTGGGATGAAGAAAATACCACCCATAGTTGGCGTACCAGCCTTTTTTAAATGGGCTTGGGGACCATCTTCACGAATAATTTGTCCTGCTTTAATCCCTTGTAATAAAGGCACTACGACATAACCGAGAACAGCCGAAACCACAGCACATAACAATAGTGGTAAAGTGAATGAAACAGGCTGCCAAGGTGATCTGTTTGCCATGCCGTCTAAAACTAGCGCCGCCAGAGTTAGACCTCCGCCTAAAAAAGATGCTAGGGCTATGCCAGAAGTATTTAACCCTTGTTGGGGAGATAATTTAGCGTCCACAGAATTTTCCCTTCACTCCACACTCTAAACTGTAAAAAGATTAAATAGCCAGTACGGTAAATTTGCATCTGTACTTAGGCTTAAATCTACTAGTCGTCCCCTTCTTCTTCATCATCGAAGTCATCGTCATCATAACCGATTCCATCTTCTACGCCCAACATGGACTCAACATCTTCTTCCTCTTCTGAAGACTTTGATTCGTGAACATCACGGGGTATTAAGCGATTATTTGCCTTCAACCAGTCTAATAAGGAAGATTCTTGTTTTAATGGAATCAGGTCAGCTCTTTGATTCCGAGGTGCTTCACGTAATGGGGAGTTCAACATATAGACGAACAAAAAGGGGAATTATCAAAAATAGACATTTTGAGTCTATCACTTGATTAAGCATATTTTAGTTATTCATTCAAGACTTATGGGATCAAATCCGACAAATAAATCTTTATTTAACCTTGCTCAATGAAGCTGTGACATTGAATTTAGTCTTCAGTATAACCTTATACGATAGCATCCTTAATACTTAATATATTTTCAATACTGATAATTATTTTTGATGTTTTTAGGAAATAGGCAATGACAGAAAAAACTATCCTTCTAGAAGCGATCGCAGGTACAAATCGTGGTTTGTTAGCGGATGATGCCAAGAAACAGGCAATTTATGTGGCAATCGCAAATTTAGAAAACTCTAACCCCACACCTAATCCCTTAAAAGCGACTCATTTACTGGATGGTAATTGGCGATTAATATACACAACTAGTAAACCGTTGTTAAATCTTGATCGCTTAGCTTTAAGTAAAGTCGGTCAAATTTATCAGTACATACGTGTAAACACTAATAGTATTTACAACTTGGCAGAAATTTCTGGTTTACCCTATTTTGAGGGTTTAATTAGTGTTGCTGCCAATTTTACGACTGTCAATGAAAAACGTGTAAATGTCAAATTTGAACGTTCAATTATCGGTTTACAACGTTTAATTGGTTACAACTCTCCAGATGATTTTATCCAACAGATTGAAAGTGGGAAAAAATTTATGGCAATTGATTTATCCATTAACAGCAATGAACAAAAAGGATGGTTAGATATTACCTATCTGGATGAAGACTTGCGGGTTGGGAGAGGGAACGAGGGTAGTTTATTTGTATTATCCAAAACATAGTGATTGGTGCAAATAAATTTTTATGTTTGCGACAGCAATGCTACTCAAACATCGGCAACTTGTCAAGGATGTTTTCAGGCCATATTTAAAGTTAAGGCGAAAACAGGGGGCAAAATACTAACGTTCCCAAAATTTAGTACTTCCAATAGCCATGGGGATGTATGATGGGCTTCTTCAGATCAAGTGGTAAAGAGAATCACCAACAACCATGATATTTTTATTTTGGTTGACGACCCTAAAAGTTAACCAAAAATCATTGAAGGCTAACTGAAGTTATTGCAGCCTTTCTGGTGGTGCAATATCAACTCCCATACTTACACCTACATCACCATTGGACTGTATTCCTGATTTCGCAGTTCCCCGATGATTTCGGGATGATTCTGATAAAAATAGGGTGGATGATTGTAATAGGCGATCGTTATCGTTAAGTATGTCCTTCGGTGAATCGCCATTAGTTTCACTAGGATAAGGAACCGATTCTCCATTCACGAAGGATAAACCACTGACAGCAGAGGCAACCAGAGTTGCATAACCTATATATAAATTATATATAGATGTATAGGACTAAATTGCAATTTTGATTGTTTGCATTGTGATTTGGTCACTTCTTTTCTAGTGTTCACAAAGGATTGTGGCTTTTGAGTAGTAGGTACTAGAGCAGCTAAACTTTCACCATCAAGTCCTAAAGCATTTCCCAGCATTTTGATGAAACTATGAACAAATACATCATCTGGCAATAATTCGGGTTTTCCTTGCTCAATCGATTCTATATGGGATATGAGCACATAGGTACAACTACAAAGTTCTATAAGAGAAATATTTTGAGCTTCCCTTGCCTGCCGTAGTGTTTGTCCTATTTGACTTAAAATTTCCACCCGTTGTGGAGGCGGTATTTGATTGTCATTACAAACTTTTGGCTGTAACTCCGTGATTTCTGAACACTCAACGAATTTCTCATGGTTGTTAGTATGAACAGCATCAACATGCGACTGACAAATTAATCGTCGGTATGTCAAACTAATGGCTTCTCTAGCGACAAGTTCCAATAAAGCTTGGGCTTGTTCTTTTGATTCGCCTAAATGTTGCAAATATTCTACAAACTCTGCGTATAAAGAACTACTTTGTGAGCTCGTTTCTATGTTCTCCCAAAAAAGATCGTAATTTCTCCTGGCAAGTATCTGGGACAGAAATGCTAGGGTTATATGTTGAGTTTACAGATATCATTGTCTTTCTTTCTACACGTGTGTAATACAAAATATTTTCAACTGCATCCTATGTAATTTATTATAGAAAACACCGATACTTCCGGTTCTTTACTTTTCAAACATTTTTTGTCAATACGTCTAAAGGTATATAAAAGTTTCGAGGTATGTCTTTGCCTAAAGGCTCTAGAAATTAAAACTAGTACCTTCCCTTACCATGTATTTTTGTTTTAGGAATTCCCTAAATGTAGAAGAAAAAATAGCTACAGAGAACTGGAGGTAATCAGATAAATAACTTAACAAAGCCTCTAGGAAAGACTTTCAGGTTGTAGAGTTAGAGAATATAGCCCTATTTTCTGGCAATTCATAACTCAAAAGGAAAAAATCATGCTTCAACGTGGTTCTAAAGTGCGTATTCTCCGTAAAGAATCCTACTGGTACAACGACATTGGCACAGTTGCTTCCATTGACAAATCTGGGATTAAATATTCCGTAATTGTCCGTTTTGATAAGGTAAATTACAGCGGTTTTAGTGGTAGTGCTAGTGGTGTAAATACCAATAACTTTGCTGAAAGCGAACTGGTAGAAGTAGAAGCACCAAAGGCAAAAGCTAAAAAATAAAATTATTTGGATGAGCCATTAGGCATTTATTTGCATGGGCGATGGGGAACTAAAAAAATAAGGAAGAGATGAGTTTTGCCTTATATTTTGCGAATTCAGCGTTTCTTAGTCATGAGTTTTCCATCGTCTTCTGATTGGAAAAAATCCCTGCAAAGGATAAACTAGTTTTTCTTGATGCTTTAATCACCACATCAGATTAAAATGCCTGAACTGCCAGAAGTAGAAACGGTGCGTCGGGGGTTGAATAGCTTAACCCTAAACCAAGCAATTATCGGCGGAGAGGTGCTGCTAGAGCGCACAATAGCTCAACCTGCATCTACTAGAGAATTTTTGCAAAAAATCAAGGGAAATGCGATCGCTCTTTGGCATCGTCGTGGAAAATATCTGATTGCCCAACTTTCTCCTTCTCCTGGCTGGTGGGGAGTACATCTGCGAATGACAGGGCAATTATTATGGTTGCATCAAGATGAGCCATTACATAAGCATACTAGGGTCAGATTGTTTTTTCAGGGCCATCGCGAATTAAGATTTGTAGATCAGCGTACCTTTGGGCAAATGTGGTTAGTTAATCCCCAGGTACAAATAGAAAGCGTTATTACTGGTTTAGCCAAATTAGCAGCTGATCCCTTCAGCGATGAATTTACAGTTGAGTATTTGGCAAATAAACTACACAATCGTCGTCGTCCCATAAAAAATGCCCTATTAGATCAATCTGTAGTGGCAGGATTAGGTAATATTTATGCCGATGAAGCCCTATTTCTCAGTAAAATCCGACCAGATACACAATGTATACATTTACAGCGATCACAAATTGCCGACTTGCATCAAGCTATAATTAAGGTCTTAGCAAGCAGTATTGAAGCTGGTGGGACTACTTTTAGCAATTTTCTCAATGTTAAAGGCGTTAATGGCAATTATGGCGGTGTAGCTTGGGTTTATAACCGCACCGGAGAACCATGTAAAGTCTGTAGTCAACCTATTCAGCGTATAAAACTAGGCGGACGTTCTAGCCATTTTTGTCAGCAATGTCAGACTTAAGGGAATAGAGAAGGAGTGTAGACGCTCAAAGAGCGGGTTCCCGAAGGGTAGGAGTGAGAGAGGGAACGAAAATATTTAATAACCTCATCCAAAATTCAAAATTCCGTCAATTACTGCCTTTAGTCCAAGCTAAGATCCTTTATGAAACCTGTTTTGAAACATAAAAGGAAAAATCATGGCTTTCAAGAAAGGAACTATGGTCCGTGCTATCCGCGAAAAACTAGAAAATAGCCTCGAAGCACAAGCCAGTGATTCTCGTTTGCCTTCCTATTTATTTGATAGCAAAGGAGAAGTGATGGATATCAAAAATGATTACGCCCTCGTTAAGTTTGGGAAAGTGCCAACGCCAAATATTTGGTTGCGTTTAGATCAAATTGAAGAGTTCAAGTAATCAATTCTGTATACTTCCCCTGCTTCCCCAAGTCTGTGTCATTCGTCCTGCGTGACTCTTGTTGGTCCTGCTAGAGTAGGTAGGACCCTGGATCAACGCATAGCTAAAAATCTGGCAGATGTTGTCCTGTTAGACATTCTTCCAGGAATGCTCCAAGGACTAGCATTAGATTTGATGGAAGCTAGGGGAATTGAACTTCACCATCGTCAGATTATCGGTACTAATGATTAGGGTGGGACTCTTTTGGTAGTAGGGAGTATGATATAAGAATAATAAATGACAAGTCAACCACAGTAATATTGACAGCCAAAAATTTACTTGATGGAATTGGCTTGTAAAAAGTGAAAAAACAGGAATAGTTCCACACCCTATGCAAGCATCTACACCAAATCAAGGTATGTTTTGGTCACAAGCACGAGAACTATTTGAACAGATAGTTCGTTGCTTAGACTCAGACAGCATTTGTGGGTTAGAACACTCCCAGATAGAGAGTAAGTTACTTGAGAATGGATACGAACTATTGAGACGGTTGTTACAAACAAAGATATTTTGATAAACCCACTCAAGATGAAATAGAGGGAGAGTGTGCAGGCACAAACTCAGTAAACAGAACACACAAGAAAAAATTGTCGCGGAAATTGACCACATTATTAGGCACAGTAATCCCCAATAGAATCGGTTATGGAGGAAGAAAGATAAATACGCTATTTCCTTTGGATGGGGAGTTTAATCTACCAGCACAGCAATATTCTCTCTCATGGAGTAAGACAGGGATATTATCCATGTGATTGAGTATTTGTGGAAAGCTGCATTTGTGTTTTATTCTCAGACTTAAACACAGGCAGAAGCTTGGGAGAGCAAACGTTTACAGCTTATCCTTGAACGTAAATCAAGTTCAGTTGCCCCAGGTATGCGCCGGAGTGCGACTTTACCCAAACTCACCCCCCAAGAACGTAAACCTGTGGATACCTGTGCTAGATATTTACTTAACAATCCCAAATACCTCAAATATGACGATTACTTAAAAGCTGGATTCCCCATCGCCACGGGGGTGATTGAGGGTGCTTGTCGCCACCGGATTAAAGACAGGATAGATATCACTGGGGCTAGATGGACCATGAGGGGTGCTGAGGCTGTTTTACCCTTGGGTTGTTTATACATCAGTGGCGATTGGGATGAATATTGGCAGTTTCATCTACAACAAGAACATAAACCCAATCACCTGGCTTTGTACTCTAGTGGTATTCCTTTGCTCAAGCAAGTTCTCAAAGCTCGTTGTTCTATTACCCCTCCACCTCTTCCAATACCTGTCTAAGTTCCACTCGCCGTCTTACTAAAAGAGTCGCACCCAAAAGATATTTTTATTGGAGTACCTTGCCATTTAGGATGTGCTGGAGTGGAATATTCAGCAACGCCGAAAATTTAATAGAACTGTCCCTCAACGAAGTAAAATTAGCTGAACTAAACGCCTCAGCCCAAGCTGTGAAACAGAATATTCAGAAAGTACAACAGATTTTGCAAGAAAAAACCCCCAGTCCTCTAGGTACTGGGAGCTAAAAACGTGTCCTTTGTCAAAACTTGTCTTGTTAGCTGGAAATAGCATTGCTAGCATAAGCATCCATTCTATACGCAGGCTCGCGATCGCTATAGTCTGTTTCTTTTCCTGTAATTGATTGCGCTAGTTGGTCAAAAGAGTTAGAAGCCCAGTTACGTTCGTGTATTGGCTTTCTCTGTTCTCCCAGAAAGTAAGCTTGAGTCCCAATCAGTGCAGCAGCTACCCAACCCATAACAAACAATGCAATTAAGATACCAAACATAAGTGTTATTCTTTTTTGTTTAACTTTTATTGCTTTATGTAAATAACTATAACAAAAATATAAAAATATAGGTATGGTGTGTGAAACGATAATTAAGTAGGGAATGCCGACATATAGCAACTATGTGTAAGGGAATGAAGAATAGGCAATAAGTAATTGTTTTACTTTATCGCCCAACAATCAAACCCTACAAAGATATCAAATAGCTTTCTACCCCCAAATTAGGGCAACTTTCCAGTAAAAGCTAGGGTTGCAGGGCCAGTCATATAAACTTGCCCATCAACTTCTGACCATTCAATATGTAAATTACCGCCAGGAAGCTCGACGGTGGCTGCGCGATCGCATTTATCATTGAGTACGCCAGCAACTAAGGAAGCACAAGCACCAGTACCACAGGCTAAGGTAATCCCTACTCCCCGTTCCCATACCCGCATCTTTAAGTAATCCCTACTGACAACTTGAATAAATTCGGTGTTAATTCTTTGGGGAAAGGCAAGGTTATGTTCAAATTGAGGACCAATGGATTCTAAGGGAATTGCCTCGACATCATCCACAAAGGTAATACAGTGGGGGTTGCCCATGCTGACACAGGTAATATTCCAGGATTTTTCCCCTACCTGTAATGGTTGATTAATTACGTTCTCATCAGCAGAAGATAAAGTAGTGGGAATTTCTCCAGCCAGTAGCCGTGGTAAACCCATGTCTACCTTAACTTGCCCATCAGGCACGAGTTGCGGTGTGATAACTCCAGCGAGGGTATGGATGCGATATTGATCTTGATTGCGAGATTCACCCTCTAAATCGGCAATAAACCTTGCCAAACAGCGAATACCATTACCGCACATTTCTGGTTCTGAACCATCGGAATTAAAAATACGCATAGTGTAATCACTACCATTTTCCCCAGGTAGGGCAAAAATTACACCATCACCACCAATACCAAAATGGCGATTGCATATTTCAATTGCTTGAGCTGGGTTGATTATAGGAGTTACACTGGAGCGATTATCAATCAGGATAAAATCATTACCCAGACCGTGATACTTAGTAAATTCGATTGCCATTTTCCCAAGGATGAATTATCAAGGATTAGGAGTTGTTGATTGTTAGTATTTATATCCCTGACTTGTTGAAGAAGTCGCGGATTTATTCAAGTCCCAAACCAACAACAGAGTAAATAATACTTATATACTATTATCAAAAATGTCTACTATTGAATTTGATACCTCACTACCGAGTATTCGCCAGGTACAAAATCTGATTAAAGATAAAAATGGTGTGGAAATCAAGCTAGTCACGGGGGATGTTTTAACTGGAACCATGGTTTGGCAAGATCCCCACTGTATTTTATTGGCAGACAGCAATGGCCAGAAAACTACGATTTGGAGACAAGCCCTCGCTTATATGAAACATCAAGGATAGAGAATGGGGAGTTAATAGTTGAGAGTATTTAATTCTTCCTTCTCTCCCTCTCCTCTTCCCTACTCTCCTAAAGATTTTCGTAAATCATCAGTCGGTAGATACTCTTTCAGAGCTTGGGCTTCAGCAGCTTGAATAACTGGAACAGATAGTTGTAGATAGAAACCATCCAGGGATGTTTCTACTTGACTCAGGGCAGATAAGCTGCCGCATAATAGTAACTGATCGTGAGCTTGTAGATTAGTGTGGCGCTCTGGTAGACCGATAAACTTTCCATCCCGTCGAATAGCTTGTACCCTCACCCCATATTCTTGGGTCAAATTTAAATCTTCTAAAGCTTTACCTAAAAACTTACAATCATGGTCGATTGTCAACCATTGACAGGCACTGTTTCCTGTGGGCATTGCTGCTTGTCCTTGGGCAAATTCTGCTAAAGCTGAAAGCTCTTGACTCGATCCCACAACTAATAAGCGATCGCCTGCTGCCAATTTAGTGGAAGCATGGGGATAATCTATCTTTTTCCCGTCAGCACGGCGAAGAGCCATCAAACTCACCCCTGTTAAGTAGCGCATATCTGCTTGTTCTAAGGTCATGCCAATCAAGGGAGAATCTTCTGGTAAAGAATACCAGCGACTATTCATTTCTTGAGTAGTTTGACGCAGTACCCGAGATAATTGGGACGAAGATTGTTCTGGTCGTAAATCTAAATAATGGCGATTGCGGATTTGTTGCATTTCCCTTTGCACCACCATGGGCGAAAATCCCGCATCAGTGAGGATATAAGTAGCCATTTCCAAACTAGCTTCAAATTCTGGCTGTACTACTTCCCTTGCACCCAATTGATACAGTACCTCAATATTTTTATTATGGTTAGCACGGACAACTATACTGATATCAGGAGATAATTCTAAACCCCGCTTTAGACACAGGCGGATGCTCATGGGATCGGGAAGAGCGATCGCTACTCCCCTCGCATGGTTAACTGCGGCGGTTTCCAATACGTGAAAACTAACACAATTACCATATACATAGGGAACCCCTGCTTCCCTTAACTGCTGAATTCGGCTTTCTGATTGATCGATTACTACTACTGGTAAGTTATGCTGCTGGAGCAGTTTCACTAAATTTTTACCCACTCTTCCATAGCCACATACGACTACATGATCCTTAAAAGGTAATTCTGCCGATGTTTCTAAAGGTGTGCCTTCCCCATTCAAATAGGGTTTAAGCCAAGGCATGGATTCCAAAAAATTAAAAATAAATGGTACTAAACGTAAAACGAAGGGTGTGATAACTAATGTTACTGCTGTTGTACCTAATATTAATAAATATACTCGTTGAGAAACTAAGCCCAACACCCGGCCTTCACTTGCCAGCACAAAGGAAAATTCACCAATTTGTGCTAGTCCTAATCCAGCAATTAAGGCTGTTTTCCACGGATAGCGGAATAATTTTACTAGGGGGGTAATAATCAAAAACTTACCCACAACCACCAAAGCTACCAATCCCAAAATTAACTCTAGATTATGCCAAAGAAAAACTGGATCGATTAGCATCCCAATGGCTGCAAAGAATAAACTGGCAAATATGTCTCGTAGAGGTTCAACATAGGTTAAAGTCTGATCCGCATACTCCACCTCAGAAATCATCAAACCAGCCACAAAAGCACCCATTTCAATGGATAGCCCTAAATATTCTGTGAGCAGGGCAATCCCCAAACATAACGCCACTACTCCCAATAGAAATAACTCTCGGCTTTCTGTACGAGCCAGCAACCTTAATAGGGGAGGAATTACCCAAATCCCAGCCACCAGGGCACCAGCAGCAAATAAACCAATGGATACCAATGCCAATAATACGGCTATACCAATGGATTCAGCTGGTCGGTCTAAAGCAGGTAATACCGCCAACATCAAGCCTAATGCCAAATCCTGGACTACCAAAATCCCTAACAAAACTTGTCCATGGGCTGTTTCTGTCTCATTGCGTTCCATCAAGCACTTGAGAACAACGGCTGTAGATGACAAAGACAAAATTGCTCCTAAAAATACCCCTTGTGCTGGAGAAGTAACCCAACCCACACCCAAAGACACTAGAGTAGTTACCAAAATGGTAAGGAGAATTTGCAAGCCACCACCACCCAAACTAATTTTTTGGACTTTTTTCAGCTCAGCAAAAGAAAACTCAACCCCCAGAGCAAACAGCAAAAAGGCAACTCCAAACTGTGCTAAGGTCTCTACCTGTACCAACTCTTTAATCAATCCCAGCCCCGCTGGTCCAACAACCATACCACCGATGAGATATCCCAAAATCACCGGTTGCTTTAATAGTGCTGCGAAAAGTCCGCCACTGGCAGCTACAGTCAGCACTAGAACTAAATCAATAATTAACCGCAGATCTTCTTGCACCGGTTTTTCACGTCATCACTTTATTAAGACCTATTAATCTCAGAATACAAAGTTTTTTATCAATTAGGGGAAAAAGGGCAAAAATCAGCTATGAGATTTCTAGCTACTAATGAGAATGTACAATCTGCCAAAGACTACAAGTTTGCTTCCACAACACCCTGTTCTCTGTTTCATCGCAAAATTCATCTAAAACAGAACCGGAATATTTTTCTGCATCACTTATGTGATGAGGTAATAATGCAGCTTGGTGGAAATAAACAAACCCACTATCTTTACTATTATTATTCAGAGGGTATCCTAGCCTTTTCAAGGGTAGTAAATGAAGCAAACCGTAAGATGTAAAACCTTGATGAAATATAAACTTTTTATCTCAAATTTATGTTTGCTTTATTTACGTCGTGCTGTACTAGCTAAACTATAAAATAAATACTAGGGGGTCATACCCCATAGCTGAAATATTAGTATTATTACTCATATAATCCCGAAAAAAGGTTCATTCTATCCTCATTATGTGAACCAGTTACAAGGGCTTGCTCATTGGATAGATTGACAAAATAATAGGATTTATGAAGAG
>CBZS010000691.1 GCA_000613065.1 Richelia intracellularis | reverse complement strand
TTTTCATTCCTAAGTAATAGACATGGAACGTCAGTATATTACTACATATTGGGCAAGTATACTCATTCATTGATTTTAAGGCGTTGCTGAATCAGGGGATGAATTAGGGTTTGAAACCATTGATAAATCTTTGAAAGTTTAGTGAAATCATCCCCTGATTCAGCAACGCCTTAAATCATATATTTTTATAGCAAATTATACAAAGATGAAGATGTGTAATTACAGTATAACTACGCCGATAAAAGATATTAATACTTTCTCTTAATTAAGAAGATATTTTTCTCTCACCCACATTCTGCAGGTTAGTTAGCAAAGAAGATAATATTTAGGACAGGGTGCACCAAAAAACAGTAGAATCCAGCACCGCTGTTCACTGAGGTTGGAAATCTGTTTCAAACAAGCGAAGGTTAATAAATCAATTGACATGAAACATTGAAACACCCAACCTAAAGTAGGAGTGGCAATTGGTTTACCTAACTGATTTTGAATTGTTTGGGATCCTCGTTTTAGATATTGGCGTAATGCCCTGTGACCTAGGCTGAAAACTAGCAAATAAAAACCCATAACCATTGCCAAACCCGCCACTCTTTTCCTTGAATTTAGAAACACAGTGGAAGTAAAAAAGCATGGGCCTTTGAGAAACCGAAAACCAGGTTTTGTAGATTATTGTGGCTTATATTCACGTAAAAGCTCTTCGTTACTAAGTTTGTCGGCATCAACAACATTGGTGGCAAGAATAAAACTGCCAGCCTGTTCTTTGGCAATGGTAATTGGAGTTTCTTTGCGTACAAATTCGGCTTGAATATGGCAAATTAGGGTAGGTTGAGAATTCTTGCGAGGTCTAACACGTCCCTGGTGTTGCCCATATAAAATAACTTCAATATTTGCAAGTTGATGAAATGGCAACTGAGTCTCAAGTAATTTGGCTGGGTTGAATGCATCTTCGCCACATGCAAATTCCTGTTGACACAATTTTCGTAGTTGGAATTGTGCCTGGGTATATTTTTTGGTCAGACGTTTGTTTTTCCAGTTGTTTTAAGTCAGATTCTTTAGGGGGTTCACTTTCTATCACTAGCCACCGTTGTCGTACACCACCAGAATCATTACAACAGGGGGCAATACGATATCCTGGAATTTCACTTGGTACAAATGTATCAATACTGTTCTTTTCTAATAGTTATTTTGCGGCAGTTAGGCTTGCAATAACTCGAGATACCCATCTGAATGAGACTATCATCTGCAAATTGTCTTCAGTGTAAACGGCTGCATCCGCAACAAATAAAGCATCAATTTGCCATTGTTTGTAGGAATCTGCCATAAGTGTTTCAAACATGGCAGAATTGACTTCATTACCATCTGCAACTCTTAAAGATAAAGGAATATCTCCATCACCACTGCAGATCAAGTCAAGGATAAATTGTTTCAAATCTGGTCTGTGGTCTCTATAATAACCGGCTTTGCTGAATCAGGGGATGATTTCACTAAATTTTCAACGATTTATCAATGGTTTTAAACGCTAATTCATCCCGCACTTATGCAACGCCCAATAACCATATGTAATTGTAATGAATCCTGATTTTGCTGATGCTTCATCATCAGTACCAGTTCCATAATCCCCATGTACATGAAATGAAATTGAATCCAAGTGGAAGCTGTCCATTTTCACTCCAAATCTATCTGCTGCTGATAGTGCGACTCGGATAAAAATTTCTGTTAATCCTGCATCATATAGTTTGAGTGCGACTCTTTTAGTAAGACGGGGAGTATAACTTAGACAGGTATTGGAAGAGGTGGAGGGGTAGTAGAACAACGAGCTTTGAGAACTTGCTTGCTCAAAGGAATACCACTAGAGTACAAAGCCAGGTGATTGCGTTTATGTTCTTGTTGTAGATCAAGCTGCCAAGACTCATCCCAATCGCCACTGATGTACACAGAAACCAGGGGTAAAACAGCCTCAGCACCCCTCATGGTCCATCTAGCACCAGTGATATTCATCCTGTCTTTAATCAGGTGGCGACAAGCACCCTCAATCACCCCCGTGGCGATGGGGAATCCAGCTTTTAAGTAATCGTCATATTTGAGGTATTTGGCATTGTTAATGTGATTTATAAGAAAGAATTTACCAATGAAAGTAAGATGTAATCTTGATAAGTAAAAAAACAGGGGCAAGTATTTTTGAGTATGCTAGACCCAGCACAGAAACCCAAGTCATTAACAATATCACAAATAGAAGACTTGCTGTTGGCAGCATCGAAAATGAATGGAGTAGAACGTTGGGGCTTTCAAGCTCAGATGACGTTGCAATATTGGCAAGGACGTTGAAATATTGCCAAGGTAGAGCAAGGTTAGCACAAACAGTATTCGGTTGGGCTAGAGAAAATATAGAGTTAGGGTTAGCGGAAAAAAGAACAGGGATAATCTGTGTGGGATTACAATCAGCCTTTAGCACAGCAAAGCGTTGCCAGGAGAAACAACCTCTTCTCTTGTGGCATTATCCCTGGGATAAATTGCAGAATCTGATTCTCAACAAGACCCAACATTTAAAACTTCCTTAGGCTATACCCGGTTAACAGCAACATCCGCACTAGAAAAACTCAAAGAACAGGGATTTACCCAGGAGCAATTGCCTTGCGCCAGTACAATGGCACAAGTATTGAATCGAATGGGCTATGATCTTCGTAAAGTAGTAAAAGCCAAACCTCAAAAAAAATTGCACAAACGGATAATATCTTCAACAACATCAAAGAATTTGAGCCGGAATCAACAAACAAGCCTCAAAGTCAAAGGACTAAGCATGGATTGCAATGACTAAGCATGGATTGCAAAGCTACCGTTAATATCGGGGGTTATTCTCGTGGTGGAAAAACCAGAGGAGACATCAAGCTCAGGATCATGATATGGGATGCACAGAAAAATATACTCCCTGTGGGATTCTTGATGAAGATAGTGGGCAATTATTCTATATTAACTTTGGTAGGTCTTCTTATAAAACCAGGGATTTTATTGTTGATACTCTAATTCAATGGTGGAAGACAATGACACCAGAACAAAAGCAGGATAACGAACTAATACAAATTAAAGTTGATAATGGTCC
>CBZS010000690.1 GCA_000613065.1 Richelia intracellularis | reverse complement strand
TCTGTCTGGCTTATTAGAAATCAAGAAAGCGGCAGGAGCAAAACGAAAAATCAATAACGAAAAATCAATGATGATGCGAACGCAGCACTCATACAGGAGTTAAAAACAGGAAAAGGGTTTAGTAGCTATGGTGGGATAGTAGAATGGTTGAAAAAAGACTATGGACTTGATATTGAATATGGAACGGTTTATGCATTGGTTCGATATGGATTGGGAGCAAAACTAAAAGTACCACGTCCTCAAAGCTACAAACAGGATGAAAAGCTGGTATCTGAGTAAAAAAAAAAACTCAGTATCATTCTCAATTGTCTAGAAAAACATCTAGCACAGGGGAATTGCGTTCATTATTTGTGTCAGGATGAAACTAGGGTTGGATTGAAAACCCTCACAGGAAAAGTGATTACTGCTTCTGGAGTAAAGCCAACTGTTGACG
The DNA here is from genome assembly GCA_000613065.1 of Richelia intracellularis. Taxonomy (GTDB): domain Bacteria; phylum Cyanobacteriota; class Cyanobacteriia; order Cyanobacteriales; family Nostocaceae; genus Richelia; species Richelia intracellularis_B. The sequence continues at coordinate 6,016 of CBZS010000690.1, read as the reverse complement.
TTAAATGGGAAAGGGAAAATTTTTGGATTTATGGTGCAATTGAACCATTAACAGGAAAACATTTCCAACAGGAGTACTCCAAACTCAACGGTGACTGTTTTCAACAGTTTTTAGATTAGCTATCTCAGCAGTTAGGTGAAGATTATGCAATTTTACAAATTGACCAAGCTCCTGCTCATACAAGTTGTGGGATTAATTGGCCAGAAAATATTATTCCCCTGCTTCAACCACCTCATTGCCCTCAACTTAATCCAATCAAAAGGCTTTGGCACTTTCTCAAAAAACCTCTCAAAAACGAACTTTTCTCGTCTTTGCAAGATTTACGTGAGCCCATACAACAATTGTTCGAGCAACTTATATTTGAGCAGGTAATATTAATCTCCTCTTACAACTTTATTTTAGAAGCTCTTTTCTATGCAGCTTCATCTTAAGATGGTATAAATGATCCGTCACATCTAAATCTATTATTATCTGTCGCTGTGGCTGATGATAATATTCTAAAAATAGCTCAACTAAAAGTGTTTCTATCGCCTTAGCATCATAGTCAATACGATGATACCGACTATTTTCTCTTGAAGATACGTCTTCTGGACAATGTTCGAGACGATTTAAGGTGCTTTTCCCGGCCAAAGTCGTTAATTCTTGTTCTGAGTTAATAACCTTTCCTACCGCAAGTGGGAATATTGGAGCGTGACGTAGAATTTCATGGTCATTTATGTCTTCATACCCCATGACTAAGCCATATATATATTCTTTGTGCACTTAAGTTATGAACTGGATATAAAACTTTATTGGGGTCTCGGTAATCTTTAAAACATCTTGCAAATAGCGATGTTATTTCTCTTTTTCTGTCTAGTTCCGCAATTAATGTTAACCCTGCATCCGATGTTACAGGCTCTCCCTTTAAATTGACTACAACTGGACATGACTTTACCTGTCCAAATACAAACTGTTCCGCTATAGAATGATTTTTATTTGGGGTCATCCTTTAAGGTGATTTATAAGAAAGAATTTACCAATGAAAGTAAGATGTAATGTTGATGAGTAAAAAAACAGGGGCAAGTCTTTTGGAGTATGCTAGACCCAGCAGAGGAACCCAAATCATTAACAAGATCATAAATAAATAGAAGACTTGCGGTTGGCAGCATCGAAAATGAATGGAGTAGAACGTCGGGGCTTTCAAGCTCAGATGACGTTGAAATATTGCCAAGGTAAAGCAAGGTTAGTAGAAACAGTATTCGGTTGGGGTAGAGAAAATATAGAGTTAGGGTTAGGGGAAAAAAGAACAGGGATAATCTGTGTGGGATTAGAATCAGCCTTTAGCACAGCAAAGAGTTGCCAGGAGAAAAAACCTCTTCTCTTGTGGCATTATCCCTGGGACAAATTGTAGAATCTGATTCTCAACAAGACCCAACATTTAAAACTTCCTTAGCCTATACCCGGTTAACAGCAATATCCGCACTAGAAAAACTCAAATAACAGGGATTTAGCCAGGAGCAATTGCCTTGCCCCAGTACAATGGCACAAATATTGAATCGAATGGGCTATGGTCTTCCTAAAGTAGTAAAAGCCAAACCTCAAAACAAATTCCACAAACGGATGATATCTTCAACAACATCAAAGAATTTCAGCCGCAATCAACAAACAAGCCTCAAAGTCAAAGCACTAAGCATGGATTGCAAAGGTACCGTTAATATCGGCGGTTATTCTCGTGGTGGAAAAACCAGAGGAGACAATCAAGCTGAGGATCATGATATGGGATGCACAGAAAAATATACTCCCTGTGGGATTATTGATGAAGATAGTGGGCAATTATTGTATATTAACTTTGGTAGTTCTTCTTATAAAACCAGGGATTTTATTGTTGATACTCTAATTCAATGGTGGAAGATAATGACACCAGAACAAAAGCAGGATAACGAACTGATACAAATTAAAGTTGATAATGGTGCGGAAAGTAGTGGAGTAAGAACTCAATAAAAAAAAGGATGGTTGAGTTTGTTGATCTGCTAAATATACCAATTCAATTGCTTTACTATGCTCCTTATCATAGTAAATACAATCCCATAGAGGTTTGTTGGGGTATTCTTGACCAGCATTGGAATGGGGGGGGGGGCGAAGCTTGTTGATGTTGAAGTCATGCTTTCCTGGTCTTCGAGTATGACTTGGAAAGGCTTATATCCTATCTTGAGTTTAAGTAAAACTGTTTACCAAAAAGGGATTTCTCTAACAAAGAAAGCTATGAAACAAGTGGAGTCTAGATTACAGCGAAATCCACTGTTGCCCAAATGGGATATCTTGATTCAACGGCTTTAGCTGGTAATTTCTTTTTCAAAAATAACCTAAACTGCTGAGATTATTTTGCAAGATACATACATTTTGGCAGTTTTAGACCCCTCTTTTTTCAATCTTGGTGAGAAATCCGGGAAATGCTGTCTGAGTCTAACCAACTAACTATCTGTTCAAATAGTTCTCATGCTTGTGATGAAAACATACCTTGATTTTATGTAGATCCTTGCATACGGTGTGGAACTGTTCCTCTTTTTTCACTTTTTACAAGCCAATTCCATCAAGTACATTTTTGGCTGTCAATACTACTCTGGTTGACTTGTCATTTATTATTCTTATATTATACTCCGTACTACCAAAAGAGTCGCACCCTTTAGATTTACCTTCTCTAAATATTCAAAGAGGATGAGATCATGGGTTACCTAATTACAATAGGGTACGAATAGCTACTCCTTTGGGTCTTACAAACAAAAATCTGTTCAACTATATTAGTTCCAAGTCAAGTATAAATGCGAAGCTTACAAGGGTTTACGAATCAACCAATGATATCGATTTATCGGTCGGTGGACTGGTGGAAGATCATGTAAATGCTGGTTTAGTGTGATAAACATTTAGTGCCATTATCAAGAACCAGTTTATACGTCTGCGAGATGGCGATGGCTTTTGGTCTCAAAATCATCTATTTTCCGATGAACAGCTAGATGATATCGGAAATACGACCCTAGCTGATATCATTGTTCGGAATACAAAAATTAAACGTAACGAGATTGATGGTAGTGCGTTTTATGTCAACTGACAATCACTGCGGTAAACTATCTGTGCAGACCGGTATTTTGTTAATCCACCACTACCCTCAATCCAGTCTGTGCCGAACGTCTGGCAGCATCAGCAACTTTCAAGGTGTACAAACTTTTCTCAGGGGTAATATATAAGGGTATCTTATACATTAGATACTCTAAAACCATAGTCGTATCCTTGGCAAATAAACCCCGACGACTGGGTATATCAAAATTTATGGCTTCCCTAGGGTTGATCATCACTCCTTTCTCCTTATCAATAATTATCCCTCCATTTTCACCATGAACTGTAAATCTGCGTTCAGCTTGCCAAAGGGTTTCCCCTTTACCATAGGTGATTTGTCCTAATAATCCATTGACAAACTCTAATTGAGCCACACATATACAGCCTTGGAAATATTCTGTCTCTTTATCTGCCTGCCAGTATTGCTGATGACAATTAACTGTCAAAACCCGACCAAATAAATCTACCAAACGGTGGACACGGGAAAGAGCAGCCATCAAAGGGAAACCAAACATTTTATGATGGTAACTCCATTTCTGGGGTGCTGGTAACTCCGGTTTGATGGTACTGTAGTGGGTATGAAATGGCCGACCAATATCCGGTAAATATTGTTTTAAAACTTGATGCACTCCTCCTAATATTTCAATGTGCTCCACATGGAGTAATTTATTTTGGGCTTGGGCAAGGTGAATGATTTCTTCTGCTTCTGATACATTTAGTGCTAAGGGATACTCAACTATCACGTGTTTATACTGAACTAAGGCTGCCTTCGCTATCACACCATGGTCTCGATTAATGGTAGCAATAATCACTAAATCAATATCTTCCCTCCCAACTAATTCTTGCCAATCTGCGATCGCAGTACAATTAAATTCTTGGGCAAAGGTAGTAGTCTCTTCTGGAGAATGACCCCACACCACAACAATTTGAGCCATCCTTGCTAGCTTATCACTTTGCAATGCCTTTGCCCTAGTTCTTGCCACATAACCAATTCCTACTAAACCTACTCTAATTTTTGAGTTGATAACTGGTGTTGTAGAGGTATACATATGAATTAACTCCCCTCACTGTTTTACTCCCTTTAGCCTTTCTCCTCATTTCATGATTGATTGTTCAAATAGGTTTTTCCGAAGATAACTATAATCTTTTCTGATATCAAAAAAGATTTGCAGCCTTGCATCATAAGACAAACTTATCTATATTCGGGAACTAAATTTCATTACTAATCCATGACAAATCAGAGGGATTTTCTAGTTGCATCTTGCTATTTTTCTCGTAGTATCAGAATTGAAGTAAATTTTAATCAACGGCTAATCAAATTTTAGATCCGCCGTCATGATTGCTTTTAAGGTTAAGATATCTGATACTGCCGTTGGGCAAAGAGAGGACTAAATAATGGCGACTTACAAAGTAACACTCACCAGCAAATCTGCAAATTTAAACGAAACTATCGACTGTCCTGATGATGTATATATCCTAGATGCAGCAGAAGAAGCTGGTTTGGATCTACCTTACTCCTGTCGTGCAGGTGCTTGCTCCACCTGTGCTGGTAAAATTGAAGATGGAAGCATTGACCAGTCCGATCAGTCTTTCCTAGATGATGACCAAATTGAAGCTGGGTACGTATTAACCTGTGTTGCTTATCCTACTTCTGATTGCACCATCGAAACTCACAAAGAAGAAGACCTCTACTAATAAATCCTAGCACCGAATACTAAAATCTTGGTTTAAATTTACCAAGACTTTAGAATTCGGTGCATTGGTCAAGCAGTTAGCAAGACAGACTAAAATCAACATCTTCTGTTCTTAACTGCCCGATTTGCCAAAACGAATCTAATTTAGGGCGTTGCATAAGTGCGGAATCAATTAGCGTTTGAAACCATTGAGAAATAGTTGAAAATCTAGTGAAATCATCCCCTGATTCAGCAACGCCTAATTTAGCAACAAAATATATATCCTTAAGATCAAGTTTAAGGTAGGTACATTAATTCTCGTTACCTGCCTTAATTTAACTTTACGCTTACTTGATTTGACTTAATAATTGGAGCTGAGTACCGGGATAATAAAATTGGAGAATGCGATCGCTAGTCCATCCTAGCTTGGCTAAGTTCTGAGCTCCAGTTTGACTTAATCCAACCCCATGTCCTAGTCCTCCACCAACAAAAGCATATCCCCATAGTCCAGGCTTACCTTTGTTCAGGGGTTCTAGGTAAAATAAGGTACTCCGAGGAGCAAAAAAGGCACTACGAACCTCATCTTTATGTAAATGAAAAGTGCCTATATCCGTTTTCACAGCTAGTTTGAGAATGCGTCCTCCCTTGCTGCGTTCTACAACTTGCATACTTAGTAGTTTCTGAAATGTGGCATAGGGACTGTTTTTCACCTGCATAAACTTCTGCAGTCCCTTCGTTATATCTTCTAATTTACTTTCCCTGCGCCACCGGAAGGTATTCCACTCACTTTCATTAAAGCCTTCTTTTATACCAATAAATCGACGCAAATTGGCTTCTGAGGCTAGACTATTGGTTGATAAGTCCCAAATATTACTAGCAGAATCCACTACTGGTTTTAAATAAGGACGATTTTCTCCATTCCACACATCACTAAAGTATGTTGTTACTCCCCCAGTAGTAGAAGAGTACAGGGCATCAACTATCTGATTATCATAGGTTAATACCATTCCACTAGTAGCTGCGATCGCCTGATCCGTACTACTGGAAGTGCCATCTAAACCGTTGTAAACCTGACAATAAGTATTTGCACATAATTGATACCCATCCACCTCAAACCTACGTAAATTCTTTAGGGCATAAGTCCGGGCAATAATGGCCTGGGCTTCCAAGGATGCCATGGGTGCATTTGTACCAATTTCATAGGGTACAACTCCCCGCAAATAGGTTTCTAATGGCACATGATTAACTAGAGT
>CBZS010000689.1 GCA_000613065.1 Richelia intracellularis | reverse complement strand
TGTTACAGGCTGGCAAATTGGCGATCGCGTGGTGGGTAATAATTCAACTCCATGCATGAAGTGCTTTTATTGTCAACGTAAAGAATATTCTTTATGTCCTCATTTAACTTGGAATAACGGTACTTTTGCCCAATACTTGAAAATCCCCGCTGCGATCGTTCAACATAATATGTTGGCGATTCCCGAACAACTACCTGACGAGTTAGCAGCAATGACAGAACCTCTCGCTTGTGTATTGCATGGGGTAGCTCGTTCTGGTGTGAAAAATCATCATGAATGCGAAGGATTCACCCAGAAAGTAGTAGTTTTCGGAGATGGGGCAATCGGTTTAATGTTTGTTGCCAAATTAGCCCGTGATTTTCCCGTAGAATTAATACTATTTGGTGGTAATGACAATAGATTAGCGATTGGTAAACAATTAGGAGCAAGTCATATATTTAATTACCGTCAAGTTACCGATATTCCCGGAGTACTCAAAGAATTTACGGGTGGATTGGGTGCAGATGTAGTAATTGAGGCTACAGGGGTACCAAATGTTTGGGAAACCGCGATCGCATCTGCACGTCCTGGTGCTACCGTAAATTTATTCGGTGGTTGTCCTCGAGATACAAGCATTACAGTCAATACAGAGCAGTTACACTACAGTGAATTAACTTTGAAGGGAGTATTTCATAATACCCCTTATTTTGTTCGGGAAGCTTTAGCTTTAATTGCTAGTGAAAAAATTCCTTTTGAATTACTTTTGAGCCAACACCGTCCCTTAAAAGAATTAGAACAAGTCTTTTGTGAAATGCGGGAGAGAAAAGTGATTAAAGTAGCTATGGTTCCGTGATATAGCGGGTAAATTTACCAGAACGAAACAAAGGATTTTTGGTAATGCTGAACTTTATCATTATCCACGCCATCAGTTAGATAAATAGCCACTGCAAACTAATCATTAGACATTAAAATAGGCTGCCTGTTTTCATCAAGGGAAAGACTTTCACCCAGGCGATGATAATACACTTTTATAACTCATTATATAGTTAGAGGCTTGGGAGCAAAACCACACAGTATTTATAAGAGTTTTGAGTTATTTTTTGGGATTTGAATTTACATGACTACTGGTATTTGGGTATTAGGAGATCAACTTTGGGCGGGGCAAACAGCATTATCAAGATGTGAACGAGAAAAGCGAAAGACTCCCGTTATTCTGATTGAATCTCGTAATTGTGCCCAAATGCGACCCTATCACAGACAAAAATTGGTACTAATTTGGTCAGCAATGCGTCACTTTGCCGAAGAACTACGCTCATCTGGCTGGCAAGTAACTTACGAAATTAGTGATGAATTTGCATGTGCTTTACAACAGTGGGTTAAAAATAACGGCATCACCCAGTTGCTAGTAATGACTCCTAGCGATCGCCCTTTCATACAGATAATTCAAAATATAAAACTTAACTGCTCTCTAACTTTAGTGCCCAACAATCTTTTTCTATGGAGTCCAGAGGAATTTAAACAATGGGCGGATTCCCGCAAAAATTTACTACTAGAAGATTTTTATCGTACAGGACGCAAACGCTTCAATATTTTGATGGATGGCAACAAGCCGATAGGAGGAAAATGGAATTTTGATAAACAAAATCGTCAACCTCCCAAAGATAAGCTACAAACGCCACCACCTTTATGGTTTAATCCGGATGAGATTACGCGATCGGTTCTTAACCGAATCAAAACCGAAAATATTTCTGATTACGGGGAAATAGAACCATTTCGTTGGGGTGTAACTCGTGAGGATGCTTTGGCTGTTTTGGAACATTTTATCACCCAATGCTTACCTACTTTTGGCCCTTATCAAGATGCCATGTTAACAGGGGAAGAAACCCTATGGCATAGTCTGATATCTCCCTATCTTAACTTGGGATTACTTACCTCTATCGAAATTATCAAAGCTGTGGAAAAAGCCTACTTTGAAAACAAAATAGAGTTAAACAGTATAGAAGGATTTATCCGCCAAGTATTAGGATGGCGGGAATATATGCGCGGTATTTATCTTTACCAAGATGAAGATTATCGAAATAGTAATTGGTTTAATCATCACCAACCCTTACCCAATTTTTATTGGCGTAGTTCCCAAACAGATATGAATTGTTTGTATCAGGTATTAACCCAGGTGGAAAAAACGGGATACGCTCATCACATTCAACGATTAATGATATTGAGCAATTTTGCCTTAATAGTTGGTGTTTCTCCCCAAGAGATTGAAGCCTGGTTTCATGCAGCATTTATAGATGCTTATGACTGGATAATGCAGACTAATGTTATTGGCATGGGACAGTTTGCTGATGGGGGTATTTTAGCCTCTAAGCCCTATGCATCTTCAGCTAACTATATCAATAAAATGAGTGATTACTGTCGATATTGTATCTATAATCCCAAGCAGCGTACAGGAGACAAAGCTTGTCCTTTTAACTTCTTCTATTGGGATTTTATGTTACGCCACCAACAACAGCTTAAATCTCTGGGACGAATGAGCTTAGTGTTAAGTCATCTTCAACGCATAGAACCAAAAGATATGGAACAAATTCAGGTTTTAGCTAATAATTGGAGACTAAAGCAAAATAAACTCATTGAAAGTATCGCCAATGACAATAAATAAAATAGTAAGTTTATGAATCCTGAGTTAACTCCTCATACTATCTCAGAATTTCGTTAAGTATTGATGTAAAAATATATTAGAGAATTATCCCAATTGTCTAAAGTTCAATATGTGTTTCAAATAGGAAGTATAACGCCTAAATTACTTGTTTTTAGATGATTCCTCACTATCATATTTCAAGTCATTTCCTATAACACATTTCAAATAGAAAGTAACTTACCTTTTTAATCAAAGTTTAAGGGAATTAGAGCGTAAGTCCTATGGTCCTTGTTCGCAACTCTTAAACTAATATGAAATTTAATCTGGGTTGGTTGTCTGGCGATGATTCTTCCTACAATCACCCAGAAACATCATCAAATATGTCGTCCCATAGGAATGATGAACAATTATTAGATGCCTATTCCCAAGCTGTAATTCGGGTGGTGGAAAAAATTAGCCCGACAGTGGTAAATATTGATATCCAAAAATGGTTCAGACGACGTAATCAACACTACCAGCAAGAATTAAGAGGTAACGGTTCTGGGGTGATTTTTACCCAGGATGGTTACATCCTTACCAATAGCCATGTTGTGAATGATGCCAGTAAAATTCAGGTTACACTCTCCGATGGTCACAGTTACGATGCAGAAATAATTGGTAGTGATGCTGACACAGACTTAGCGGTAATCAGAATTCATGCACCAAATTTGATTGCAGCTAAATTTGGAAACTCTCAATCTTTACAGGTGGGTCAATTAGCGTTCGCCATTGGTCATCCTTACGGTTTCCAAACTACTGTCACTACTGGTGTCATTAGTGCCTTTGGACGCTCTTTTCGCTCCAACACCGGCAAACTCATAGATAATATTATTCAAACTGATGCGGCTCTCAATCCAGGCAATTCTGGGGGTCCCCTTGTCACATCCCATGGTGAAGTCATAGGAATTAATACAGCTATTGTTCCATCTGCCCAAGGTATCTGCTTTGGTGTCCCTGTTTATACAACCAAAATGGTCATTCCTGCTTTGATGAAATATGGCAAGGTAGAACGCCCTAACATCGGCATTCGGGGACAAAATGTCAAAATATCCCGACGATTAATGCTATACCACTAATTAAGTGTAAATACTGGTGTATTTGTTATGTTCGTACAGCCCAATAGTCCCGCAGACAGAGCGGGTCTGCAACAAGGAGATGTGCTCGTGGATTTTAATGGTCAACCCGTGGGCACGATAGATGAGTTACACAAGCATTTGGCATGCCAAGAAATTGATGTGCAATAGTCCAAGCAAAGGGTCTATCAATCATCTCAAATAACTATTGTCCGCCACCATCGAAAATTACTACTCAATATTACCCCAGTTCCAGCACCGAACTAGAAAACCAAGTTAGTATTGCTTCCCTCACCGAACTATGAGGGAAGCAGGAGAACAGGGAGCATGGAAATAGAATCAATATCAATTGATAACCCTTCAACAGACATTCTAAATTTCTCATAAATTTTACATTACAAGATTTCGCTTTACTAAATTTTATTGAGAAATACAGCTATTTATTAATTTCATGTGAATAGAGAATATAAATGAATACAAAGTCTATCAACCTATGATAGATTCTTTTAAAGGAATCCGAGGAATAATTTTTACTTATATGCTCATATCTAGATTAAGCGTATAAATATTTTAATACTGCATTTACCGTAATTTAGGATTTATAGTGC
>CBZS010000688.1:2500-5493 GCA_000613065.1 Richelia intracellularis | reverse complement strand
AAAAAGTAGTTGACAAGACTTGGGAGTTTGGATATATTGATTAAGTGCCTGAGAGGCGAGCGCGACAGAGCGGCGGACCTGAAGGCCACCGAACCTTGAAAATAATATAGTTTGAAGCCAGTATACAATACTTGAATGTTGGTTGTAAATAACAGAACCAAATAAGGTTATGAGATTGATATCATAACTTTAATGAATAAGAGCTAAAAGCAAACTTATCTAAACAAAACGGAGAGTTTGATCCTGGCTCAGGATGAACGCTGGCGGTATGCTTAACACATGCAAGTCGAACGGACTCTTCGGAGTTAGTGGCGGACGGGTGAGTAACACGTGAGAATCTGGCTCTAGGTTTGGGATAACAGTTGGAAACTACTGCTAATACCGGATATGCCGGAAGGTGAAAGATTTATTGCCTGGAGATGAGCTCGCGTCTGATTAGCTAGTTGGTGGGGTAAGAGCTTACCAAGGCATCGATCAGTAGCTGGTCTGAGAGGATGATCAGCCACACTGGGACTGAGACACGGCCCAGACTCCTACGGGAGGCAGCAGTGGGGAATTTTCCGCAATGGGCGAAAGCCTGACGGAGCAATACCGCGTGAGGGAGGAAGGCTTTTGGGTTGTAAACCTCTTTTCTTAAGGAAGAACACAATGACGGTACTTAAGGAATAAGCATCGGCTAACTCCGTGCCAGCAGCCGCGGTAATACGGAGGATGCAAGCGTTATCCGGAATGATTGGGCGTAAAGCGTCCGCAGGTGGTTTTGTAAGTCTGTTGTTAAAGCGTGAGGCTCAACCTCATAATGGCAGTGGAAACTACAAGACTAGAGTACGTTCGGGGCAGAGGGAATTCCTGGTGTAGCGGTGAAATGCGTAGATATCAGGAAGAACACCGGTGGCGAAAGCGCTCTGCTAGGCCGTAACTGACACTGAGGGACGAAAGCTAGGGGAGCGAATGGGATTAGATACCCCAGTAGTCCTAGCCGTAAACGATGGATACTAGGCGTTGTCTGTATCGACCCAGACAGTGCCGTAGCTAACGCGTTAAGTATCCCGCCTGGGGAGTACGCACGCAAGTGTGAAACTCAAAGGAATTGACGGGGGCCCGCACAAGCGGTGGAGTATGTGGTTTAATTCGATGCAACGCGAAGAACCTTACCAGGGTTTGACATGTCGTGAATTTCCTGGAAACAGGAAAGTGCCTTCGGGAACACGAACACAGGTGGTGCATGGCTGTCGTCAGCTCGTGTCGTGAGATGTTGGGTTAAGTCCCGCAACGAGCGCAACCCTCGTCCTTAGTTGCCATCACTTAGGGTGGGCACTCTAGGGAGACTGCCGGTGACAAACCGGAGGAAGGTGGGGATGACGTCAAGTCATCATGCCCCTTACACCCTGGGCTACACACGTACTACAATGCTATAGACAAAGGGCAGCCAACTCGCGAGAGTGAGCAAATCTCATAAACTATGGCTCAGTTCAGATCGCAGGCTGCAACTCGCCTGCGTGAAGGAGGAATCGCTAGTAATTGCAGGTCAGCATACTGCAGTGAATTCGTTCCCGGGCCTTGTACACACCGCCCGTCACACCATGGAAGCTGGTTACGCCCGAAGTCGTTACCCTAACCGTTCGCGGAGGGGGATGCCGAAGGTGGGACTGGTGACTGGGGTGAAGTCGTAACAAGGTAGCCGTACCGGAAGGTGTGGCTGGATCACCTCCTTTTAAGGGAGACCTACCCACTCATTAACTGAAATGAAAGAATAGGTTATGAGATGGTCAGACCGAGGTCGGTCAATATTCAAGAATTTGGGCTTCAAACTATATAATCAGGTTTGGCTTTAATGAGATTTACAGAAAGTTAAGATTAAAGTTTTAAGGGCTATTAGCTCAGGTGGTTAGAGCGCACCCCTGATAAGGGTGAGGTCCCTGGTTCGAGTCCAGGATGGCCCACCTTAACACAATTAACAGTGAGTAATAAATAGCTATCAGCAAATAAAATACTGATAACTATCAATTTACGACTGATAATTACGCAGGGGGGTTTAGCTCAGTTGGTAGAGCGCCTGCTTTGCAAGCAGGATGTCAGCGGTTCGAGTCCGCTAACCTCCAGTAGCTAACTTTGTTAGAATGTACATTCATGAAATTTATTTCGGGCTTAAGAAGATTAAGTCAATGAGTAAATTACATCTCACATTACTTCACAATCTATTTCTGTTAAGATAATAAACTCTGGATAAGTTTAGCACCTGAATTAGAGTATAGTTCAGACTGCTGGATAAAATTCCAGCCAGAACCTTGAAAACTGCATAAGTAACGCGAAAATAGCAGGCAGTTTAAGCAGACATGAATATTTTTATGTAAGTTTAAAACTGTGATAATAACCAATGTGGTCAAGCTACAAAGGGCTAATGGTGGATACCTAGGCACACAGAGGCGACGAAGGACGTGGTTACCGACGATATGCTCCGGGGAGTTGGAAGCAGACATTGATCCGGAGATTTCCGAATGGGGCAACCCAGTATACTGCCTACTGAATATATAGGTAGGAAAGAGCGAACCCAGCGAACTGAAACATCTTAGTAGCTGGAGGAAGAGAAAGCAAATAGCGATTCCCCAAGTAGTGGTGAGCGAAAGGGGAACAGCCTAAACCAAGGTGCATGCACCTTGGGGTTGTGGGACAGCAATAACGAATCCGGAAGTTAGACGAAGCAGCTAAATACTGCACCAGAGAAGGTGAAAGTCCTGTAGTCGAAAACGAAAGGATAGTAGCTGAATCCCGAGTAGCATGGAGCACGTGGAATTCCATGTGAATCAGCGAGGACCACCTCGTAAGGCTAAATACTACTGTGTGACCGATAGTGAACAAGTACCGCGAGGGAAAGGTGAAAAGAACCCCGGAAGGGGAGTGAAATAGAACATGAAACCATTAGCCTACAAGCAGTTAGAGCACGATTTAACGTGTGATAGCGTGCCTGTTGAAGAATGAGCCGGCGACTTATA
>CBZS010000687.1 GCA_000613065.1 Richelia intracellularis | reverse complement strand
GCAAAAAGTAGTAGAAATGAAGCGGAAATTCAAAGATTACTAGTAACAGGTGATGGATTTTTTGTACGTACCACTGGTGGGGAACCGAAGGTAAAAGTTAATCGTAGCCGCGATCACAAAACAATTTTTATGGATATTGTTGATGCAAATATATCCTCTAGTTTCACTTCCCGGAATATACAAGTAAACAAACATGGGGTGAAAAGTATTCAAGTAGATCAACTGAAAATCAGCCCTTCTGTGGTGCGTATGACTCTACAGGTGGATAAGAATAGCCCCGATTGGCGAGCAAATAGTAGCGGTGTTGGTGGATTAGTAATTTTACCGACACGCAGGGTTACTAATTCTGCTAGAAGTAATAGATCTGATATTGTAATTAGTACTGAACCAGTACAAAATACATCAAGACCCAAACCTATTGTTCGTAATGCAGTCTCTACAATTACGTCAGTGGAATTGGCAGGTAATAGTAGCCAATTATTAATTCGTGGTGATCGCACTTTATCGGCTAATGGTGGATGGGATCGGCGAACTGCCTTGTTCCGCATTGAAATACCTAATGCCAAATTATCCGAAAATGTTAAGGGTCCAAAGTTAAATGCTAGTAGCCCAGTATTGAGATTAAGGCTGCAACAGCAAGACTCAAATACAGTGGTGATTTTTGTTCAACCAGCTTCCGGAGTCAGGATCGGTAGCCTAAGTAAAGTAGGGCAATTATTATCTCTACCAATGCGGCGGCACAGCAATAGAATGACAACAAATACCAATCCTTCCATTGGTTTACCGCCCCTAACTCTTCCTAACCCCAGTTCAGTTGCCACTCCCGTCACACCTAGACCTGTTACCCAGCCTCGACCCAGTAGAAAAGGTAGATTATTAGTCATGATTGACCCCGGACATGGCGGTAGAGACCCTGGTGCGGTCGGTATCGGAGGATTGCAAGAAAAGCAAGTCATTATGCCTATTAGTCTAAGAGTTGCTGATATTTTGCGGCAAAATGGCGTTCAAGTTGTGATGACTCGTAAGTCTGATTATTTTGTAACTCTCCCTGGTAGGGTGAAGATGGCAGAACAAGCAAATGCTGATTACTTCGTAAGTATTCATGCTAATTCTGCTGGTATGAATCGTCCTGAAGTGAGCGGATTCGAGACATTTTATTTCAACACAGGAAAAGGTTTGGCTCAGGCTGTTCACAGAAGAGTTATCCGCACCATAAAAATGAGAGATCGGCGGGTACGCAGGGCAAGATTTTATGTTCTCAGAAAAACTTCTATGCCTTCTATTCTTGTGGAGACAGGCTTTTTGACAGGTAGGGAAGATGCCAAAAATCTGCGAAGTGAATGGTTCCAAAATAAGATGGCAGAAGCAATAGCAAAGGGAATTCTTGACTATATTAAGTAGTTTCTATGAATATATTTGCTCTGAAAAGTTTACTGTTTCTGACTGAATGGGATTGTGGTGAGCGATCCCAATATATGGGATGATCTAGTAATACTTCATCCCATATATACTTTTATCCAGAAAAGTTTACCTAAAGTTTCAATGACGTTCTCTAACAATCACTAAACCGGTTTCTAATGCTTCCAAACGGCTTGGTAATTGATTTGTAGCCAGTAAACGGTCTAAAAGCTCTAAATGTCGCAATCTTTCTCTAACTTTACCGCTAGCACCTACCAAAAATATTGATCGCCTTTTTTCGCAAGCTTCTTTAACCATGTTTTCAATCGCTAGGGAAGCTGTTACCCCAATATGGGGTACTTCCGATAAATCTAAAATTAATACGTCATAATCTTCCACAATAGATAATCGTCGAGAAATTGATTTGGCTGCACCAAAGCTCATGGGACCACCTAAATGAAACAAGAGGATCCTACCTTGGGCTTGTCTTAATATATCTTTTTCGGCTGAACTTAAAAGTATTTGTTCGTTAGGGGTAACAATTGCTTGAATTTGCTCAGCTTGTAAATCTGATAAACGTTTGAGTGTCAACAGATTTGCCAGAAAAACACCTAGACCAACAGCAACAATTAAATCTACAAATACAGTTAGAAGTAATACCCCATACATTAATCCCGCTCCCCTCAGGGATATACGGTGGGCACGTTTAAGAAAACCCCAATCAATAATATCAATACCAACTTTAATCAAAATCCCTGCTAATACTGCATTGGGAATATTTTCTGTCAATTTTCCGGCACCCAAGACGATAACTAACAGCACTAAAGCGTGAATGACCCCAGATAAGGCTGTTTTTCCTCCCGCACGGACATTAACTACGGTACGCATTGTTGCTCCAGCTCCAGGTAATCCTCCGAATAAGCCAGCAATACAGTTACCAATTCCTTGTCCAATTAATTCTTTATCTGAGTCATGTTGGGTACGGGTAATATTGTCTGCTACCAGGGAAGTTAATAGAGAATCTATCGCTCCTAATGTTGCCAGCATTAAAGCATACAGAACCATATCCTTTATCTGATTTGGGCTAAATACTGGTAATTGTATTTGGGGTAAACCTGTAGGAATTTTACCAATCTGAGGGAGATTACTATCTGGGAATAAAGTAACTGAAATAACTGTACCCACAATTAATGCTATTAGGGGTGATGGTACAATCCGGTTGAGTTTTGGAGGAGACGCAAACACAATTAGTAGGGTAAGTAACCCCAGTCCTGTAGCTATAGGATTGGGAGTAGTGAGATATTCAGGTAAGTTAGCTAGAGAATCAATTACCTTGGCTGAACTGGGATGTCCCAACAAAGGGGCTATTTGTAGGAAAATGATAATAAAGCCAATCCCAGACATGAAGCCAGAAATTACTGTGTAGGGAATAAAGGTTATATATTTCCCCAGTCGCATTACTCCAAATAAAATTTGAAATAATCCCCCCAATATAACCACAGTAAATGCCATTGCGATGCCATTGTCAGGGTTTTTGGCGATCATAGTACTAAATACGGTCGCCATTACCACCGTCATTGGACCAGTAGGACCAGAAATTTGTGAGGGAGTTCCTCCAAATAAAGCTGCAAATAAACCGACAAAAATAGCACCATACAATCCTGCAATCGCTCCTACTTGACGTGAGGCGGAAACTCCAAATGCTAGTGCTAATGGTAAAGCCACAATGGCAGCTGTTATACCACCTAACAAATCTCCACCTAGATGGTTGAAGTTGAAGCCGTTAAATAATCTCAGACGGTTCATTCTATTTTAGATTTTAGATTTTGGATATTGAGTCTTGATGAAATTGCCCATCTCCGGATAAATCCGCACCACTGGAAACTAAAATTTTCAAATTGCTTGATAATTCAATATGTAGGGGCTTCACTAGTGTCAACTTAAGGTGAACGCTAACATAGTCAACTGTATTAAACCAATCTGTTTCCAAGGTTTGAGGCTTCACCTCTTGTTGAAGGCGTTAGAGTGAGCAGCTAGTAGCAGGCAAAGTAGATTTTTTAAGGAATTAGGCGTTAAGTAAGCACTAATAATTACTGGTAAACTCCTACATTTATATGTGGCTCAAGCAAATGAAAAATGCTGTCATTTATTGCCAAAATAATTAATAATTGGGCTTTTCTGAATCGAAGTATCATTCTTACGCAGATACTTAGGGATTGCTGAAAAAGTAAGAAGAATAGCTTACCTTGAAGTTTGATACTTCCAACTGAGCAATACCAATAATAAGGGTAGATGGCACAAAAAAGGTGATTATGAGGAGATACGAGAGATTCTAACTAAACTTTCCGTGACTTCATTAATATAGCAATCAGTGCGATCGGTGGAAAGAGAAAAATCAAAAATCCTTTTTTCTTAAAGACATCCAAAAATTAAATTAATCAATTCCCGGATAAGACAACTATCAGATTAGATTTATTCTCCCTTTGCTTCCCTGTTCCTCTCCTCCCCTGCATCCTTTGGGGTTAAGCATACTTGCTCGTACAGCTTACCTGCTCCTTTCCAAGTAAATTCCGTTTTGATCATCTGCCTAGTATTAGTAGATAAATCATGTCTGAGTTGGGGATTTTCGAATAGTTGGACAATACCCTGGACATATTCTTCGGGAGTATTAGCTATCAACGCTCTAGAAGGGGCACCCATACCGCCTACAGACAACCCTTCCAAAGTGCGTTCGCTCCCTACTAGTCGTATACCAACAGCCATGGCTTCTAGGGTTTTATTTTTAATCTCAAACCCACTCCGTCAAGGGACAACAGACGCAGTAGATTCATTGAGACACTTTGTGATTTCATTTACGTCTACTGTCACTATAACACCAGGCTCTTTCTGGAGTTTCCTCACTTATGCTGTGGGTTTAATAACAGCAATGGTGAATGTGCTATTGGCATACTGGTTCTGGATTTTGGGTAAAATTTACCTCGCAAAAAATATTGCCGCGTCAATATTATGGAATGCATCCATTGCTCCAACATAAATTAACTTATATCCACCAGCATCAACAGTACGTGGGGGCAATAAATCAAAATCCACTCCATTAGGAATCACTTGAATATCCAAGTCTGGACTAAGTTTAAGAAATTCGTGTCGTTCATCCTCTGTTGTCACCACAATACGAGAAAACTTTCGAGCATAACGCCGGTCATAACGCTGTAGTAGAAAAGATAAATATAAGGGATCGTGTAATTTATTTTGCAAAGCACCCATCTGTAAATGCTCCCGAGTCCAACCATAAATTGAACTGTGAACATTTACTACCGTATTCACATAATGGCGAAATTCAGGTCTAATGTATATTTAATTTACAGTATGTTCGCAGGTGATTACATCACATTTCTCATTATGCACATAATCATCCACAATTTTCTGAGTTTTGAGTAAGTACTAATACAATATATTCCGTGGGGTTGTTGAAACCAATAAGTTAGCAATTCTCTGCCTTTTCCCAAAAAACCATATGCTGAAGGTTCTGGTGCCATTGGGAAAAATATTAATCTTTGACTAATTTCTGTAATCCTGCGATTTCTTCCTTAGAGACTCCTGTTGTATTATGTGTAGCTAAAGTCACATCATGATTTTGCAAGAGGTATTTGAGTAAGTTAAAAGTTCTAATTTCCGTCCCTCCACGGCTTGGTGGATAGGTAAAAGTGGATAAAATCATGAGAATATGCATAGATTTATTTTTAATTCTTTGGGCGATATTATTAAAAATAAATATGATTAATTAAGACACTATAATATGTCATTATTAATCACTATTTTACGGTTTATGCTAAATAGCAAATGTTATATCACGTATTTTTGAAATAAGCTTGAAATAACTTGTAAAAGGCAAGATTTTTTTTATTTTCAATAGTTACTTCAACCTTGCTTTATTTCTATGAATATTGGTTAAATATTCTTCTACAAATTACGGTTGCTGTCCAATTTATTTTGTTTTATCCCCCCAATGTAGAAATAAGAAGAATAGATGATTCCAGAATAATGACAATAACCAGCCCTTAGAAAGGGGAAATGATGCAAAGATTCTTGGGATTATTAAATGCCAGAAGTGAATATGTATTAGCATTGGATGATGATTTTGTTCATCCCAAATTATGTTAATTGGTGGCTAAATACTTTCAGAGATTTCCCTATAGTAAAATTCTCAAACTCAAAAAACTGAATATTGATATGAATAATGAACAAAGAATTAAGCAAGCTTGAAAAGCAGTAACTAATGTAGAATAATTAGAAATATGTCAACAAATACTAGAGAATCCATATCCCTTTCAAAAGGGTAATTATCAAGAATTATTAGAGGTTCCCATAGTTCCTCTAAATAAACAATTTGACTAGCGATATTTAATCTATCCTTTTATCACTCGTAAAGAGAATGAAGGCTATCATTTTGAGAATTTTAACAATATTATTTGGAAAAATTTAATTCTTCAACAAATGCTTACAAACTTGAGTCAAGCAACAAAAATTATCAGAGTATTAACCTCGATTCCTACTAGTGGGTTTGAACGCTTGTCTGGTTTATTTCTACAAGCTTTTTTTTTTACACATTCAATTATTGGTCACTGGATGCCTCAACCGGAGCAAATTATATATATTGACAAAAATCCTGCTTTTAAACCACAACAATCTCATATACTATCAAATTTTTTGTTAATTAAATATTTGCCTAAATATGGATATTTATGGAATAAATTCTTTAGTAAGGTATATGGTCTTATGCACACATTTGATAAATTCATAATCAAAGAATAATAAGACTTATTGGTATTTATTATTCTCAATGAATAATAGTCATTGTTACTCTGATTCTATAACGTTATAGAATCAATATTATATATCTGTTTCCATAAGCATACATAATATTGTGCTAAAAAACACTAACAGATCTGTTTCTCAGGCATGATTTTTGCATATAATAGAAGTAAAAAAAAACATTATTTTTATGGTTATGATTTAGCATAATGGGGGGTTAATAATTATGAAATATAAAATCATTAGAACTTTAGCGAACGCCCTTGGTCTGAGTGGAGTAATTGATAAAGTTCAGGCACAGTCAGCAACTTATCCTAGTAGGAGTTTGGGAGAGTATGCTTTGTCTGGGAAATCCCTCTGTGATAGCAAGGTAGACAAAAATAATCTAGTTCGACTATAAAATGTAGAGGAATCATTCTTACAGAGAAACAAACCAAATTTTGTACCACCAGAATCATCATATAATGGCAATAATGAAGCACAGTTACAGGTAGATTTGACTCAATAAAATAAATAATCTACAGCATTGCTCGTTGATAAATACAAAATGTGGAAGTCTTCTTGTGGTGCATTAGTGAATCAATAGTAAGTAATACAAATTTCAGCTTTTATCCAAAGTTTTAGTCTGGTTGATACTTAGACATCGTGGCGATTGTATCGATCCGCTCTCTGTACAATTACTTTGTGCTATGAGCCCTGTCCGATACTAAGTACAGGACAAAAAATTCAGAGACTGACGAAATAGTTGAGGTTGAGCATCTAAATAAAGTGGGTGCGACTCTTTTAGTAAGACGGGAAGTGGAACTTAGACAGGTATTAGAAAAGGTGGAGGGGTATTAGAACAACGAGCTTTGAGAACTTGCTTGATCAAAGGAATACCACTAGAGTCCAAAGCCAGGTGATTGCGTTTATGTTCTTGTTGTAGATGAAACTGCCAATACTCATCCCAATCGCCACTGATATATAAAGAACCCAGGGGTAAAACAGCCTCAGCACCCCTCATGGTCAATCTAGCCCTAGTGAGATCCATCCTGTCTGTCTTTAATCAGGTGGCGACAAGCACCCTCAATCACCCCCGTGGCCATGGGGAATCCAGCTTTTAAGTAATCGTCATATTTGAGGTATTTGGCATTGTTAAGTAAATATCTAGCACAGGTATCCACGGGTTTTCGCTCTTGGGGAGTGAGTTTGGGTAAAGTCGCAGTCTGGCGCATACCTGAGGCAACTGAACTTGATTTACCTTCAAGGATAAGCTGTCAACGTTTGCTCACCCAAGGTTCTGCCTGTATTGAAGTCTGAGAATAAAAGCAAATGCAGCTTTACAGAAATACTCAATCACATGGATAATATATCTGTCTTAGTCCATGAGAGAGAATATTGCTGTGCTGGTAGATTAAACTCCCCATCCAAAGGAAATAGCGTATTTATCTTTCTTCCTCCATAACCAATTCTATTGGCGATTACTGTGCCAAATAATGTGGTCAATTTCCGCGACAATTTTTTCTTGTGTGTTCTGTTTACTGAGTCTGTGCCTGCACACTCTCCCTCTATTTCATCTTGAGTGCCTTGATCAAAATATCTTTGTTTGTAACAACCGTCTCAATAGTTCGGATTCATGCTCAAGTAACTTACTCTCTATCTGGGAGTGTTCTAACCCACAAATGCTGACTGAGTCTAACCAACTAACTATCTGTTCAAATAGTTCTCGTGCTTGTGACCAAAACATACCTTGATTTGATGTAGATCCTTGGATACGGTGTGGAACTGTTCCTGTTTTTTCACTTTTTACAAGCCAATTCCATCAAGTACATTTTTCCCTGTCAATACTACTGTGGTTGACTTGTAATTTATTATTCTTATATCATACTCCGTACTACCAAAAGAGTCCCACCTTTATCAATTAAGTTAGTCCATACCTGGTTTAATTCACTGCAAAAAGCTAATATTTTGGGCAAATTTGGAGCATATTGCCGATTAACTTTGATACCGTGTTTGAGCTTAAATTCTAATAAGGGCAAGGTATCTTCAATGCCATCATGAATATCCACTTATTGTTGAGCAGCATGATCCATATAATAGGATTTCATGGATTGTGCCAAATTGGAAATACCCTCAGCTCCATCTAAACCACTTTTAATCATACCCATGACTTCAAAGGAGAGCGCTAGCCACCGTATACCCATATCCCGCAGTTCGGTTGTATCGTCACGGCAGCGAGTCGTTAGCGAGTCTAGAGTTGCTAGATCCACTTCTCCGGTAGCTAATGGTTCTGCTAGTTTCCAAGCATCCGCCACACCATAGTTTTTTAACCAGTCCAACAGGACATCTTCCCGAGGACTCTGAGCTAGAATACCAGTTTTGGGGTTAGCGAATGCGCAATTATAGGCATTGTTGGGTGTGGACATCGTCTACTTGCTGTTGACCATACACTAAATTCATCCGTTGAAGTTCGAGTATAGCTGGTTCCACATCCTTTAATACCTTTACCAGAGCAGCTGCGGCATTATTCAGTTCGTGGGCAAGTCCAGCAACAAGGGTGCCGAGGGCAGCCATTTTTTCACGGGTTTGAATGAAAGATTTCAAACCCCGCAGACGTTTCCCCAAGGTACGGAATATATCTTTTTCAAATTCACGGGAACTGTGGAGTAAATCAAGAAAATCTTCGCAGTTGAGGCGGTAGAGGTCGGCATTCTTTATGGCTGTAAGGGTTACAGGAATTAAGTCTTGGGTGAGTTGAACCTCGCCAAAAAATGATGGGCTTTCATGGCGGCTAATTGGCATATGCACACCATTCCTTCGACGACTAACAACTATTTGACTGCCAAGTTCGATGAAAAATTCCCTAGGAATATCACCTTCACGTACCAGCACTTCCCCTTGAGCCAGTTGAATATGATCGGCGCGATCGCAAATCCATTCCAGTCGTGTGGCTGCTAAGGTTTGGAATGGCTTCATCTCCAATAGAGAATCTTAACAAAGCATGGAATTCACCTGCTATCAATTTGCCAAATGGCGATTGCTTCCTGGGGTGCAAGAATTTCTACTCCAAAACGCTTGGCTTGGGTAACAGCACGACGAGCTAAATCCCTACCACTAAGTCCCACTGGAAAGACAAGATAATTTTCAATTCGGGAACTAGTACCAGCCTGTCCCCCTGGAGCCTCCCGCTCAATCATTAATGTACGTAAGCCTTCCGAAGCTCCATACACAGCAGCAGCCTGCCCCGCAGATCCTCTTCCAACGATGCCTAAATAATAGAAGGGATTTGTCGCCTCGGTTTGCATTCCTAATTGTTGGGCCAACTTAGTGGTGTTGGGTTCGACTAACTTTTCCCCGCTAGATAACACGACTAGAAGTAAGGAGTTATCCTTGGCTCCAGCACAGGATATCAACTGCTCGACTTCAGAGTTACTTTCACTATCAAAATCAATGGTAAGGAATCTGCTTGCGGGCCAAAAAATCTCGTATGGCATGGGATTCAGGAGACCAGCGATCGCTAATTACTTTGGGTGCGACTCTTTTGGTAGTACCAAGTATGATATAAGAATAATAAATAACAAGTCAACCAGAGTAGTATTGACAGGCAAGAATGTACTTGATGGAATTGACTTGTAAAAAGTAAAAAAACAGGAACAGTTCTAGACTCTATGCAAGCATTTTCATCAAATCAAGGTATGTTTTGGTCACAAGCACGAGAACTATTTGAAGAGATCGTTAGTTGGTTAGACTCAGACAGCATTTGTGGGTTAGAACACTCCCAGATTGAGAGTAATTTACTTGAGAATGGATACGAACTATTGAGACGATTGTTACAAGGATATTTTGATAAACGCAGTCAAGATGAAATAGAGGGAGAGTGTGCAGGCACAGACTCAGTAAACAGAACACACAAGAAAAAAATGTCGCGGAAATTGACCACATTATTTGGCACAGTAATCGCCAATAGAATTGGTTATGGAGGAAGAAACATAAATACGCTATTTCCTTTGGATGGGGAGTTTAATCTACCAGCACAGCAATATTCTCATGGACTAAGACAGCGAGTAGCAATAGAAGTAGCTCGTTCGGGATTTAGAGAAACAACAGCAATCAT
>CBZS010000686.1 GCA_000613065.1 Richelia intracellularis | reverse complement strand
TGGCGACTTCTCGCGCTTCATCGCAGTCTACTTGATGTTGATAAGTTAAATCGGCTGCTGCAGCTCTTTCTTCGTGGGTAAGTAAACGCAATTCATATAATACATCACTTCCCCTTTGGGAGTAGTGCGATCGCGCAGTTTCCGATACCCCCACTTTTCCATGGAAGCATAAACTTGGGAACCCACAATCACCTGGTTTTGCTGAATTGGTTCAAAACCAGTCGCCTCAAAGATGTCCTGGGGGTTAAAGCCAGCTTTT
Organism: Richelia intracellularis; assembly: GCA_000613065.1. GTDB lineage: Bacteria > Cyanobacteriota > Cyanobacteriia > Cyanobacteriales > Nostocaceae > Richelia > Richelia intracellularis_B. The sequence goes on along the minus strand of CBZS010000686.1, from coordinate 596 downwards.
TGCAAATAGGCACAAGCTTGTCCCCATTCCACCCAGTTTCCTTCCTTTTGCCGTAATTTGCGGATTAATTCTGTGGCTTCATCCGTTGGTTGATTGGTTAAATTTTGAGGATTGGGTGGGAGATTAGTCATAAATGGAGGCAGTAAGACTGTTGAGTACCAAGTATTATTTTATGGTCAAAAGCTCCATAACAATGCCTAATTTTTGTATCAATCTAAGATGAAATATGACATACCAGCCTTTCTAGCACATTCTCCATCCCGATCATCACGATCGCCAATTAATAAACAATCTTCCGGTGGAACTCCCAATATATCGGCAGCGAGCCATAGTCCTTTAGGATCCGGTTTGAGTCTGCCAACATTTTTATCTGTGGCACTAACAATACATTGGGTAGATAGCCCCAATTTTTCTAACTTGGCTCCAGCTGGATAATCGGAAAAGACACCAGTTGGGATACCGTGTATTTTCAAGTTATTAAATAAGTCTAATACTTCTAAACGACGACAACTATATATGTGTTGTAAAGGAACTTGAAATATCCATTTGCCTACGATTTCACGAACTCTCTCCTGTGAAATCTCATACTTGCTGGC
>CBZS010000685.1 GCA_000613065.1 Richelia intracellularis | reverse complement strand
AATTAAAGGTAGTTTATGCAAGTAAAGGAATTCAAGCTTTAGATGCGAACGCTCCTGTGAAAAAAATCGGTAAACATGATGAGAAGCATCACCACCTTCATCATGATCATGATGAAGGCAATCCCCATGTGTGGTTAGATCCGATTTTAGTGGTTCAACAAGTCAATAATATTAGGGATGGATTGATTGCTGCTGAACCCGATAATAAAAGTACATATCAAGCCAAGCCTCGGCTTCTATACATAAGTTAGAAAACTTACACAATAATTTTCAGTAGAAATTAAAAAGTTATTCTAATTGTAAATTTATTACCTTTCATGATGCTTTTCCATATTTAGTCAAGAGATATAATCTCCAACAAGTTGCCATTGTGGAGTTACTTGAAGATCAATTATCCCCAAGTGATCTAAAAACAGTTGTGGATACTGTGAAAAAAGAGCGAGTCAGTACCCGGATTTATCACAAGTGAGAAAAAACACTTGGATGAGCCAGATTTAGGATAAATTAATTGGCACATTGTCAAATTCCTTGCAGATGACAAGGACTACGAAGTAAAAACAGAGTATACAAAAGATATATAAAATACATTCAAATTGAAATATACTTAAATTATAACAAAATAGTGATAAAAATTGACACACCAATTTGTTGGGTCAAATCAAGTAAATTAACCCAGCAGGACAGTTCTTTCAAATCAGAGAGCGCTATTACTTATTAATCCAATCATCTCATTAACCAGGGCAAGGTAGTCGAGATAAACGCTCATAAATCATTGCTTGCCCTTCCTTGTAAGGGCAAGCACTACTAATTGCAATTAAAACTCGTTGTTTGCAAATCGTGATGTTATTTCTGTTTTTCTGTCTAGTTCCGCAATTAATGTTAACCGTGCATCCGATGTTACAGGCTCTCCCTTTAAATTGACTACAACTGGACATGACTTTACCTGTCCAAATACAGACTGTTCCGGTATAGAATGATTTTTATTTGGGGTCATCCTTGAACCTATCCCATTAATATATTTTTGTTAATCCACATTAGTGGGATAGGTTCATAAATTATGCTTGGATTTGTTTGAGTTTTGCAGAGATTTTCTGATTCTTCCTTGCAGAACAATCTAGAGATGCTGCATTGCTGTATCTCTAGACTATCCTCGACCCATAAATTTATATTTCGATATTATTCGGTATATTCTTAAAGACAAGTTGATTCAACTCTTGAGCGAGATTGGGGCTGAAGTTGAAAGCAAAATGTGGGCTATTAACTGTTAGGCGATAGCAAATCG
>CBZS010000684.1 GCA_000613065.1 Richelia intracellularis | reverse complement strand
TTTACGGGTTTGCCCTCTGGAGTATAACCAAAGGCAATGGGAATTTTCAGATCGAATAAATAATTATTGCTACTATTTTTCTTTGATTGAGCTTGGGTTTGGGTGACTGTCACCTTGGCTAAATTACTATGCCCATCCCAAGAATAGGCAACTTTAAAGTCAGGGTGTCCCCCGCGATACACATATTGGTCGAAGAGAAAGTTAAGATTGCGTCCGGTAGCTGTTTCGATCGCCCGTAATAAATCAATGGTTTCTACGGTTTGATGGGCGTGGTTATTAACAAAAGTCTGAATAGCTTGCCAAAACAGTTCTTCTCCCAATTCAGCCCGGATCATGTGATAAACACAAGCACCTTTTTCATATATGTGACAGTCATACAGTTCGATCGCTTCCCGATACACATGGGTTACCATGGGACGACGGTAGCGTTCGCTATCTTCACTTAAGTAACCACGGGCATCTTGTAGGCGGTAATATGCTCCTTCATCTACACCATACTCCTGTTCTGCCCACATCACCTCAGAATAGGTAGCCATGCCTTCTTTTACCCAAGCATGGGACCAGTGTTTTATTACTAGGAAATCCCCAAACCATTGGTGTGCTAATTCATGCACTACTAATCGTTCGGTGTTACGGTTATCTAAAGCGGCTTTGACATCCAATAAACACCTATCGGTTAACAAAGTGGTGGAAGTGTTTTCCATACCTCCAAAAATAAAGTCATCGACGCAGACTTGAGCATATTTGGGATAGGGATAAACATAACCATACTTTTGGCTTAGAAACTCCATCATTCGGGGAGTTTTACCCATACTCAATCGCGCTTCTTTTTCCTTCCCTTTCTCCACATAATAAGTTACGGGTTTACTATTCCACTCATCCCTAATTTCGGCAAAATCTCCCACCGCTAAGGTCATTAAATAGGTAGGATGAATTTGTTTCTGAGACCAATGATAAGTTTTATTATCCCCGTTTTCCTCGGTAGAAATCAATTCTCCATTAGAAACTGCCATTAAAGGCTTGGGAACACGGACACGAATTTCGCTGGTCGATAGTTGTCCAGGATAGTCAAAACAAGGGAACCAGAAACGGGAATCCTCATCCTCTCCCTGAGTCCAGACTTGGGTCGGTTTGTAGGGGTAATGTTCATCTGGCTGAATGAAGTATATTCCTCGTTGGGGTTTCTCCACAGAATAAGCGATCACAATGTTAATTGGTTGACCTTTCTGGGTGGGGGTGTTTAATTTAACTGATATCTCTTCTCCATCGTAATCAAATCCTTGTTCCACACTATCAACTTTGACAGTGGCAATATTCAAGTTAACGGCATTTAAATTGAAGCGATCAATACTATTACGTATGGGAATGAGTTTAATTAAGCAATTCCCCTTTAAACTTTGTTCAGCAATATCCAACCTCAAATCTAAAAAAATATGTTCTACTTGCCCGGGACTATCTGGATTGTAGTGCGGTTTTGCTCCTGGTAATTCAAAATTTCTGTACTGATTGTTATCTGTATCAAAGTAAAAATGGGACATTGATGGTTACTGGATTAGAAAATAGGGGTTTAGGGTTAACTGTCAGGAAAACAGGTTTTATCAGTTATACAAATAAACCATCTGTATAATCCTTAAAATAATATAAATCGACGTTCACTAACATCTTTTACTTGTGATAAAAAAGACAAAAATATAGGGTTACTATAAAAATAGTAACCCTATATTTTGATGACATAAGATTGTATTATTCCATACCTGTTAATAGTAACTATGGTATACAAATCCTCATTTTTTATTATTAGTGGCTACACGGTATTCCTTAATCACACTTGTGATACTTAGCAATGGTGAAACAAAGTTTCTAAATACACACGGGCTGCACGGCGATCGCTATCTCCATTTTGCAGCAAAAATAAGGACAGAGCTGCTGTTAGCACCCTATTTTGATCCCAGTCAGGGTGGGCTGCTAAGTAACTATTCAGCGATTCGTGGAGTGTTTCGGGAATTTCGGTAAAGATGCTTACTGTTGGGTTCATCCACTTTTCTCCTTGGAACTCCATCAATGGTCAATCTTGCTTGTGGTGAAGTCCGGGCGGCGACACAAACTCCTCAACATTTACGACAATCTGTCATAGACGCTTTGGTAATTTTACACAGCTGCTCAATGGACAAAAAAAGCAAGCCGCATTATTGTGCGCTATCAGGGGGTGGGTTTGTCAATGCTGCGAAATGTTACAAATGACTTTATATTAAAAATATATTTACGACAGAATAGGGCTTGAAGGCTATTTTTTGTTACTATACTTAATAGTTACTCAGTATTTTTATTTTCATGTGCTTAAAGGGACAAAATCCCCAGGCACACATCAAGGGCTGATAAAAGCGTCAATTACCTGTGGAAAACTCGGATTTGTCTGTGGAAACTCTGTGGAATTGGTGAGGAAAAGTCAGATTAATAATAAGAATTACAAAATATTCTCATTTTTGAGAGAAATTAAGGCTGATGACAATAAAGAAAAATAATCTGCTAACATCATGGTTAAAGTCAGTGCATCCCCAGGTGTGGATTTTGGCAATTGGGCGCTTACTGAGTGCCCTAGGTAGCGGTTTGACTTTATTTTATGCCACCATCTTTTTTGTTAACCGTGTTGGTTTATCTGCCACCAGTGTGGGTTTTGCGTTAGGTAGTGCTTCCATTACTGGAATTGCGGGGAGGCTTCTCGGTGGTTATTTGGCTGATTCTGCTTGGGGTCGTCGTCGTACTTTGTTGCTATCAACTATCATTGCCGCTGTTGGTGCTGCAATGCTAGGGATAACTAATGATTTTAGTGCCTTAGTCGCTGCTAATTTAGTGAAGGGTTTTGGAGTCGGTTTATACTGGCCTGCCACGGAAGCTTTAATTACAGACCTCACACCAATGCATCAGCGTCGGGAAGCCTTTGCACTGACACGTTTGGCCGATAATATTGGATTAGGGATGGGCATTATTGTCGCCGGGTGGTTAGTGGCACAGACAGAAAATTACCGCTTATTATTTGTTGTCGATGCCATCTCTTTTGTTATTTTATTTGCTGTAATTTACGTAGCAATTACTGAAACAAGGCAAGCGGTAATTGCAGACAGACAAAATACTCCATTTCTCCAGTCATGGAAACAGGCATTTAGCGATCGCAGTTTGCAGATTTACGCTGTGGTCAACATAATTTTTACCACCTACATTGCCCAGTTACACAGCACCATGCCCCTATTTTTCAATAATTTTATCTCAGTTGGGGTAACAGCCAGGGGATTTAGTGAAACTACCATCTCATCCTTATTTGCTTGGCATTTGATCTTAACTATTCTCTGTCAAATACCAATGGTAAAGGGGTTACAGAAATACTCCCACACCAAGGCCTTAAAAATTTCTGCTGGTTTATGGGGTATGGGTTTTGTAGTTACCTGGATTTGTGGTATTAGTGAATCCAATACCTTACTATGGGCAATTTGTGCTTTGGGAATATTTGCCCTAGCAATTGTGTCTTATACTCCTTCAGCTTCATCTCTAGTTGCTGATTTAGCCCCAGAATCGCAACGGGGGGTATATTTATCAATTAACTCATTATGTTGGGCTGTAGGCTATTTTATCGGTCCCGCATTGGGTGGATGGGCTTTAGATCGAACCCCCGCCATAGTCAATAATTTTTGGTTGGGTTTTGGTTTGAGTATTGCGATCGCAATTTTTATTTTGCACCATCTTCAAGGTGTTTTGAGGGAAAGAGTCTAGATGCGGAGAGGGTATAGTCTCCGCATCTAGACTCTTCAATCATTCCCTATTCCCTATCCTTACCGTTTTCTTTCTTGCACCTTTTGGTAAACAGCCTTTAAATCAACATTGTGATGGGCTAAAGCCACCAGGGTATGGTAGAGCAAATCAGCCACTTCCCCGGCAATTTCCTCTGGCTCATCATCCTTAAAAGCCATTACCACCTCAGCAGATTCTTCCCCAATTTTCTTTAATATTTTGTTGTCACCACCTGCAAGTAACTTACAAGTATAAGAACTTTCCTGGGGATTATCTCGGCGATCGCATATTGTCTGAAATAATTGGGATAAAGTGTCTCCCCGAGGTGCAATGTTCTGACTATCTACTTGATGAAAGCAACTGGGTTCTCCCTTATGACAAGCAATATCACCTATCTGCTCAACTCCCAGCAGTAAAGCATCACTATCACAGTCATAACGAATACTCTGCACCTTTTGAATATGCCCATAAGTAGCTCCTTTATGCCAAAATTCCTGCAGGGAGTGACTCCAAAACCAAGTTTCTCCCGTTGATAATGTCTTCTGTAATGATTCTTGATTCATCCATGCCATCATTAATACAGTGCCATCAAGATAATCTTGGATAATAGCTGGTACTAATCCCCGTTCATCGTAGCGAATCTTGTCAACGGGGATAGCTTGTTCAAGGGAAGAGTTAATTGGGGAAGACATACCAAGTAATAAAAAAACGAAATGGGGAATAAAGCCAACCTCTAATTCATCTTGTATTTAAGTGAATTTAACTTGGAATCTACTTGATCTTGCTATGTAGCAAGGACTTTGACAATAATTATTTTACCACCCTATGCTGTTAATTTCCTGGGGATATAATCAATATCTTTAACTTTTAAACAAGCATTCGTTTAACTGTAATCCTGTACTGTAAAGTAGCTTCTGTTTGGGTGAATTAAAAACTTCTCTTTTCTCATAAGGGTTTGGAGACTCGTCTAGAATCAAGTTTTTTGAATTGTTAAGGCAATTACAATGGTTTTAGCACCTAATTCACACTAAACATAACTGAATAAAAGGTATTGATACCAAAGATAAAGACTATGACCCAAGGTTCTACAGAAAATTCTCTTAAGCGACAGGCCGTTGTCGTTATTCATGGCATTGGTGAACAAGATCCTATCTCAACTTTGCGTGACTTTGTCTCCAGTCTTCTCGCTGCATCTCCCAACGGGGATCCACCTGCCTACTACAGCCTAAGTACAGGACAAAAAATTCAGAGACTGGCGAAATAGTTGAGGTTGAGCATCTAAATAAAATAAGGCACGACGCAAAAAATCTAAACCCTGGCGAAAAATACTAATGGGGGGACAACCATGTTTTTTAAGAAGTAATTTTTGTAAGGAATGCTGCCATTGACCAGTATGCAATGACCAAATAAGAGCGATAGTTAATAAGGCAATCATCTTGCAAAGGCGGTCTCGACGATAAATATGAATAGCTTCAAGGTTAAAACCTCGGGATTTTAAGCAACCGAACAATGTTTCAATCTGCCATCTTTGGGCATAGTAAACTAAAGTTTGTTTTGGTTGTCTGGAGGTTATTATGACTAAAAGTTTACCATCAACAAGACGAGTGACAACTACAAATGCCTAAATACCGGCGATACGCCGAGGTTTTGAGAAAATTTGAATCTCTCCCACTTTCTCCTAAATTCCTGAACACCACTTTAGGAGAAAGTGAACGTTGACCATCATACAAATGGTCACACTCACGAATACGAATACAAAAAGGAATAGATTTCTGAACTAACTAACTCAACCAGTCTTTCCCAATAAATTCTTTGTCTGCGGTTACATAAGCAATGTTCTGGTTTGGGAAGATACCTTGAAAGCCGTGTAACAATGCTTTGCGTTGATGGGCGTAACTATTTCAGCGATTTGCTAGAAATGTCCACAAGAATGGAACCGCAACTCCTTTATAGGCAATACTCAACATTAAAACCTTGTGCATTTGATTGCCAAATTCACACTGTGTTCTATCTAGTATCACTACCCAATCTTTCTCTACTGCTATCCAAGTAGTAATGCTACGTACAAATTCGACATAATCAATACGAAACTCCCGAAAAAGCCTTTGTAACCGCTTGTAATTTGATGCCACAAGTGTCTTACCCACGAAGGCTATTGACAGTTGAGATAAATTAACACTGCGTACTCTTATCACTGCTATACTAATAACGGTTAAAAGCTTGACTTTTGTATAGCGGTAATAACAAGTATTATAAATTAATCAACAATATTACTTGAGAAACCAGGTAAAGTCTGATCTTAAAAATAGATTTTACGCAAGAAGACATTGATAAACTTCATTATGAATGATATCCTCATCCATTAGTACAGAAAAAGATGGAAGTTCTGTATCTAAAAAGTCAGGGTATAAAACATAAAAATATTTGTAGTTTGTGTAAAATATCAAAAACAACATTAATAGTTTACATAAAACAAGATCAATCAGGAGGGGTACATTGGTGACAAGTTAAGCTTGCATCGCAGTTTTCAATGGGGTTTGAGGAGATCCTTGAAACAAAAATTCAGGGGCTCCTCGCTGTTGTTCAGGAAAAGGGGCAATAATCAATTTTATGTTAGGTTTTCGTTTCCGTTTAACAATTCCTAAATCCTGATTTTCCCGAGCAGCAAAATATTTCACCGGGTCAGAAGCTAGACCTTTTTGGTATGCCACAGAATAATGATAAAGGCCACGATAAATCATTTCTAATGATATGGGTTCGAAGGGTAAAGAGAGTTCATCCGCTACGGCATCCCCTAAATCGACCAATACGGCATAAAATAACCAAGTCCCCCAAATATGTAGTTGAATACCATTAATAGAACCTGTCCATAAATAACTTAACCCCAACAGCCGCTTAACAGTATTAAAAGCATCCTCAATTCGCCATCTACGTCTATATAAATCAGCCACTACATAGGGAGGTAAAATAGTTGGGTCAAGTACACTAGTCAAATAAGAATGCCATGTTTTAACCGAACGTACTTCAATCAAACGTAATGTAATAAACGGAGTTTTTTTAGTGCCAGACCCCAGACGTATCAAACGGTCTTTGAGACCATAACTATTCGTAAACACTTGCTCAACCTGAATGGAAGCTCCCTTTTGTAAGCGAGTAATAAAGTGAACTTCTTGTTCAATTAATTGTAGCCAAAAGGTAAAATTATAGAATCCTCTATCCAGTAATAGTAAGGTTTTTGCTGTCACTAAATTTAAAATATATAATTCAAATCTAACATCAGAAGCTCTAGGATTCTCATTGAACCAAATTTCTATTGCTAACCGAGTAATTAAATCTATGACTTCTCCCTTTCCTCCCGCTAATTGCCCTTTAGGAAGATCTTCTAAGCTTTTGAGTTTACGAAACAATGCTTCTAAGGTTGAACAGTCTACTATCCAAATTCGATGAAATTTTGATAGAGTAAATTGAATACTTTCAGGTATTGGACGATTATTTCTTGTATACCAATTTGCTCTTAGAATATGGCAACAAATCCTTAAAAACTTTCTCGAATAATTGGGCAGTAAACCTTAAAACTCTTTGGGATATAGCTTGTTGACTAACAGTCTTGGGACTACACCAGAGGAAACCTTCCCTGGCTAACATTCTTGTAAGTTCAGTGACTCCTGCCACATCTCGCCACAGCAAGGTTAATATTGTCGCGACCATGAATGGTAAGTTGAGAATTCTGTCCCTTAGCCCTAGTTGACGATAGTAGTTTTCTTGTCTTGTTATCACTGGTGTAAGTAACCCTTCTAGTTGCTCAGCGATTATTTCATCTTCCACCATTGGTCGTTCGGTCTTTTTGGCATGGTCACGATTGGTTTTTCGGCTCTGACTCATATTGGGGACCGCCTCACTTAAATCCCTGTCTCCAATTGAGTTTCACATGATTTGCATCAACTGCAAATATTCATTTTCATTTAGGGCAGTTTCTATACTTGGATCTATTGACAAAATGTATTTGTTTTTAACTTGTTACCAATGGGTTGAGTGGGCAGTTTGAAATTTTCTTCCGTGGACAGGTCATAGAACAAAGCAGTGATAAAAGTCCCCACACTCACACGTTCTTTATCCACAGCTAGAGAACGGGAGACGATAATTTCCTTACCTTGTTTTAGTTGCTGTTTCAGGCTTTGTAAGCTCGTCGTCTTGCCACAGCCAACAATACCAGATAGAGCAACCAATCTTCCAGTACGGATGATTTTCTGGAGTTCTGCTGACAAATGAGTATGTTCTTCAGTTTCAAAAAAACCCAAATGGTCGAATTCCTTATCCAAACCAAAGTAATCCATCACCTCATGATTCATGGTGAGCTCCCAGATTTGGGGTTAAAGTAATCTCTAATTTGCTGCATCACCTCTTTTTTATTTAAAGTTGTCTCCACAATAGAATTTACTTTCGCCAATTGTTCCGGTGTCAATTTAGCCAGTGCCCGTCCCAAATAATCAGCAATAGCTCTTTTGGCGCCAATGGCATTGGGGAAGAACAATTCCTGAAAAAGATCTGGGTCAACAAAGGACTGGATAGGAAAGGAGATGACATTATTTTGGCGGGCTGACCAAGGAACTGCCCCACTTGCCGTAGCAGGTAAATCTAACTGTTTGGCTAACTGGGTAATTCGGTAGGCTCTCTTATGGCTTCGAATTTTCTTGAAACTGCGGTAGGGATGAAGGGGAATAGGACTCACAGGGCTATAGGGACCATAAAGTTGCTCCTGGAATTATACGTACAGTTCGGTCTCAAATGAAACTCAAAAAAGAATCACCATTTCCCCGGCTAAATCTGGGTCTACCTCGTAAGAAACCCCATAGACGGATACACGAGCATCAATGCCCACCTTACGCCGTTGTGGTTCTCTGGCAAAGGTGCAGAGTTCCATTCTTTACGATTCAGTAACAGGAGCTCCTGACTCTGGTATTGCTCCAGGAACAGCATTTGCAGACATTCCAGAAGATTGGCATTGTCCCATTTGTGGCGCGACAAAAAAACATTCGTTCCCTATGAGTAAGTTGCTGCTGCTTAAGGATGATTTCACTCAATCTGGGCGGGGTTTCCCCGCCCCTAACGTTCTTCTACAATCTTTTCCCACACCTCTGGTGTTAACGAACTAACCATACTGAAACTGAAGGGTGGTTTACTAATAAACTGGGCATAGGATCGTTGAGTGTAAGGAAGATATTGGGATTGCCCATTGATATGCACTTGCAAAAAAGCATACATAATTGCCCTAGCATTGTCTTGGAAAGTAGTCACATAATTTTCCAATTTATCTGCGGTAGAGGATGGGTACAAGAGGCTATTAAGTAAAGTTGTCAATTCTGTAGTGTGAGAAAAACCATCTGCTAATACTAGATATTTTTTGGGAGTTTGTAACCAGGTAAACGCCCTTACCTGCTTTCCAAGAACGGGAGTTGCGGGATCATAGCCTGCATTTCCCATAACTACGGGAACTTTAATTTTACTCAGTCCTTTTTCCCCTAAAATGCTACTACTGAAGGGGTTGAGGGTAATAACTAGTTGAATACGTGGATCTTTTAGTCCTTGGGAGAGAATTTTCCTTTGGAGAGATGAAGGTATAAATTCCAATGCCCGAGATTGCAAAAGTAAAGAAATATTTGGAGCAATACTTTGGCAATCTTGTTTAAGTTCCTGAAAATCAACAGTAGCACCACCTAGCATAAGTGCAGTATATCCACCAAAGGAATGTCCAATAATTCCCACTTGTTTCAGGTTTAATCGTCCTTGAAAATCACACTGATTTAAGCCTTCTAGGTAATTGAGTAAGAAAGTTACATCCAAAGGGCGATTGATAAATTCATTTAAGCGAAATAATTGTGTACCTCTCCCTGCTAAGGTTGCTTCCCGTTGGGCAAAATTGATACCAATATGTTCTGGTAAAACTACAGCAAAGCCATGGGAGGCTAAAAATTTTGCTAACCCGGTAAAAGTAGTCCGACTGTCACTAAAACCATGATAAATCACAGCTACGGGAATTTTTGTCTTGGAATTAGTATTTACAGGATGTAAATAAAGAACCACGGGATACTCGCGTTGACGGCTTTCGTCCTGGAGGTTAATAGTTTTGTAAGTATATTTAACCGTTCCGGGAGTGCGGATATCGGGGAGCGTTTTATAGTTAACCGGAGCTTCCCCTGCAATTTCCTTTTGAGAAAGTTGATTGATTTGAGCGATCGCATTTTGTGTATATTTAAATACTTAGGCAATCTTTTTTACAGTATCAATTGCTTCTGAGGTATTAATACGAATTCCAGGGGTGGGAAACTTTTTTAAGACTTTTACTAGACTGAAATCGTTCTCGGCGGCTGCTTGGACTAAAGCCGCACGTAAAGGTAACATTCCATTCAATCCGCTTTCAGTTTGAATTAATTCCCCAATCCGTAATAATAATTTGGCGTTGCATAAGTGCGGGATGATTTCACTAAATTTTCAACGATTTCTCAATGGTTTCAAACGCTAATTCATCCCGCACTTATGCAGCGCCAATAATTTTTCTCCCATCGGATCATAGAACGCCTGGGATAACATAACAGAGTTGATATCGTAGGACTTTTGTAAAGCCTTGGGTAATTCTTCCCGTTGCTCGGGTGAGAGTTTGTTTATTAAAAATTTCAGCTCTGGGGTAACTTCACCTGTATTGACAAAATTTTCCAAATCCTTGACAGCAACAGAAAAATCTACAGGACCAAAAGCGGCGTAAATCTTCTGTGCTGCAACTAGGGGGATAGTTGTGAATAGGGTAGATACGATTATGATCAAGAAGGAACAAATGGAGCGTTGATAAAATAGGTTGTTCCTTGAGATGACTTTTATCACCATAGATTTTGGTTAATTGGTGCAAGCAATTATGAGTATATTTTGGTTGTGTCAAATTAGACGCAGTTCAATAGGGATTTGATGATCCCTAACAATATTAAAGTTTCTATAGATAGATTGATCTTGTGCACCTTTGCTCATCTAGCTCACATTTACCAACCTTATGCTTCCCTAGGGCAAAAACCTATCTAAAGCAGCTTTCAATTGTTCTAATTCGACTTCGATATCACCTTCTTGAGCAGCCCTGCCAATGCACTCAGTTAGGTGTTCATCCAAAACAATACGTGCTACTCGATCCAATGCTCCTCTAACTGCGGCTATTTGTAATAATACATCTGGACAAGGGCTATTTTGTTGCACCATGCTTTTGATACCACGAATATGTCCCTCAATGCGCGATAGTCGATTGACTATTTTTCTTAAAGATTCTTCGCTATGGACGTGGTTATGAATTGGATATTGATGCTGATGGGTATGATGATGAACTTCTTGTTTGCGATCGCTTTTTGAATTACTCTCTGGAACAACATCACTTTTACTTTGTTTTGATGATAGTTCTGTATGCTGATGAGCTAATCGATTCGATCCATTCATGGGCTGTTGTGGCTGTTTTTGCAGTAGATTAGATCCTAGCCTATTAAGAGGGTTTGGTAGTATTTTTTATCCCATTTATAGGCAATCAGTAAAATGATTCTAATATTTCCCCAAATTATTTCCCTCGAACAAAAAGGCTCGTAAAAAAATAGAGCCAGTTATGAAAGAAAAATTGTCTCGTTCCTAAATGATTCAGATAGGTAACTGGACGTAAGAAAACAGTTTTTGTGGCAAAAACCGCAGATCCACAGACGGACACCACTACCGTTACAAAGATTAAAATTATACTACTAACGGTTAAAAGCTGGACTTTTGTATAGTGGTAATAACAAGTATTATAAATTAATAAACAATATTACTTCAAAAACCAGGTAAAGTCTGATGTTAAAAATAGATTTTACGCAATAAGACATTGATAAACTTCATTATGAATGATATCATTATCCTCATCCATTAGTACAGAAAAAGATGGAAGTTCTGTATCTAAAAATTTAGGGTATAAAACATAAAGATATTTGTAGTTTGTGTAAAATATAAAAAATAACATTAATAGTTTACATTAAACAAGATAAATCAGGAGGAGTAGAAGAACTAAAAAGAATACACCACAAAGGACAGCCAAGTGAATTAAATAAGTATAGTGATATTTTGAAATAAGATTTTGAGAAACATCCAGGGTAAGCGCATCTAATTTTGTAGTGAAAATTACAGATTGTTGTACAGAATTGTGAGGGATGTCTTGATTGTCAAGTGCGAACGCCAACGCCCTTTGGGGGGTACTCGAGGGGCATCGCCAAAAAAAGTTGACGCAACTGGGGAACGCTTCCCTAGATTCGGTGGTGCCAGGTAGGGGCATCAAGACCTTGAGTAAGCCCAATAAACACTCATACCCCCACCTGGCACTCCCCTACGCCACCCAATCTTCCCCAGTTACTGGAACACTCTTGGGGCACAAAAATGTTTAAGTATTAAAGAACTTAAATAGTATGCTAACGACGCAAAAGGTCTATCTTAACTGAACGGGTTAGTCTAATGGTATCTCTGAGAATAAGCCTTGCGCCTACCGGTTTCAAATCTTCAAAACCAAAGATTAAAAGCTCAAAAAATTTGAGTATAGCCAATGCCACTGCATTGACAGAAAAAATGTCATTAGTTTTTAGTGAGATAGAAGACCACGTGTAGAAAGAACCCGTGTCCATTTCTTAACAGATATTTTAATCATTGGAATACTATCAGTGATTGCAGGAGCTAAGGGATGGGAGGACATGGAAAATTATGGGTTGAGTAAATACGACTGGTTGGAGCAGTTTTTAGCTTTACCAGAGGGCATCCCAAGTGCAGATACCTTTCGACGGGTGTTTGAACCCATTAACCCAAAAGTATTTGAGCGATGCTTTCGAGGTTGGGTAGAATCAATAGTTGAAGCAGCAGGAACACAGGTAATTCCCATTCATGGTAAGATCCTCAAAGGTTCCTATGATAGAGAACAGGGTAAATCAGCGTTACATCTAGTTAGTGCATGGTCGATTGATTTATCGTCTTGTTTTACTTTTCCTAAAACAAGACGATAAATCAATGGAATGAAATTACAGCAATCCCTGCATTCTTGGAATTATTAGACATGGCTGGATGTATTATTACCATTGATGCCATGGGTACGCAAACAGCAATTGCATCCCAAATCTTGAATGCAAAAGCAGATTATATTTTAGCACTCAAAGGTAATCATCCTACACTTTACGGGCAAGTGAAAAATTGGTTTTAGCAACAGTTATCTCAAGGCTTTAAAGGTATTATCCATAGTTATGATAAACGGGTAGAGAAAGGTCATCATCGTACTGAAAAACGTCAAATTTGGTGTGTTCCTATTTCTCAACTGCAAACTTTGCATAACCAAGACAATTGGGTTGGTCTTAAATGGGTTGTCATGGTTGTGTGGTTACCACATCTTTGCAATAAAACAACCCGTGGGTGAAGTTCAGTTTTATCTAACTAGTTTAAATTGTGATCCTCGTAAGTTAGGACAAGTGATTCGTCTTCATTGGGGTGTGGAAAATGGCGTGCATTGGACTTTAGATGTCACTTTTTATGAAGATGCTTGTGGTGTCCGTACTGGTCATGCTCGACAAAACTTAGCATTTCTGCGACGAATAGCTCTTAATGCTTTAAACCTAGAGCAATCTTTGAAACGTAGTAATCGCCAAAAATTTAATCGAGCCGCTATGGATAATAATTATATGCTGACTGTTCTGACTGCTTGTTTATCCCAACATGATGATGAAACCTCTCAACCCGCTTGTCAATAGAATTTGAGATGCGCTTACCCTGATTCAGAAAGTCTGTGCCAGTTATTATTTAAATTAAGTAATCTGTGGCTAAATAAACCAATTGTTATTGTACTAGATAATGCCAGATATCAGAAGTGTAAATTAGTACAAAACTATGCGACATCAGTAGGTATATAAGTATGTTATTTACCTTGCTATTCTCCACAATTAAATTTGATTGAAAGATTTTCTAAATTTATTAGAAATGAATGTTTATACTCTAAGTACTATGTTTTTTTTGCAGATTTTAAGGCAGCAATCTCTAACTGCATTGCTACCGTTAATACTGATAAGCAGAAGAAGTTAAACAGCTTCTTGACTCTCGAGTTTCACACATAAAAAAAAATCCAAGTTTTAGCCGTTTAAAGTATAGTTAACACTTCGTTACAATAAGGTCATAACGGGAGATCAAAATACCTCAAAATACAAAAATAAAAGGTGAACGCCATGAATAATACAATTCGTCTTGCCAGCCTGTTTGGAATTCCTTTTTATATCCACCCTTCTTGGTTCTAAGAGGATGTTTTAAAAGTGGAAGTGAGTTACAAATCATGCAAGTCCCCTGACCATGATACCTTTCATTGCAATATAAATTAAAGTCTCAGAAGTTTCAGGTAGCCTTTCATAGTCCTTACTTAATCTTCTACACCAATTGAGCCACCCGAAAGTTAGTTCTACAACCCAAGGTTTTGGTAAAAGGGTAAAACCCTTCTTTTCTAAGGGTCTGAGAACCACTTCCACAATCCAACGAAAAACATCGATTATCCAGTGGGCAAAATCTTCCCCCCGATATCCTCCATCCATCCAGATAGTGTGCAGTCTTTTAACTTTATCTTCCATCTGATAAACCTGCCAGAACGTGCACGTTTAGCCCCTGCACGTTCTGGCACAGTTGCAGAAGTAACCAAGACTCGCAAAACTAGCTCTAACAAGTCAACCGTAATAAATCCCTTACGTCCATGTATTTGTTTTCCTGCCTCGAAACCAACATCCGTACAAATCATGGTTGCGGTTTCAACTGATTGGCTATCAAAGGCTGCTTCCCATGGACTTGGTTCTCGACTGGCTGCTACTCGAACCCATTGATATAGTTTGTCATGAACCTGAAGCCAAGTACCGTCTTTGCGCCATCTTCTGAAATAGCCATAGACTGTAGACCAAGGTGGTAAATCTCCTGGTAATGCCCACCATGTACATCCTTGATATAGTATGTATGTACGCATTAATGCGTACATACATGTTGTACGTGGACGACCATCTGGTTTTGCTTCTGGAAACATCTCTGGGATTAACTCCCACTGTTCCCACGTTAAATAGCTAGGATAATTCTTAGTCATTTGCTCACGGGGTGCTGTTTTCTATAATTCTCAGCATATGCCTTGTGAGCTTTTTTATGATACCTCCCACCTTTTAAAACATCCTCTTAGTCTTAGGCTTAGGAACTTGGACTTACAGTAGTGGTTTAGGGGCACAATTTCCCCAATTGTCAGGGGGGCTAGCTATATTATTGGGATTAATAACAGCGTTATTACTGTTTAGGTGATTTATAAGAAAGAATTTACCAATGAAACTAAGATCTAATGTTGATGAGTAAAAAAACAGGGGCAAGTCTTTTGGAGTATGCTAGACCCAGCAGAGAAACCCAAATCATTAACAAGATCACAAACAAATAGAAGACTTGCGGTTGGCAGCATCGAAAATGAATGGAGTAGAACGTCGGGGCTTTCAAGCTCAGATGACGTTGAAATATTGCCAAGGTAGAGCAAAGTTAGCACAAACAGTATTCGGTTGGGGTAGAGAAAATATAGACTTAGGGTTAGGGGAAAAAAGAACAGGGATAATCTGTGTGGGATTAGAATCAGCCTTTAGCACAGCAAAGCCTTGCCAGGAGAAACAACCTCTTCTGTTGTGGCATTATCCCTGGGACAAATTGCAGAATCTGATTCTCAACAAGACCCAACATTTAACACTTCCTTAGCCTATATCCGGTTAACAGCAACATCCGCACTAGAAAAACTCAAAGAACAGGGATTTAGCCAGGAGCAATTGCCTTGCGCCAGTACAATGGCACAAGTATTGAATTGAATGGGCTATGGTCTTCGTAAAGTAGTAAAACCCAAACCTCAAAAAAAATTCCACAAACGGATGATATCTTCAACAACATCAAAGAATTTGAGCCGCAATCAACAAACAAGCCTCAAAGTAAAACGACTAAGCATGGATTGCAAAGCTACCGTTAATATCGGGGGTTATTCTCGTGGTGGAAAAACCAGAGGAGACAATCAAGCTGAGGATCATGATATGGGATGCACAGAAAAATATACTCCCTGTGGAATTCTTGATGAAGATAGTGGGCAATTATTCTATATTAACTTTGGTAGTTCTTCTTATAAAACCAGGGATTTTATTGTTGATACTCTAATTCAATGGTGGAAGACAATGACACCAGAAGAAAAGCAG
>CBZS010000683.1 GCA_000613065.1 Richelia intracellularis | reverse complement strand
TTTCAAACCCTAATTCATCCCGCACTTATGCAAGGCCAGACATTAATAACATATCAGTTTTATCAGTGATGATTATCCGTCTAAATCTCCTTGCATTACTTGAGCGATCGCTTCCCTAGTGTTATTCTTAAACTCCGCCACATCTACATATTTCAGAATTGCCACAGAAATAATCATACCAATCGCTTGGGCAGCAAATACTAGGCCATATCCTAAAACAGAAACACTAAACAAAGATTTACCTACATCTAAAACAATTCCACCACTAAAAGTAGCTAAAGCACGGGATAAGGCTTGAGCCAGTCCCCATGTACCGATAAATGTACCAGCAGTTTCTGCTGCTGTTAGATCTAACATTAAGCTAATAGAACTAATGGAAGTGACACCTGTGGCGAACCCAAACAAAACCAAAGCTGATTTGAGTAGATTTTGTTGTTGAGTAAAACCTGCTAAAATAATCAAAATCAAGCAAATAGCAACAAGTAAACAGCCTAGTCTTGCAGTTGCTTTTTTACCAATTTTGGGAATAATTTTAAATCCTGTAATTCCATAACCAACCAAAATACCCATACCCCAATAGGAATTAAGTAAAGTGGTCTCACCTATGGACATTTTAAACACTTCACCGCCATAGGGCTCCAATACTGCTTCTTGCATGAATAAACTTACATTTACTACTATCACAAAAAGAAAAAATATTCCCGTTTGACGACTAGCTGTTAATACTTTTAATGCTTGACTAATGGTAATATTTTCTGAGTTATTAGCAAATAAAGAACGACTTCCATACCGGGAGTATTTTTTTTCTACTTTCCAAGTAGCAATAATTGTTAAAGCTACAACAATTAAAGGTACAAAGAAAAACAGGAAATTAATTGGTTGTTGTAAAACTTCAATTGGTATTTTACTTACTGTTTCTGAGTTAATAACATCTTCATTACTTGGTTGTAGATTATCTAGTACAACCTTGCCTGTAATCCCTCCAATGATAATACCTATCATTAACATTGACCAGGTAATAGAGACTATTTTTGAACGATTATCTTCATCAGAAACATCAACTAAAAGTGCTGTGAAAGGTGTAGAGCTGGTACTTAAGGATAAACCATAAATCAGGAAAAATAGCCCTAATATAGCTGTTAAAATGGAAGTTTCTAATCCCCACTGCCAACCATCAGCATTTCTAACTAACAACCCCAATTGCCACACAATTTGTACTGCGACAATAATTACTGTTCCAAAAAGAATTGCCCCTAGACGAACATAACCAGTACGGTGTAATTTAAACAAAGGCTTTGAGTCTGATAATTGACCAATCCAAACTCTAGCTGGAGCAATTATTTGTGACATAGCTAAAATTCCAGCAGTAACTGATGCAGGAATTGCTAGTTCACTAATCATAATCCGATTAATCACCGCTAGGGTGAGAACAGCCATTAACCCCAAACCCATATTAAATAAACCTAAACGAAATACAGTGGGTAATGTAATTTTGGGCATTGAAGGAACAGAATTTTCAGAAAAATATTTAGAATCGCCGATAGTCATCACACATTACTTAACATGAGTAATCTTCGTTTATTCTACCTCTAAATGCTGGATTCATTCTATATTTGGTAAATAGAATTAGTTTGTAAAATATGGGTAAATGGCGTAGCATAAGTGCGGGATGAATTAGCTTTTGAAACCATTGATAAATCGTTGAAAATTTAGTTAAATCATCCCCTGATTAAGCAAAGCCGGGTAAATTATTGATATAAGCTCATATTTTAACGGCCACTTACTTTATTTCTATTTTAATAGCGAACGCTAAATTACTAATTCTAGGAAATGACAATATTACAGGTGTTTTATATTTTATATTTGTATAAAATATACTATCAATTTAAATCTATTATAGAGCAAATAAAAGGGTATGCTTATTAATAAAACATACCTGGATGATAATGTTTGATTTTATAATTACAATAAGCGAAAGATAAATGGGTAGCGGAAAGGCTCATCTACATTGCTTAAACAGTGCAATAATGCTATAAATGTCAATCCCCAATGGATTAGAAAACCAAGGAAAACTATAGGAAAAAATAAAATACCACCAATACCAAAAGTAATCCAGGAGATAATGCCAATGGGTACTCCTATTACTGTTGCCCAAAACCAAACATTGAAGTGAAAATTAATTGATTCTTTCGCATTATTCTTAACAACAGTATCGTCGGAAATAATACTAATTATGATGGGAACACCAATGGAAAATAAAACCGTACTAAAGAATATTGAACCGTGGCATAAAGAGGATAACAGCTTACGCTTGTCCGAATTGTATGTGACTTGCATCCTGGTACTTCCTTGATTACCTACCTTATATTACCAATATTAATTGATAGCTTCAGTTTTTAGTATTGCAGTTTACCGTACACAGGATAATAACACCAATTTCCTCAAGATAGATTTAGTTCGGCTATTACGAACTCATCAAATATATTCCAAATATGGGTAAACTACTTTCAGTTGTAGAGTATGTGGATGAATAATTGGTATGAGGCGATTGAAATCATGACTGTTTCTTCTGATAATAGATTTCAGCCCTATTTAATTTTCCCATATTCCCTGATATAACTCAGTAATCGGAAAAAACGCTAAATGTTACTAGGATGCTAGTACAATGTAGAGGTTTTTACATAGGTGATCCCTTAGTAAAAAAGCCCCATTGGTTAGATGGGACTTGACTGACAGAAGTTGAATAATGTGCAACAAGTACACATTATCAATTCAATTCCACTTATACGGATCTGGATGTTTGTAAATAGACAGGGTATACACATAGAAAAATTGTTCCCTTTACACTTTATCTTTTGCAGGTGGTAATATTCCTAACCTATTTAATTGCTTGTCAATGCCCCAAAGTACTTGAAAATCCTCTTCCGGTAAAATGCAACTGGGATTATGCTTTTCCAAAAACAAAAAGCTTGCCTCAGTTCCTGGGGTGTAGCGGCAATGGGTGAATCTAAATGACAGGGAATAATTCGCTGAAAGTCCCATGTTGTCAATTTTTCCACCCAGGTAAGGGTTTCTTGGGGGGCACGGTTGAGAATCAAAGCCTGTAAAATAGGTGCGACGAATAAACGACCATTTGCTCGTAAAGCATGGAAAGAACCCTGCCAATGCGATCGCCATTTAAAGGGATATAATCCGCAGTAAGCTTTTAAAGAGCGATCTGGAGCCTTAAAAGCATTACGAAGCACTTTCCCCCATTTAGACACTTCCAAGACGCTGGGACGGAAATACATGGCAAATAAAGCAATACGTTGCCATCCTTTGAGGCGATTGGCATAGTTATCAACTATAGCATCCGTAGCTTCCTCTCTAGCATGAAATAATAGGGGATATGGATCTAACTGCGCGATCGCTGGTGGTTCAGCGGAAATGGAAACTACCATGTCAGTTACCAATAAACTGCGGGAAGCTCTATGAAATAATCCCAACTCTGCGAAACTACCAGTTCCTAAGCCAATGGGGCCTAAAATTGCATAATCAAACTCATCTCCAAAGGGGGTTTGACTGCTATCTGTTGGCAACACATAAGTACGTCTTGGTGGCAAACCTAACCAACTCAAAGGTAAATTTAAAGGAAAACTCCACTGTTCTGGTGCAACAAATACCTTTGCCTGGTGAAATTTACGTGCAAATGGTCCCACAAATACTTTATGTTCCAAGCCGGAAACTGTAGGTAATATAATATACTCTACATTCCCATGGACAGTTACTAACTCCTGCAATAAGCGAATACATTCCCTAGTTGGTGCGATCGGTGCATAAACTAGCAAACCCCCTGCATTTAGCTTGACAACAGTCATGCGAATCGGCACTACAACATAGAAAATACCCTGTAACTGGTCAAAAGTCCAAAGACTACCCTTGACAACTTCTTGGCGAATTGTTCTGCGCTTGCCAAACGGATAGATGGGTAGAGTAAACCAGAAGTTCCATGAAAAGTCCTGGGGATTATTTTTTTCGCTATCTGTTACTAGTTCATCATTAGCCACTTTAGGAACCCTTTCCAAAACACTTGCACACTCGGTTTCTCTTCAATTCAGGAGTCTGAGCAATTACGACTCAACAATCTGTCTAAATTTAAATCTATACCCGTATACGCTCATAATGAGTCAATATCGATGTAGATTGACATAATTCTTAGTTTTATTATCTTATACCATTTTTATTTATGAAGATACATGCAATTAGCTAGTGTAGCTAAGCTGAACCCTATGGATTTATTTTTATTCAATTCCAATTGATGTACCTCACCTCAAAATTGCTGCGACTTCATAGATAATTGATATTACAAAATGTATACCCTAGTAATATAAGATACTTTCTAGATTTGTTATTTCTATTACTTGCTCCACAATTCAATATTTACATTGCCAGATATAGATACTAGCTCTTATTAGTTTATACGTTTTTCGTAGTCAAAAATATAACTAGATACAATGTTAAAAAAAATTTGATATCTAGTATAAATAGCATCATTTCATATGAAAAGTAGAAAAGATATGTATGAATAAATAATAAATCTCTTATATTTTGCGGTTATCGGTTTGTTTTTAAAGAAGATATACTGTAACTTACTCTATCAGAAATACTCACAATATTCGTCTCCAAAAACATGGGCATGGGAACGCTTCGTCTGTATGATTTTTTACCATCTGGCAATGGTTATAAGGTACGTCTTTTATTGACACAAATTGGTATGCCTTTTGAGAGAATCGAAATAAATATCTTAAAAGGAAAAACCCGTACTCCGGAATTTTTAAATAAAAATCCAGTTGGTAAGATTCCCCTATTAGAAATTGACTCAGACAAATATTTATCGGAGTCTAATGCTATATTAATTTATCTGAGTGAAGGGACAGAATTTTTACCCTACGATCCTTATCTCCGTGCTAAGGTAATGCAGTGGTTGTTCTTTGAACAGTTCAGCCATGAGCCTTTCATTGCGAAATCCCGCTATTTGGTATCTATTCTTGGCAAACCAGAAGAGTATCATCAATTAATTGAACAGTTAAGAGAGCCCGGATATGCAGCCTTAACAATAATGGAAAATCATCTACAAAATCACCTTTTCTTTGTAAATGAGCGCTATACCATTGCTGACATTAGTTTGTTTGCTTATACTCATGTAGCCGATGAAGGTGAATTTGATTTACATCAGTTCCCAGCAATTATAGATTGGATGGAAAGAGTAAAGAAACAGCCTAGTTATATTAGTCTTCAAGAGAAAAATATGCTGACATTTGATTCTATAACTGTTTCATGACCAGCATTATAAAATAAGGCAATAAAATCATTTTTGTGATGTTTACTAAATTAAATAGTAAGCATCTTTTTTCATTTATAAACAAATTAATATTTATGCACAAGTATTTTAGGGTACTATTAAAATCTTAACCTGTGGATTTATGAACTGATTCATTCTTAATGATCACTTAGACAAAATTAAAGAATACTTACGATGAGCTAAATTTTCAGAGTTTCCCGATCCTACGAATTGATTATATTTGGTATTTTTTTTCAAGTTACTTTATTACCTGCACTAAATTACCATTGTGGAGAAGTGGAGAGTAGATCAATCATTAATTCTTTGGACAAGGGATGGGAAAATAAGTATCCTTGGGCATAATCACAGTTTAAACATCTCAGTTGAGCTAACTGTTCTGGAGTTTCTACACCTTCTGCGATCGCAGTCATACCCATAGAATGAGCAATACTAATCATTGCAGGGACTAAGCCCATATTTTCTTGATTATCTTGCATTCTTCTAACAAAAGATTTGTCTATTTTCAAGGCATTGAAAGGAAAACTATGTAGGTAACTTAAGGATGAATAACCAGTGCCAAAATCATCCATAATTAAGGGGATATTTAAATTCTGGAAATGGGACAAAACATTCCTAATATCTCTGTAATTTTCCATAATTACACTTTCTGTAATTTCTATTTTAAGATTGCATGAATTAATATTATTTTGATTAATAATTCTATTTACATTAGTAATTAAATCTGTTTGATAGAATAATTTAGCGCTGAAATTAACACTAATAGATAAAGATTCTTCTACTAATTTTTTATGAGACCAATTAGTGATAGTTTCACAAGCTTCTTGTAACACCCAAAGATTAATTTCATTAATTAGCCCAATTTCTTCTGAAACAGGGATAAATTCGATGGGAGATACTAAACCACGAGTTGGATGTTGCCAACGGACCAGGGCTTCCAGGGAGATAATCTTGCCTGTAGATAAAGAAATTATAGGCTGATAATACACTAAAAATTCTTGTCTTTCTACAGCTTTTCTCAGATCATTTTCTAACTGTAAAAGCTGAATAGCTTCCTTATACATCCCTGGATCAAATACATGGTATCTTGCCTTGCCCAGAGATTTAGCTCTGTGCATTGCTGTATCTGCATCCCTTAATAAATACTCTGGTTTTTCATAATCAATACTACCCCAATTAATGCCAATACTGGCAGTCATAAAGACTTCATATCTAGATAATTTAAAAGCAACAGATAACTTTTGTAAAAGCTCTTGAGCGATCGAAGTTGCAGAATTAATATCTGTAATATTCTCTAATAAAATACCAAATTCATCCCCACCTAATCTAGATAAAGTATCGAATGGAGTCAAACATGATTGTAAACGACGAGCAATCGCTACTAGTAATTCATCCCCAACTAAATGACCAAGAGAATCATTAACACTTTAAAGCGATCGCAATCTAAAAATAAAACTGCAAATTTATAACTAGTTTCTTGTTTTGCTTGCTGGAGGGCATTTTCTAATTTTCTAATAATAAACTCTGTTGGCTAAACCTGTTTAGAGAATTCATGTAGA
>CBZS010000682.1 GCA_000613065.1 Richelia intracellularis | reverse complement strand
TGCATCTTTAACTTGACGTTGCAAGTCTTGGAGAGACTCTTTTAAACGTCTTTGATCTACTTCTATTTCTTTATGCCAAACAATTTTTTCCAGAATATGATTAGGTTCGGCATCTGGTAATGCTACTTGATATTGTACGGAAGATGCAGCAATGGCTGGATTCGGTTGTCGGCGACGAATTTGCATATTAGAAAAATAAAGGGAAAGGGTAAAGGGTTTTGATAATTGTTACCCTATAAGGGTACAGCGATACAAACAAAATCCGCCCATCCGGATTTATAAGTTAGTTGAATACTATACAGAAAATTACCTCACCCCATAGGGAATAAATGTGCATTGAAACTAAATCAAAACCCTATAGGATAATTCAAGTTTTCGTATAGTCCTAACCTTTAAGTTAAAGGATTTTGAGGGTTGATAATATACCCAAAGTAAAAGTCCCTTGCGACGGTAAATTGCAAGGGACTTGAGGTGAAAGTTAAACTACTGATCGTTTATAAGCCTCATCCAAAACCTCAGATAGGGTAGGATGGGCGTGAACTAAATGAGCTAAATCTTGTACTTTTTGACGATTAGCGATCGCGGCTGATGCTTCATGGATAATATCAGAAGCATGAAGACCAAAAATATGTACTCCCAGAACTTCTCCGGTATCCTGGCGATAAATTACCTTGGCGATGCCATCAGCTTCCCCATCAGCTAAAGCTTTGGAATTACCTTTGAAGTAACTCTTGGTTGTCTTAATCGTAAACCCTTGTGCCTCACCTTTTTCCTTAGCTTGGGCTTCTGTCCAACCCACATAACTAATTTCTGGGTGGGTGAACGCAGCAGCAGGAATACTCAAATAATCCACAGTTTTACTTCTACCGCAGATATTTTCTACCGCCACAATACCTTGAGCAGACGCAGCATGGGCTAACATCATTTTTCCGGTTGCATCACCAATTGCCCATAAATGGGGTAAAGCTTTACCTCCACTCAATACCGCCATGTTATCATTGACAGGAATAAAATTACGGGAATCGAGTTCTACACTTACAGCATCTAAACCTAAATTTTTAGTTGCAGGAATGCGTCCTGTAGCCACCAAGCAAGCATCTACTTCCAATACTTTGTAATCTTCCTTGGTTTGGAAATTTGCTAATTCGATTACCACAGGGG
>CBZS010000681.1 GCA_000613065.1 Richelia intracellularis | reverse complement strand
TTGATGCTTATTGTTGCGGATGCAGCCCTTTACACTGAAGACAATTTGCAGATGATAGTCTGATTCAGATGGGTATCTCGAGTGAACTGCAACCCTAACTGACCGCAAAAGAACTATTGAAAAGAACAGTATTGATGCATTTGTATCAAGTAAAATTCCAGGATATCGTATTGCCCCCCTGTTGTAATGATTATGGTCGTGTGCGACAAGGGTGGCTAGTGATAGAAAGTGAAGCCCGTAAAGAATCTGACTTCAAACAACTGGAACAACGTCTGACCAAAAAATATACCCAGGCACAATTCCAACTACGAAAATTGTGTCAACAGGAATTTGCATGTGCCGAAGATGGATTCAACCCAGCCAAATTACTTGAGAGTCAGTTGCCATTTCATCAACTTGCATGGAAATATTGAAGTTATTTAATATGGCCAACACCAGGGACGTGGTATACCTGGCAAGGATTCTCAACCTACCCTAATTTCCCATATTCAAGCGGAAATTTCACCCAAATAAACTGCAATTACCATTGCCACAAAACATTGGTGGCAGGTTTATTCTTGCCACCAATGTTCTTGATGCCGACAAACTTAGCAACGAAGATGTTTTACCTGAATCTAAGACACAAGAATCTACAGAAGGTAGTTTTCGGTTTCTCAAAGACCCATTG
>CBZS010000680.1 GCA_000613065.1 Richelia intracellularis | reverse complement strand
TGATAGTAATAGTTATTTCCCCANATTTTTTTTTGTCTCTTACATGTGCATTAATATTTGACCAATCAGGATATTGTTGTAGTAAATTCAAACAATCTTCCAAGCTAAACTCTGGAGCTTGAGGATAAACTGCTTCAATTATTCTACGAATCAGGTCAAAATCTTCTGGAGTATCTACTGTCCATCTATGTGAACTTTGATTCTCAGAAGAAACGATATGTCCCAGGCGATAACGTTCTAGATGCCTATAAATAAACGGAGTTACATGCTCTCTATCTGCCTGTGCTGTGGCTTCTACAAATGCTTCATGTAATGCTTTTAATGAAAATACCTCTGTATCCATCCCCCGAGGATAAGTGCGCTTTAAGGAATTACAGACATAATCATATTTATCTAAATTTTCGATATAAAAATTAATAACTTTGTCTATTACTTGAGGGTCAATTAATGGACAATCAGAAGTAACCCGCACTACCACATCTGCATAATGTTTTGTAGCAGCACCATGATACCTTGCTAATACATCTTCTTCAGAACCACGAAAATAGGGAACTGATAAACGATTGCAAAGTTTAAAAATTGGCTCATCTGTCTCATTTACCGTTGTAGCAATGATAATTTCATCCGCTAATTTGACACGTCGTAGCCTTTCAATTTGGTACTCTAATAAAGGCTTGTCTAACACCCTTTTTAATACTTTGCCAGGGAGACGGGTTGAAGTCATTCTCGCCTGAACAATAATCACTGTTTTCATATCAGCCTCTGTGTCAAAGAAGCTACAACCCTATCCTGATTCTCTTGTGTCAAGCCGTAATACAAGGGAAGTGAAATTGCTTCCTGGTAATACTTCTCGACGTGGGGGAATTCGCCACACTGAAAACCCAATTGTTGGTAATAAGGCTGGGTATGAACAGGAATATAGTGCAAATTTACCCCAATTTCCGCTTGACGAAGTTCCTCAAAAACCTGCCGATTAGTTTTGGTAATCTTATCGAGTTCTAATCGAATTACGTATAAATGCCAACTCGATTCTGTGTCTGGATGTTGCCACGGTATGGTTAATAGTAAATCTTGCAGTAGCTCGTTATACCTTTGAGCTAAAAACCGCCGACGGGAGACAAATTGATCAAGGCGTTCCATTTGACTAACACCCAAAGCCGCTTGAATATCTGTTATCCGGTAGTTAAAGCCCAATTCTAGCTGCTGGTAATACCAAGAACCATGAGATTCTCCTTGCATTAAGTCTGGATTGCGGGTAATGCCATGACTTCGTAGTCTAATGAACTTTTGATACAATTCCTCCTCATTAGTCAACAGCATACCACCTTCACCAGTAGTAATCATCTTAACTGGATGAAAGCTCAATACTGTTATATCCGAAAATTTACAGTTGCCAACACGTGTTCCTTGATAACTTCCGCCAATGGCATGGGAAGCATCTTCAATCACTTTGAAGCCATAACGATCGGATAAAGAGGCAACCCGCTCCATTTCACAAGATTGTCCCGCAAAATGTACTGGTATTAAAACTTTGGGTAAACACCCTTGTTTTTCTGCCCAAGCCAATTTACCTTCTAGTTCATCTACACTCAGGTTATAGGTATGGATGTTAATATCGACAAAATCAACCTTGGCACCGCAGTATAATCCACAGTTAGATGAAGCTACAAAAGTATTGGGTGATGTCCACAGGGTATCCCCCTGTCCCAAACCTGTTGCCAGACAAGCAATATGTAATGCTGCTGTAGCACTCGAAACTGCTACAGCATACTTTGCCCCACAGTAATTAGCTACTACTTGCTCAAACTTTTCTATAGCTGGACCTTGAGTAATCCAGTCAGATTCTAAGACTTTTACTACAGCATCAATGTCTGCTTGGCTGATATCTTGGCGTCCATAGGGAATATAATTGCTCATGGCTTAAGCATATCTAATAGTTCAAAACCTTTGAGCCACTCTGTATTTTTATCAGAGCTATACTCAAATCCGTCAGAGACAGGCGCTCCTTTTTCATCTAAAGCGTTACAAGTATAATCAGCCCGATGATTGTATTCAATCGTAGGTGCAATTACATAATGGTCAGCAAACTCCAAAGTCAAGTGGGAAGATTCCCCTGGACACATAACTTCGTGAAGTTTTTCCCCTGGTCGAATACCAATAATTCTTGTAGGTACTCCCGGTGCTAATGCTTCAGCTAAATCAGTAATTTTCATGGAGGGAATCTTTGGTACAAATATTTCTCCCCCGTACATCCGTTCAAAACCTTTTAGTACCAAATCCACACCTCCTTGGAGTGTCAGCCAAAAACGAGTCATGCGGGGGTCAGTAATGGGTA
>CBZS010000679.1 GCA_000613065.1 Richelia intracellularis | reverse complement strand
CATCCAGACTATAAAAATTACAGAAATATAAAGCAATCTGCTGAATTAGTTTTGCAGCCTCTTGCATGGGATATAAAATTTTAGAAAAATCTTTAACTATGGTTTTAAAATATATTTTTTCTTGGCTGGGGATAGTGTTTTTGATAAATTTGAAGTAGCTGTATTAAATGTTGAATATATTCTGTTGCATCAGATATATTACCATCAATAAAATTGACCTGATTATTGATTTAATTGGTAATTCCAGCTACTAATTTACTCAGATATGACATATCAGCATTATATAGTCTTCCACTCTAGTTATGTTGTAAAGTACGTAAATCTGTCTCTGCTATGAGATAAATTTTTTCCGCTTGTTATAGTTGTGCTAGAGTTAAAGCGTGAATTTGAGAATTGGTAAAAATCAACTGATGAAAATCTATTACTCTATAGCTTCAATCTTTACCAGTGACAACAATTAGTTGATCAACATACTTTAGCGATTGTTATAAAGCTTTTTTGGTCGCTGTAACTACAGATTTTTCCTCTGAAAGTAGAAATTATTCTACTTGTAATTTTTTATAAACTAATTTGATTGATATTTGAGAATATAGTCCTAAACTATAGGGACGGCTCATAAAATCAAAAAATAGACCTAGATATGATACCTGTATAGTTTCCCAATTCAGTTATTACTATACGAGGGAATAAGGGATTGGTTTAAAAAAAAAATTATTAAATAATTCCCTATACAATTAAAATCAATATTTGTATCCCAAAGTTCCAAGTAGTGTAATTTCGTTTCTGTTTTAAGATAATTATTATGCTGATTAATTACTGTACTAATCATATCTTATTATGAAATAATAAATTTATATTCAATTATTTTATAAGTTATTAATTCTATATAACGATCTTAAGATCTTAAATAAGAATAGGGCAAAAAAGCAGGGTAAGCACAGCTCAAATTATATTGACAAGCTGGTTGAGAGGTATCATCATGTTGGGATAAACAAGTAGTAAGAACAGTCAGCATATAATTATTATCCATAGCGGCTCGATTAGATTTTTGGCGATTACTACGTTTCAAAGATTGCTCTAGATTTAAAGCATTAAGACCTATTCGACGCAGAAATGCTAAGTTTTGTGGAGCATGACCAATACGGACACCACAACCATTTTCAGAAAAAGTGACATATAAAGTCTAATGCCACCCATTTTCCACACCTCAATGAAGAAGAATCACTTGTCCTAAGTTACGAGCATAACAATTTAAACCAGTTAGATCAAACTAAACTTCACGGGTTGTTTGATTCCAAAGATGTGGTACCCGCACAACCATGACAACGTATTTAAGACCAACCCAATTGTCTTGGTGATGCAAAGTTTGCAGTTGAGAAATAAGAACACACCAAATTTTACGTTTTTCAGTACGATGATGACCTTTATCTATCCGTTTATCAGAACTATGAATAATACCTTTAAAGCCTTGAGATAACTGTTGCTCAAACCAATTTTTAACTTGTCCGTAAAGTCTAGAATGATTACCTTTGAGTCCTAAAACATAATCTGCTTTTGTATTAAATATTTGAAATGCAATTGCTGTTTGCGTACCCATGGCGTCAATGGTAATAATACATCTAGCCATGTCTAATAATTCACCAAGGCCCGGGTTATTTCTACACGTCGGTCTTCTATCTCACTAAAAACTAATGACATTTTTTCTATCAATGCAGTGGCATTGGCTATACTCAAATTTTTTGAGCTTTTAATCTTTGGTTTTAAAGATTTGAAACCCTTAGGCGCAAGCCTTATTGTCAGAGATACCATTAGATTTACCCGTTTAGTTAAGATAGACCCTTTGCGTCCTTAGCATACTACTTAACTTCTTTAATACTTAAATCTCCATTTTTGTGTGCCACGAATGTTCCAGCCACTGGGAAACCCTTCCTTAGATTCGGTGGCGTAGGCGAGTGCCAACTGGGGGTATGAGTGTTTATTGGCCTGACTCAAGGTCTTGATGCCCCTACCTGGTACCACCGAATCTAAGGAAGGGTTTCCCAGTTGGGTCAACTTTTTTTAGCGATGCCCCTTCAGTACCCCCCCAAAGGGCGTTGGTGTTCGCACTTGAGAATCAAGACATACCTCAGAATTATGAATATATCCCACTAATAGCAGAAGGTGAGAATATGCCTGTTGAGTAAGAGGAGTTTATCATCTGATGGCTGGACCTTTTGAAGGACTGAGTCATTTGGAGTGGTCTTTATTTGAAGATATTTTTCCGAAACCGCTAGATAAACGCGAACGAGGAATGCCACATTCTTCATTTCCTTATGTACTCCATACCTTACTGTATATATTGATAACAGGCTGTCGTTGCTGTGACGTTCCAAAAGGAGAAATATGGGCATCAAAGAGCTCTGCACATCGATGACTCAAACGTTGGCAGTTGGACCAGAGCTTAGAGGCTTTACAACCACGAATATTGGGGATTGGACAAGATAAAGGGTTAATCAACTGGAGTTATGGCGCAGTGGACGGGTCTTTTTCCTCCTGGAAAGGGCGGTGGTGATGGTGTTGCTTACGGTGGAAAATAGAAGCGTATTTTTATACATACTCTTACTGAAGGCTCAGGAATGCCTTTATCCAATAGGACCACACCTGCCAATGGTAGTGAAACAGATCAGGTGATACCATTTATAGACAGTGTAGAGGTTAAGACTAACAAACGCGGTAGACCCCGTAAACCCCTGAAAGTGCTTGCTGTTGACAAAGCCTACAATTCTAAGAATAAGCGCGCTGTTTTAATTTGAGATGGTATTTGGCCGCAATGGCCCAAGGGGGTTTGGAAGACAAAGAAGAACAAGGACAAACCCATTAAAATTTCCCTCCCACGTTGTTGACAAGAACGTTGTTTCCCATGGTATCAAAAAAAATATCGTCGTCTTGTTGTCAGATGAAAAAGAATTTCAGCTTGTTTTGATGCTTTTTTGTCTCTTGCAACAATCCATATTTGGATTAACAAAAATATAGTAGTGGGATAGATTCATGTACAACAATCTGTAATTTTTACTACAAAATTAGATGCGCTGACCCTGGTTAGAACACTCCCAGATAGAGAGTAAGTTACTTGAGAATGGATAGGAACTATTGAGACCGTTGTTACAAACAAAGATATTTTGATAAACGCACTCAAGATGAAATCGAGGGAGAGTGTGCAGGCACAGACTCAGGAAACAGAACACACAAGAAAAAATTGTCGTGGAAATTGACCACATTATTTGGCACAGTAATCAGCAATAGAATCGGTTATGGAGGAAGAAAGATAAATACGCTATTTCCTTTGGGTCGGGAGTTTAATCTACCAGCACAGCAATATTCTCTCTCATGGACTAAGACAGGGATATGATCGATGTCATTGAGTATTTGTGGAAAGTTGCATTTGTCTTTTATTCTCAGACTTCAACACAGGCAGAACCTTGGGAGAGCAAACGTTTACAGCTTATCCTTGCAGGTAAATCAAGTTCAGTTGCCCCAGGTATGCGCCGGAGTGCGACTTTACCCAAACTAACCCCCCAAGAACGTAAACCCGTGGATACCTGTGCTAAATATTTACTTAACAATGCCAAATACCTCAAATCTGACAATTACTTAAAAGCTGGATTCCCCATAGCCACGGGAGTGATTGAGGGTGCTTATTGCCACCTGATTAAAGACAGGATGGATATCACTGGGGCTAGATCGACCATGAGGGGTGCTGAGGCTGTTTTACCCCTGGGTTCTTTATACATCAGTGGCGATTGGAATGAGTATTGGCAGTTTCATCTACAACAAGAAAATAAACGCAATCACATGGCTTTGTACTCTAGTAGTATTCCTTTGAGCAAGGAAGTTATCAAAGCTCGTTGTTCTACTACCCCTCAACCTCTTCCAATACCTGTCTAAGTTCCACTCGCCGTCTTACTAAAAGAGTCGCACCCACTTCATTTTAAATATCAGTGATTTCACTAATATTTTTTTCGATCTAATTTTTTAGAGAAATACAGTCTTTTTATATGAGTAAATACTAGATGTTTTAGAACAATATAGATCCAAATAGCATTAAGAGAAACTCAAAGCCTTGTGTAGTCTTGTTCTTAGTTTTCAAGTTATGAATCCATTTCTAGATGCTATGCCTCTTATCAATTTAAAAATAAGCGGGTGGTAAATGCACATTAGGTAGAGGCAATAAAATTCCCGCTTTGTTCAAAAAACCAAACCTAAACAGTTTTCTAGTTCGGCGTTGTATAAGTGCGGGATGAATTAGGGTTTGAAACCATTGATAAATCGTTGACAATTTAGTGAAATCATCCCCTGATTCAGCAACGCCTCTAGTTCATAACCTCGACATTGACTATGAATCCAGTAATCGAATATAGATTATCTAAAAACTACTCCATTCTGGGGAAAGAGTAGCAACAGGAACAGTAGTTGGATTCTTCGTATCAGCTAAAGTCACAAAGTTATCGCCAGTGGCAGAATTACGCCATAGGATGTCGGTATCACCATCACCATCGTAGTCAGCAATGGTTTTTTCCATGTAAGGTCCAGAGTTCGGTAACTCATTCTTAGATACATTACCACCATCCATTAACCAGACATTTCCTTCACCAGTTGCTTGGTTGTGCCAGAGTATATCCATCTTGCCATCACCATTGAAGTCACCTATATCAGATTGCCAACCAGCACCAACTGTATCTAGATTAATCGCAGTAGGTTGACTTCCACTCATTTGCCAGAGGACATTTTCACCAGTTGCAGAGTTACGCCAGAGAACATCTGTAACGAAGTCTCCATTGAAATCACCCATCTTATAATCCCAACCAGCACCAAAGGTATCAAGTGCTGTTTCATTCGCTATGGTGCCATCCATGAGCCAAATGGCATTTTCACCAGTTGCAGTGTTATGCCAGAAGATATCTGTGTTGAAATTAGGGTTAAACTCACCGATAGTATAAGTCCAAGATGAATCTTTAGTTGCTAGTGCCTCTGCAGAGGTAATGGTAGTACCATCCATTAGCCAAGCACTATTCTCCCCTGTTGTCTGATTACGTAAGAAGATATCTGTTTTGCCATCACCGTTAAAATCAGCGACATTATAGTCTAAACCAGGAGTAACAGTCCCTAAAGAGGCTTGAGAAGAGATATTTGTACCATCCATTAACCACATAGTCATTTCCCCTGTTTCGAGATTTTGCCAGACTACGTCAGTTTTACCATCAGCATTAAAATCTCCAATTTTAAAATTGGAACCTGCCATAGTAGTTAGATTACCTTCTGCAGCTATGTTTGATCCATCCATGAGCCAAACTTTGGTTTCTCCAGTTTGGTTATTATACCAAAATTTATCGTCTTTACCATCACCGTTAAAATCGGCAAAAATAGCTGGACTATTAATGTAGGGGCTAGGATTGGGGCCATTATTAATTGGTAATGGTAAAGCTCTTCCAGGTAAATCAAAAGGCAAGTCAATCTGTCCAGTGGTAATATCTCCATTACCTCTTTCTAATAGACTAGAAGCTGAAGAACCCGACAAATTTCTTGTATCAGCATATGAAGTGTCAAATTCGTTTTTGGATAATGCTGTATAAATACCAGTATTATCTGTGGTTAAAGTATCAGTATTAGATTTAGCAGGTGTTTTAGAGGGCATGCTGTTAATTTCTTAACTTGTTTATATCACTTTTTTAGCTTATTCATTAAGTCTTTTTCAAGTACACAATAAACATATTTCTTATGTTTATTGTTTTGCTGACAAACCTAATACATCAATCAAAAAGATATGGGTTTATATCTTT
>CBZS010000678.1 GCA_000613065.1 Richelia intracellularis | reverse complement strand
AATATCTAGCACAGGTATCCACGGGTTTACGTTATTGGGGGGTGAGTTTGGGTAAAGTCGCACTCCGGCCCATACCTGGGGCAACTGAACTTGATTTACCTTCAAGGATAAGCTGTAAACGTTTGCTCTCCCAAGCTTCTGCCTGTGTTGAAGTCTGAGAATAAAAGACAAATGCAGCTTTCCACAAAAACTCAATCACATGGATAATATCCCTGTCTTAGTCCATGAGAATATTGCTGTGCTGGTAGATAAAACTCCCCATCCAAAGGAAATAGGGTATTTATCTTTCTTCCTCCATAACCGATTATATTGGCGATTACTGTGCTAAATAATGTGGTCAATTTCCGCGACAATTTTTTCTTGTGTGTTCTGTTTACTGAGTCTGTGGCTGCACACTCTCCCTATATTTCATCTTGACTGCCTTTATCAAAATATCTTTGTTTGTAACAACCCTGTCAATAGTTCGTATCCATTCTCAAGTAACTTACTCTCTATCTGGGAGTGTTCTAACCCACAAATGCTGTCTGAGTCTAACCAACTAACTATCTGTTCAAATAGTTCTCGTGCTTGTGAGCAAAACATACCTTGATTTGATGTAGATCCTTGCATAGGGTGTGGAACTGTTCCTGTTTTTTCACTTTTTACAAGCCAATTCCATCAAGTACATTTTTGGCTGTCAATACTACTCTGGTTGACTTGTCATTTTAAAGTTTCGGCGTTGCATAAGTGCGGGATGATTTCACTAAATTTTCAAGGATTTCTCAATGGTTTCAAACCCTAATTCATCCCGCACTTATGCAACGCCGAATTTTGAAGATTTGTGCACCATCACTAAAGTAATATAGCAAGATAACCGTGAAGAGCTAATAAAAAAACCACAGCTAAAAGCGGTCGCAGATTAAATTCCAAACTAATGAAAAGAACTTTCTGTACCTATGATGCTCCCGGTTTTACAGGAGGACCTAATTCCTGGTTACGCAGAATACTGCCAGATTTACAAGCAGCCGGAATAGAATGTCAGATTCTGTTTTTTATTGATAGTCAATACCCTGATAATTGTCCTTGCTGGACAGATTTACAGAATAAAGGATTCTCTTGTAGTGCCATGTTCAGTCGCAAAACGATGTTTGAGCAGGTACGCTGGTTGTTGTCTGAGGTTGCGAAAGAACCACCAGATGTATTTGTGACTAATTTATCAGTTGTGGGATTATATTCTGGACGTTGGATTAAAGAAGGTGGAATTCCCACTGTCGGAATCTTACATTCCGATGATAATTATTATCGCTGTGTACTCAAAAAGTTTGTTTTTGGTAATGCTTCGGAACAACTGTCTACTTTAGTGTGTGTTTCAGACTTTTTAGCTCAATATGCTTGCAGTTTTGGTGAGAGGCAAACCGCAATTAAGTGTATCCCCTATGGAGTTCCTATTCCTGTAAAATCTGCTTTACCACCTCAAGAAACAATGCAATTGATTTGGGTGCGATTCTTTTGGTAGTACGGAGTATGATATAAGAATAATGGCGTTGCATAAGTGCGGGATGAATTAGGGTTTGAAACCATTGAGAAATCCTTGAAAATTTAGTGAAATCATCCCGCACTTATGCAACGCCGAAAAGAACAGTATTGATGCATTTGTACCAAGTAAAATCCCAGGATATGGTATTGCCCCCTGTTGTAATGATTATGGTGGTGTGCGACAACGGTGGCTAGTCATAGAAAGTGAAGCCCGTAAAGAATCTGACTTACAACAACTGGAAAAACGTCTGACCAAAAAATATACCCAGGCACAATCCCAACTACGAAAATTGTGTCAACAGGAATTTGCATGTGCCGAAGATGCATTCAACGCAGCCAAATTACTTGAGAGTCAGTTGCCATTTCATCAACTTGCATGCAAATATTGAAGTTCTTGAAGATGGCTAACACCGGGGACGTGGTCGACCTCGCAAGGATTCTCAACCTACCCTAATTTCCCATATTCAAGCCGAAATTGTACCCAAAGAAACTGCAATTACCATTGCCACAGAACATTGGTGGCAGGTTTATTCTTGCCACCAATGTTCTTGATGCCGACAAACTTAGCAACGAAGATGTTTTACGTGAATATAAAGCACAAGAATCTACAGAACGTGGTTTTCGGTTTCTCAAAGACCCATTGTTTTTTACTTCCACTGTGTTTCTAAATTCAAGGAAAAGAGTGGCGGCTTTGGCAATGGTTCTGGGTTTGTGTTTGCGAGTTTACAGTCTAGGTCAGAGGGCATTACGCCAATCTCTAAAACGAGACTCCCAAACAATTCAAAATAAGTTAGGTAAACCAACTGCCACTCCTACTTTACGTTGGGTGTTTCAATGTTTCATGTCAATTCATTTATTAACGTTGGCTTTTTTGAAACAGATTTCCAACCTCAGTGAACAGCGGTGCTGGATTCTACAGTTTTTTGGTGCTCCCTGTCGTAAATATTATCTTCTTTGCTAACTAACCTGCGGAAGGTGGGTTCAATCGTGAGGGCAAAATCCTATACTAATTTGCCTGGAAATGGCAAAGGGGTTTAACCCCCTGTTGTCATGAGCATAAAGGTAAAATTTAAATAATTTGTGACAAGAATTGACGAGTTCTTTCCTCGTGGGGATGGTTGAAAAAATTGTTGGGGGTTGCCGATTCCACTAAGGATCCAGCATCCATTAAAACTACACGATCAGCAACTTCCCTAGCAAATCCAACCTCA
>CBZS010000677.1 GCA_000613065.1 Richelia intracellularis | reverse complement strand
TTTTAGCTACATTCGGTCGAACGATTTTAGATTTTGGATTACTTACTTCTATAAACTCGCAAAAATAGAATCTGTTATTGCGTAGAAATGTAGTTGCTTATCTTTGAGTGTGTAAGGTATTAAATCCAGAACTAAAGGAGGACATGAAAGGAGCAGAGAGGAATAGCACCATATCTGCTCCTCATCTAATTCTGGTCTAAGATACTAATTCACAATCTTAGAAACCACACCAGCACCTATGGTACGACCTCCTTCACGGATTGCAAAACGCATTCCTTGCTCAATGGCAATGGCGTTAATTAACTCCACAGTCATTTTAATGCGATCACCAGGCATAACCATTTCTGCTGCACTACCATCGTCAGCAGTAAAGGTTTTGATAGTTCCAGTTACATCTGTGGTACGTACGTAGAACTGAGGACGATAGCCGGAAAAGAATGGGGTTTTGCGACCACCTTCTTTATCGGTCAACACATAAACCTCACCTTCAAATTCGGTATGAGGAGTAATAGAACCTGGCTTGGCAAGCACCATACCCCGTTCAATATCAGTCTTCTGCATACCACGTAACAACAGACCTGCGTTATCCCCAGCCATACCTTCATCGAGACTCTTCTTGAACATCTCGATACCAGTAACGGTTGTGTTACGTGTTTCTCTAATACCCACTAATTCGACAACATCACCGACTTTTACAGCACCACGCTCAATTCTACCGGTGGCAACAGTTCCACGACCTGTGATTGAGAATACGTCCTCAACTGCCATCAAAAAGGGCTTGTCAACATCACGTTCGGGAGTCGGAATGTAGGAATCCACATTATCCATTAGGGCATAAATTTTATCTACCCACTTATTCTCACCACGCTGAGTTTTGGGGTTAGCTGTCATGTGTTCCAGTGCTTGCAGACCGGAACCAGTCACAATAGGAATATCATCACCAGGAAACTCATAGTCAGAAAGCAACTCGCGCACTTCCAGTTCCACTAGTTCCATTAATTCTTCGTCATCTACCATATCTTCTTTATTCAAGAAGACCACTAGGTTAGGTACACCTACTTGACGTGCCAACAGAATGTGTTCCCGAGTTTGAGGCATGGGACCATCAGCGGCAGACACAACCAGGATTGCACCATCCATTTGTGCAGCACCGGTAATCATGTTTTTCACATAGTCAGCGTGTCCGGGGCAATCTACGTGAGCGTAATGACGATTTTCTGTTTCATATTCTACGTGAGCGGTATTAATTGTAATACCCCGAGCCTTTTCTTCAGGGGCATTGTCAATTTGGTCATAAGCCCTCGCCTGAGCCTGACCAAGAGCCGACAAGGTCATCGTGATGGCTGCCGTTAACGTAGTTTTACCGTGGTCAACGTGTCCAATGGTGCCAATGTTGACGTGGGGTTTAGTTCTTTCAAACTTTGCGCGTGCCATGTATATTACTTTCCTTTTCTAAACTAAGCGTTCCCTTTGCTTTTAGCTATTATTGCCTCAGACACGTTGCGAGGCACTTCTTCATAGTGGCTAAACTCCATGGAGAATACACCCCGACCCTGGGTCTTTGACCGGATATCAGTAGCGTAGCCAAACATTTCTGCCAACGGTACTTTAGCAGTCACCTTGGACAGACCATCTTCGGAACCCATACCTTCAATTTGCCCGCGACGAGAGTTGAGGTCACCCATTACATCCCCAAGGAAGTTTTCGGGCACTTCTACCTCTACCTTCATCATTGGCTCTAGTAGGACGGGTGAAGCCTTCATTGCGGCCTCTCTCATTGCCATGGAACCGGCAATTTTGAAAGCCATTTCTGAAGAGTCTACATCATGATAAGAGCCATCTACCAGTGTTGCTTTCACATCTATGAGGGGATATCCGGCTAAAATGCCTGATTCGCAGGTTTCTTTCATCCCTGCTTCCACTGGTCCAATATACTCTTTGGGGACTGAGCCACCGACAATTTTAGAAATAAATTCAAAACCGCTTTCCGGTTCTGCTGGCTCTATGTCAACTACAACGTGACCGTATTGACCTTTACCACCACTTTGACGAATAAACTTACCTTCAACTTTATTCGCAGCTTTAAGGATAGTTTCTCTATAGGCAACTTGTGGTGCACCTATATTTGCTTCCACCTTAAATTCCCTCAACATTCTGTCTACGAGAATTTCTAGGTGTAACTCACCCATACCAGCGATCACAGTTTGGTTGGTCTCCGGATCGATGCTGACACGGAAGGTTGGATCTTCTTCTGAAAGGGTTTGCAGAGCTTTGGAGAGCTTATCCATGTCGTTCTTGGTTTTGGGCTCCACTGCCACCGATATCACAGGCTCCGGAATGTATAGAGACTCCAATCTGACTGGAGAATCCTTATCGCAAAGAGTATCTCCTGTCAAGGTATCTTTTAACCCAACGGCAGCACCTAGATCTCCTGCTCTGAGCTCATCAACATCAATTCTCTCGTCCGCCTTCATCACCACTAAGCGAGCAATCCGCTCTTTTTTCTCTTTAGTGGCGTTATAAACATAACTCCCTTTTTTGAAAATACCGGAGTAAACACGGATAAAAGTCAATCTACCATAGGGATCAGCCATAATTTTGAAAGCTAGTGCTGACAATGGTGCATCATCATCTGCATATCTTTCTACAGTTTCACCACTGGGCAACTTGCCTTGAATTGGTGGCACTTCGGTTGGTGCGGGTAGATAATCCACAACCGCATCCAATAACAACTGTACTCCCTTATTCTTAAACGCAGACCCACAAAGCATAGGTACAATTGTACCTGCAAGTACTCCTTGACGTAGAGCCTTGCTTATCTCTGTTTCTGTTAACTCTTCACCCTCGAAATACTTGCCCATTAAGTCATCATCGGTTTCTGCTACCGCTTCCACTAACTTGGTACGGGATTCTTCCACCAGAGCTTGCATTTCATCGGGAATATCTGTTTGTTGAATATCAGTTCCTTGGTCATTAGTGTATATGTAAGCACACATTCTCACTAAATCAACAATTCCTCGGAACTCGTTTTCGCTACCAATCGGCAACTGAATAGCAATGGCATTAGTCCGTAAGCGTTCGCGTACTTGTTCCAACACCCGATAGAAGTTAGCACCAGTGCGATCCATCTTATTGACAAAGACTATCCGCGGCACTTTGTAACGATCTGCCTGTCGCCAAACCGTTTCTGTTTGCGGTTGCACACCACCCACAGAACATAAAACAGTGATTACACCATCAAGTACACGCATGGAACGTTCTACTTCAATGGTAAAATCTACGTGTCCAGGGGTATCAATAATATTTATTTGATGATCTTGCCAACTAGTACTGATGGCAGCAGCAGTAATAGTGATTCCCCTTTCACGCTCCTGATCCATCCAGTCTGTTACGGCTGTCCCTTCATGGACTTCACCTATTTTATGGATAATGCCAGAGTAGAATAATATCCTCTCTGTCGTTGTTGTTTTTCCCGCATCTATGTGCGCTGCAATACCTATATTGCGTACTTTTTCTAGCGGGTGAGTACGTGCCACGGCTGCCTCCTATAGTTTTCGCCTCATGATATCTCGTATATTACGCTTTATTAAGATTCTATCTTTATCTGTAAATACACAAGATATATCGCTTAGAAAACGGCTGCGATACATCGCTGTTTAACTTAGTAACGATAGTGTGCAAAGGCTTTGTTTGCTTCTGCCATTCGGTGAGTTTCTTCTCGTTTACGAATTGCATTACCAGTTTCATTGGCAGCATCCATTAATTCATTTGCCAATCTACCAGCCATTGTTCTACCTGAACGTTTGCGGGAGAACTGTACTAGCCAACGCAATGCAAGAGTTGTTCCCCGTTCTGAACGTACCTCCATTGGCACTTGGTAAGTTGCACCACCAACACGGCGGGCTTTAACTTCTACTAGAGGGGTTGCATTTCGTACCGCTCTTTCAAAGGTTTCTAAGGCTTCACTACCAGTTCGCTCCTCGATTGTTTTCATGGCATCATAAACTATCCTTGCTGCCAAGGATTTTTTCCCATGACGCATGATACGGCGAATCATCATGCTGACGAGAAGACTGTTATAAACGGAGTCAGGAGGAACTGGGCGCCTTTGTATAACACCACGACGAGACATATTTCAACCTTATAATTAGGATTTGGCGATAATTTAAGTTATGCAGTTAAGCTGCAAACCAAGAACATAGGGAATTGCTCCCTTCTGCAAAAAAAATTAACAGAGAGACAATTATTATATAACCTTAAAAAGCAGATTAAAACACTACTGCCGCTTACAGCATATAAAATTGATCTGCATATTTTTTAGATAGCAGACAATTGTGGGTTTTACAGGTTAATTCAGACTATCGTGTTTGACAACTTTAGTTATCACAAGATTAGTAATCAGCTTACTAATCTTGATTCCTGACATGAAAGCCATATTTCAAATCAGCACTCAAATCTTTGATTTCCTTTTATTCCCCTACTTGGGACGTTTGGTTCCGTACTTGGAACGACTTTGCTTACGGTCTTTAACCCCAGCAGTATCTAAAGTACCACGAATAATGTGGTATCTCACCCCCGGTAAGTCTTTAACTCTACCGCCACGAATCATGACAACAGAGTGCTCTTGTAAGTTGTGACCAATCCCTGGGATATAAGCGGTAACTTCAAATCCTGAAGTAAGTCTAACTCTTGCTACCTTACGGAGAGCAGAATTAGGCTTCTTCGGAGTAGTTGTGTAAACCCTGGTACATACCCCACGGCGTTGTGGGCATTGCTTGAGAGCAGGTGATTTGGTTTTCTGATGTGCTTTTTCGCGTTCGGTTCGTATTAATTGCTGTATTGTTGGCATGAGTTACAGCACGTAAAGTGGCTTATGCATAAGTTTTAACAAATCGTCATTATATCGCTTCTGCCTTTTTTCTGTCAAACTTTTCTTTGTCTGTATTTACTATCCATACAACAGTTGGAATTTAACATGAATTTTCCTGGAATAGCAGGGTAACTTTTGAAAATTAAGAGTATCAAAAAATCCAAGTTAAGCTAGAGAAGAGGATTTAGATTTAGCTACCAAGCCATTCAGGTGAAGGAGAAAGGCTAAATTCTCGCACCAAAAGTTTTCTAAAGTTGGCATTGTCCTTACTCCATGCTGCGAATAATGAATCAGCAGGCAGAAGTTAAAGCAGAATTACAACGAATCTGCGATCGCACAAATGACGAACTTGTGGTTCATAAAGAAGCCACAGTTTGGGAAGTGCTACAAGCCGTAAAACGCCAAGGCGATCAAGCCGTATTGTATTATACCGAAGAATTTGACAACCAAACTTTACATGCAGAAGATCTGAGAGTTACAGCTTCCGAGCTAGATGGGGCTTATCAACAGATATCCCCTGAATTATTGTCTGCAATTCGATTAGCCAGCAATCAAATAGAAAGTTTTCATCGTCAACGGATTCCTAAAAGTTGGGTTCATTTTGGAGACGATGATGTCGTGCTGGGAAAACGCTACACACCGGTAGACAAAGCTGGATTGTATATACCTGGAAGTCGTAGTACTTATCCAAGTACAGTATTAATGAATGC
The DNA here is from genome assembly GCA_000613065.1 of Richelia intracellularis. Classification (GTDB taxonomy): domain Bacteria; phylum Cyanobacteriota; class Cyanobacteriia; order Cyanobacteriales; family Nostocaceae; genus Richelia; species Richelia intracellularis_B. The sequence goes on along the minus strand of CBZS010000677.1, from coordinate 12,420 downwards.
GATTCCTGCGAAAGTTGCTGGTGTACCACAGGTAGTCATGGTAACACCACCAGGTATAGGTAAGGCAATTCATCCAGCAGTCTTAGTCGCTGCCCAGGAAGCAGGAATTAAGGAAATTTACCGAGTAGGTGGGGCACAAGCGATCGCAGCCTTAGCCTATGGGACCCAAACCATACCCAAAGTCAATTTAATTGTGGGGCCAGGGAATATTTATGTAACCTTGGCAAAAAAATTAGTTTATGGCTTGGTGGGAGTTGATTGCTTATCGGGACCGGGTGAAGTGATAATTATGGCTGATGAAACAGCCGATCCTCTCCATGTGGCGACAGATTTGCTGGCACAGGCAGAAAAAGATCCCATGGCAGCAGCAATTCTACTGACAAAGGATGTCAAACTAGCTAAGGATGTACAATCATCCGTATCCAGACAATTAGTGAACCACCCCAAAAGTTCGTTGACAGAGAAAGCCATCGCCCATTATGGATTGATTGCCATTGTTGAGTCATTAGCAATAGCAGTCCGATTTGTAAATGAATTTGCACCTCAACACCTACAATTACAAACAGAGCGTCCATGGGAATTATTACCATTAATTCGCCATGCTGGAGCAATCTCTATTGGTCATTCTACACCAGGAGTTGTAGGGGAATATGTTGCTGGTCCTAGCCAAACTTTACCTACATCTGGCAATTGTCGTTATGCTTCCCCCTTGGGAGTAGAGACATTTCTCAAACATTCTAGTATTATTCAGTACTCAAACCCTGCACTAACAAAAGTAGTAGATACTATTGATGCCCTTGCTTACTCAGAAGGGTTTTCTTCTCATAGTGATTCTGTTAAGCGGCGACTCTCAACAGATGAATAAATGCTAAATTATTAATTTTTTACATATATTTTTGACAGAATTCAGATTATAACTGCACACTGAAATCTATTGAAACTATACAAAATCAAGGTTTTATTTGGGACATAGCTTAGTATAGTTACCAAATAATTTGTGCCTAATACTGATGTAGAGGGTCTACTTTCTTGGAGACAACACCAGTGCTTAAAACTATTGTCGTAGCTTTAGATGGTTTAGAACTTGCAGAGCGAGTGATACTAACTTTGCAAGAGTTAATCGTACCAGAGCCAAGCAAAGTGATACTTTGTCATGTATTTCCACCCCCGGATGTAGAACGAGAAGTGCTTGCAGACCGTCCCCATCCAGAGTCAGCGGAAGTATCGTATTTACACATAGAAAAACAATTACGTTCTTATCAACAAGAACTCTCAGTAAGCACGGAAGTCGAATTAGTTACAGGAGATCCTGCTGAGGAAATTATTCGTCTTGCCAATATTTACCAAGCTGACTTAATTGTAATTGGTAGCCGTGGTTTGACAGGAATGAAGCGGATTGTTCAAGGTTCTGTGAGTAGTCAAGTAGTGGAAGATGCAGCTTGTTCTGTGCTGGTAGTCAAGCCAAAGTAGATTTAAGAAGAGCAGTCAAGATTGATAAGGATAGCGTGACTACTAACCCAAGACATAAATATAAAAGTGATTTAACTATAAACCTGTAAAAAGTTTGAATAACAAGCTTTTGGTCACATCAAAAAATTGAGTAAATAGCTCGCGAGATGAGAGTATAGGGAGAGCAGAAGGTGGGGTTGAATCGCCATGGAACAAAAAAAAGTCGGGGAACTTGAACAGCGATACCAGAAGTTAGAAAGCAAGAAGAGCCTCTTGATGAAGTTAGACGAGATGCTGCCGTGGTCATAATTTCGTCCGATTTTAGAACAAGTGCATGACAAGCCCAGAAAAAAGAATGCTGGCCGAAAGCCCATAGATGCAATAGTCATGTTCAAAATGCTTGTGCTGCAACAACTGTACAATATCAGTAATGAAGAACTGGAGTACCAGGTCAATGACCGACTATCGTTCATGAGATTGTTGGGCTTGGGGCTAGCAGAACCAGTACCAGATGCAACTACAGTTTGGTTATTTCGGCAGCAGTTGAAGTAGCAGGGTCTTATTCAAGAACTGTTTGAGCAATTAATTTGATAGCGACGTGAGAGACCAAGGCTAGCAAGCTAAGGGAGGTCAAATAGTAGATGCCACACTGATTCCAGTTACCAACCAGCATAAGAGAAAGGAAGAGAAGCAACAACTTGGCCAAGGATAAATCCCCGAAAGTTGGCAGCAAAAGCCTCATCCCTTGTCCCAGAAGGATACCGATGCTCCCTCGACAAAAAAGAATGGTCAGAGTTAGTTTGGTTATAAAAACCACATCAGTATCGATGTGGAGTACAGTTTTATTAATCGCTATCAAGTCACGGATGCCTCAGTGCATGATTCCCAAGTGTTAGGGGCACTGTTGGATCAGCAAACCCAGGGGGAAGAGGTTTGGGCAGATAGTGCCTATGGTAGTGAATCTATTGAATGGATTCTACAGATTTTACAATTCCTCAGTCACATTCATGAACGAGCCTACGGCAATCATCCATTCACTGCAAAACACAAAGAAGATAATCGAGAGCGTTCTCAAGTCAGAGTTAAGGTCGAACATGTTTTTCGTCACTGGGTTAATGAAATGGGAGGCAATTTAATGGGTTCCATTGGTAAGGAGTCAGTCAAGGCGACTATTGGAGTGAAGAATTTAGTCTACAACTTCAAACGTTATGGATTTTGGGAGAATAAAAATCCTAAAGCTGTGGGATAATTGCGTCTAAATTGGCTCTCTTGAGCCAGATTTCAACTAGAAATAGTAACCAAAATTAAGATACCCAACTTTTGTAATAAGCCGGGTATCTCAATACTAATTGACTACTTGCCACCAACCAAAAGCTGGTCCAATAAAACGGATGGTGAGCCATAGTACCACCATCAAAACAATACCAGTCCAGGCTCCCGTGGTTGTCCATTTCATAAATGCATCCGCTTGGGTTTTGGTAATTGGAACCCAAGGCAGAATACGAGATTCTTGCCCATACTTTTTACCTAATGCGGTTTTACGACGTTTTGCTTCGCCCATATGATTTAAATCGAATGCTGCTTATGCTCGAGCATAACGTTTGTGCTGCCACTAATTCTAATCAAAATAGGTGCAAGCCGGATATTGGTGTCAACTTAAAACTTACTTCAGCCTCTTCCAAAGAGTAACTCCTGTGCAGCTCTACTGCTTTCAATAAGAGACGGAACGTCAAACTAGATTGAATCAAACAATTATAAATAATGAAAATTAGTGCAAGCATTTCACTCTTATAATACTGACAAAAAAATTAATATTTCTCAATGTTTACAATTAGGAACTCCTCACAAATCGGAATTATCTTCTTGATTGTTACTAAATAGACTGGGGTCTAAGTAATTGATTCTTGCCACGGGACTCAAAGCAGCGAGGACTTGTGCCCCATAACTACGATTCACCACTCGACTATCTAATAAAGCAACAATACCCTTGCCTTCTCGTACCGGAGCGATCGCTCTTTCTAATTCATTGATAGCAGTAGGTAGCAAATATAACCGGAACCAATCTTGGCCTGATCGCTTGTAATGGGATACTCTTCCAGCTACCAGGGGATGTTCTAGGGATGGTAAGGGTAAGGTAGAGACAATTAATAACTGGGGTGATGGTAGAACATTTTGATGCGATCGCCAAAATTCCCAACCACTAATTAAAATACTATTTTCGTCCAAACAAGTTTTTTCTACCTGTACCCGTGACCCATATTGGGCGGCAAGGATGGAACCTACCTGTGCCCTTAATGGTACATCTCCCACCAATACCACCGTTAATCCCGGCGCAGTGGCACTGAGACAAATGAGGGTGTGGAGCTTGTGCATAAATCTAGGTTGGAACTGCGGGGTATTGGGTAGGGGTAACTGATAAGGAATATACAACTGAATTGCTTCCGTTTGGCGTTCGCTAGAAAATTTTAAGCAGGTAACATCCTCTAAACCCATACGTTGGCGGAATAAGGGAGCTTGCGTATCAGCTTCTAAGGCACTGCCAATTAATACTACGGGTTGCTTCTGCCAAATCGGTGCGAGCAATGTATCAACTTCCAGGGGGGAGCAGTGGAGAGAGAATAAACCTTGACGACGGGCAATAGTTGTCCAGCACAGAGAAGTAGGGGAATCGGAATGTAAGTTAGCAAATAAATCCCAGAATTTGTGCCAAGGCTCCAGGAGATGGGAAATATCTACAGCTGAATAGAGGCGTTGTAATATTTCTGTTTCTGTAGAGGAGATTAAATAACATTCGTAGGGATTTGCTGGGTGTTGGAAGATTTCGTGGGTAAGCTGTACCTTGGCGTTCCTAATTACCTGTACTTCCTGGGGACAAGCTAATTCCAGTTGTTCCCAATCTGGGGGTGGAATTGTAACAGTTAATTCTTGACGTACCCAATCTTCTAAATCATCCACTCCATCAATAATTGTGGGAATATTTTCAGGTAAATTACTGGTGGGTGAAAGTTGTGCTTTTAACCAATTTCGGGGGGAGATTAACAACAACCCGGAAAAATCAGCTCCAGGGAAAGTATCACCAGTGCGGATTGGCTTATTTACTTGTAACCACTGCTGGAGCCTGGGAATTTCTACCCTTAACAACCGTTGCTGTACCTCTTCAGTCGCCACAATAATTACAGCACCATGCCAAATCAAAGCAGAAGCCACAAAACTAGTGCGATATAACCCTTGATAGCCACAAGTTGCTCCCACTTGAATTAGAGAACTGCGCCCAGTCCGCAAAGTCCGCGCCACCAACCTCGCCATAGTGAGATGGTGATGCCAAGAAGGTAAACCCGCCTGCGAACGCAGGAAGTTATGTAAACATAAATGAACTTCTGCTTCAATCACAAGCTTTTAATCCCATAAAGTCATTTTTACTTTCAATTTCCCCACCTCTATTATGTATATTGTCAGATTGCGGAGTGTAACAGCCTGTCAATTTTGGATTGAATGGGGAATGTTGGTTGTTGACAGTTGCCATTTGTTAGTTATTCTATCTCCTCACACTCTCTCACTTTCCTCCTCCCCTCTTCTGATCAATCATGTGCCAAATTAGTATCAGTTGTTAAACTACATACAAAACATCTCCCCTATATCAAAATATTGCCCAAGGTACACCCAAAAGGTAATCAATTGGACAATCTCAAATTCAAAATACGAAATCTATAAAATGGCAATATATAAAGGAATGTCTAGCGAAGCCTTCAAACATTCCTTGGATATCCAAGCAGAGCAAGCATTACGCAGCTTGCCAGGGTTTGATTTACTCGCCCGTAAATTCGTGGAGTTTATTTATGAGCGTCCACAAATGATTTCAGGGATGATGCTTACCCATCCATTTTCTGTGGAAAGGGTTCGTTATTTAAAGGATTGGGCTGTCTCCCCAGAGTATGAGCAAATTAAACAGGGGAATGACTCCTCTTTTGTCAGTTACCGGAAATTATGAATAAAAAAATAAAAAAATAAAACTCTGAAAGTAAAGTGGGGCAATGGATCTAGAGTTACAAATCCTGAAAAATTTACCAAGAGATACTCACCCAACAATTGCCATCATAGATGAATATTGCGCAGAGTATAAGGACTTATTTAAGGAAGTAAGAAATTATGAGTGTTTCAAATATTTAGACTTAGGAATAATATCAACGATAAAAAGGAAATGATTACCAGAGATAGGGAAGGAAGTAAGTATAAACTCAGCCCAGTCATTACATCATTTCCTAGATAATTCAGATTGGTCAGTAGATGAATTAAAACAACGGAGATTAAATAAACTTCAGCAAGTATTGAATCGTCAGGCTATTACAGTAGTAATAGATGAAACCGGAGATAGAAAAAAAGGTAGAAAGACTGATTCTGTCGCGAGATAATACTTAGGAAGTGTGGGAAAATTTGATAATGGAATAGTTTCAGTCAATGCTTATGGATTTCTACCATAATATAACATTTCCATTAATCGTAAAAGTGTTTAAACCATAAGGGACGTTAAAAGAAGAAGATCAATATAAAACAAAAATAGAGTTAGCGTCAGAAATAATTACAGATTTAATTGAAGAGAACTTTAATATAGAATTAGTACTCGCAGATACTTTAGATGGTGAAAGTAGTCAATTCCTGAGAAAACTAGATGAATCGAACTTAGCTTATGTAGTTGCAATTAGAAGTAATCACGGAGTCTGGTTGCGATTAGGGCAAAGTGTTAGAGAAAACAAGTGGTGTAAATTTGAGAGAAAATTTAGTAATCCAAAATCAGAAACTAGATACATTAGAGAAATAATTTATGGTAAAGAAAGAGTCCTAACTTACTGTGAAATAACTAATGACCCAGAAACGATGCCAGAAAAATCTACCTCCTTCGTAATGACGAATCTTCAAGGAAGTTTGAAATAGACTTTAGGCAACTTATATGGATTAATAACCTGAACCTGTATAATATATAACAGAATTTTCGTCAGTGTAAACAATAATTAGGTTGGACAGATTATCGGTTTACAAACTTTCAACATATTGAGAGGTGGTGGGAGATTATTTTTTGTGTTTACACAATGATTAGTTTGAATTCTCCAGCATTATTAGCCTTAAATCAATCTTGTCAAGTTAAGACTGAGCGGTAAATAAATAGTCATATTGATTTTTCTTATCATCAACAATGGAATCATGAATGTGGATGGAAGAATGTTTTAAAGAATCTGCGTCTAATCGTTTAACCACTCTTACTATTTTGGTTGATTTATCCCTGGATTGATATTTTTCCTAATTCACAGTTATTACTGGGATTCAACCATTTAATTGCTGCTATAAATCAATTCAAATCCTGTTATGTTTCTGGATGATTTAGCTCCTGAACTATTTCCTTATTCCGGAGACTGACAGAAGATTAACAAAGGAAGAACGGTTAAAAGCTGGACTTTTGTATAGCGGTAATAACAAGTATTATAAATGAATAAACAATATTACTTAAGAAAGCAGGTAAAATCTGATGTTAAAAATAGATTTTACGCAAGAAGACATTGATAAACTTAATCATCAAAGATATCATTATCCTCATCCATTAGTACAGAAAAAGATGGAAGTTCTGTATCTAAAAACTCAGGCTATAAAACATAAAGATATTTGTCGTTTATGTAAAATATAAAAAACAACATTAATTAATAGTTTACATAAAACAATATCAATCAGGAGGAGTAGAAGAACTAAAAAAAATACACCACAAAGGACAGCCAAGTGAATTAAATAAGTATAGTGATATATTGAAAGAATATTTTGAGAAACATCCAGCTACAAGTATTGCAGAAGAGAGTGATGCCATTGCAAAAATAACTGGTATTAAGCGCAGTCCAACTCAGGTAAGAGAATTTCTGCTCAGAACAGGTTTGCGTTGCTTAAAAGTGGGGTATGTGCCGGGAAAGTCAGTAGACCCAGAAAAGATTGAAGAGGTAGAAAAATATAGAAAAGAAAAGCTATAAGCATTACAGGAAGAAGCTATTAGGGGAAAGAAAGTAGTTTTTTTTGTTGAGGCAGCCCACTTTGTACATCGAGCATACTTAGGATGTTTATGGTGTTTTACAAGAACATTTATCTGTTCAGGGTAAGCGCATCTCAAATTCTATTGACAAGCAAGCGGGTTGAGAGGTCTCATCATCATGTTGGGATAAACAAGCAGCAAGAACAGTCAGCATATAATTATTATCCATAGCGGCTCGATTATATTTTTGGCGATTACTACGTTTCAAAGATTGCTCTAGGTTTAAAGCATTAAGAGCTATTCGCCGCAGAAGTGCTAAGTTTTGTGGAGCATGACCAGTACGGACACCACAAGCATCTTCAGAAAAAGTGACATCTAAAGTCCAATGCATGCCATTTACCACAGCCCAATGAAGACGAATCACTTGTCCTAAGTTACGAGCATCACAATTTAAACTAGTTAGATAAAACTGAACTTCACGGGTTGTTTGATTCCAAAGATATGGTGCCGGCACAACCATGACAACCCATTTAAGACCAACCCAATTGTCTTGGTTATGCAAAGTTTGCAGTTGAGAAATAGGAACACACCAAATTTGACGTTTTTCAGTACGATGATGACCTTTGTCTACCCATTTATCATAACTATGGATAATACCTTTAAAGCCTTGAGATAACTGTTGCTAAAACCAATTGTTAACTTGTCCGTAAAGTGTAGGATGATTACCTTTGAGTGCTAAAACATAATCTGCTTTTGCATTCAATATTTGGGATGCAATTGCTGTTTGCGTACCCATGGCATCAATGGTAATAATACATCCAGCCATGTCTAATAATTCCAAGAATGCAGGGATTGCTGTAATTTCATTCGATTTATCGGCAACTTTTACTTGTCCGAAACTGAAGTTCCCCCGGAGCATATGTACTAAACAGAGCTTTAAGCTTTAACCTTCCAAAGCTTGAGGGTTTTTACACAAAAGAGCTGTATCCATCTAATTAAAGATTTCCTTAATATTTTGAGAGGATAAAGATGAGACTGCTGTAGTCATGTATATAGAACGTATTCCTAACAGAAACTCTCCCCCAGCCGTTCTGCTTCGCGAGTCATACCGTGAAGACGGAAAAGTTCGTAAACGTACTCTTGCGAATCTTTCAAAACTGCCTTCGGAAACGGTAGATGATTTAAAATTTCTGCTTAAAGGAGGTAAAGCAGTAGAAGATTTACAATAAATATTTAAAATCATTCGTAGCCGTCCTGATGGTGATGTGGCAGCAACACTATCAAGCTTAATAAAATTAGGATTACATACCTTAATTGATACTTAAAACAACAGAATAAAAAGAATAATTGAGGCTATGATAGTGTTACGTATTGTCAAACCAGCTTCTAAATTAGCAACAGCAAGAGGGCTAGATGGAGAAACTTTTTTCTCCATTTGAGGGGAAGTTTTAGGATTAGAAGGAGCGGATGAGGATGAATTATATTTGGCGATGTATTTTTTATTGGAACCCCAAGAATAAATTGAAAACAATCTTGCCAAACTTCATCTGAAGGAAGGATGTTTGGTTCTATATGACGTTAGTTCTACATCTTTAGAAGGAAAGGCTTGTCCGTTAGCAAAATATGGTTATAACCGTGATAAAAAACGTAGTAAATGACAAATAGTATTTGGGCTATTATGTAATGATAAAGGTTGTCCAATCGCAGTAGAAGTCTTTGAGGTAAATACATCCGACCCAAAGACATTTATTAATCAAATAGATCAGGTTAGCTCGAGATTTGGTATTAAGAGAGTAGTCTGGGTTAGAGACTGTGGAATGATTACTCAAGGAAGGATTCGAGAAGACTTAAAAGAGAAAGAAGGTTTAGACTGGATTAGCGCTTTAAGAGCGAGCGGCTCAAATCAATAAATTAGTAGAATAATCAGCTATTCAATTATCTCTGTTTGATCAACGAAATTTAGCATCAATTAAAAGCGAAGATTATCTAGGGGAAAGATTAATAGCGTGTCTAAATCTTTTATTGGCAGCAGAAAGAAAGAAAAATACAGAATAATTATTACAAGGAAGAGAAAAGGAATTAGATAAAATTATTGGAGGAACTTCGAGAAAGCTTAGTCCACGAGAAGGCGAGGATAATATTGGTGTAAGAGTAGATAAAGTTATGAATACATTTAATGTTGAAAAACATTTCATCATTGAGATAGAAGAGAACAGTTTTTCATATCATAGAAATCAGTCAACAATTTATGCAGAAGCTATCTTGGATGGTTTATATATTAAAATTCGTACATCTTTGGATGAAGAAACTTTATCTGCTACAGATACGGTAAAAGCCGATAAAAATCTTTCACAATTAGAACAAGCTTTCCGTAGTTATAAAACTGTTGATTGAAAAGTTCGTCCAATTTACCACTATACAGCCGAACGTGTAAAACCCGATATATTTCTATGTATGTTGTCTTATTATTATGTAGAATGGCATATGGGATAACTTTTAGATCCAATACTTTTTGATTAAGATGATTGGGAAGCAGCAGCAGCGAGAAAAGAGTCTGTTGTATCTCCTGCCAAAAAGAGCAAAAAAGCTAAAAATAAAGCGAACAAAAAGCGTACCTCAGAGAAATTGTCCGTTCATACCTTCCAAACTTTATTGGATGATTTAGCTACAATTGTTAAAAATCAAATTTCTACAACAATTGGTAGTAAATCCTTCGTTTTTGAGAAGATTACTCAAGCTGCAGGTATACAACAAAGAGCAATAGATTTACTCGCAATTAGAATGATTTGTACCCAGTAAGCTTAGACTTGAAATCTCTGTCAGTCTCACTCTCCATAGATTTTGTTTTTCCTCAAAGGCTAACTTCAGCCTAAAATAAGACGATGTTCACTCGACCATGCACTAACTAGATGTAACACTGATTTACCCTGTTCTCTATCATAGGAACCATTGAGGGTCTTACCATCAATGGGAATTACCTGTGCTTCTGGGGCTTCAACTATTGATTCTACCCAACGTCGAAACCATCGCTCAAATACTTTTGGGTTAATGGGTTTAAACACCCGTCGAAAGCTATCTGCACTTGGGATGCCCTCTGGTAAAGCTAAAAATTGCTCTAACCAGTCGTATTTACTCAATTCATAATTTTCCATGTCCTCCCATCCCTTACCTCCTGCAATCACTGATAGTATTCCAATGATAAAAATATCTGTTAATAAATGGACACGGGTTCTTTCTACAGGTGGGTGTTCTATCTCACTAAAAACTAATGACATTTTTTCTGTCAATGCAGTGGCATTCGCCATACTCAAATTTTTTGAGCTTTTAATCTTTAGTTTTGAAGATTTGAAACCCGTAGGCGCAAGCCTTCTTGTCAGAGATACCATTAGACTAAGCCGTTCAGTTCAGATAGACCCTTTGCGTCCTTAGCATACGACTTAACTTCTTTAATACTTAAATGTCCATTTTTGTGCCCCACAAGTGTTCGAGCAACTGGGGAAGATTCGGTGGCGTAGGGGAGTGCCAGGTGGGCGTATGAGTGTTTATTCGGCTGACTCAAGGTCTTGATGCCCCTACCTCGCACCACGAAATATAGGGAAGCGTTCCCCAGTTGCGTCAACTTTTTTTTGGCGATGCCCCTCCAGTATCCCCCCAAAGGGCGTTGGGGTAGCCTGCGCTTAGCCACGAAGTGCCCGTCGTTGGGGTTCGCACTTGAGAATCAAGACATACCTCACAATTATGTACAAAAATCTGTAATGTTCACTACAAAATTAGATGCGCTTACCCTGTTTATCTGTTCACCTTTTGGTCGAAAACGATTTAATGTTTTAGGAGCAGTTAATGCAGTTACTAAGAAAATAATTACAATTACAAATGAAACTTATATTAATTCAGAAAGTCTGTGCCAGTTGTTATTAATATTAGCTAATATGGGGCTAAATAAACCAATTGTTATTGTACTAGATAAGATAATGGCAGATCTCAGAAGTTAAAATTAGTACAAAATGATACGATATCAGTAAGTATACAACTATGTTATTTTCCTTGGGATTCTCCACAATTAAATTTGATTTAAACATTTTGTAAATTTATTAGACATTAATGTTTATACTCTAAGTACTATGCTCATTTTGCAGATTTTAAGGCAGCAATCTCTAACTGCATTGCTACCGCTAATACTGATAAGCAGAAGAAGTTAAACAGCTTATTGACTATCGAATTTCAGACATTTAAACAAGTCCAAGTTATAGCGGTTTAAAGCATATCACAAATCTCCTGAATCTGTTGCTGTGAATGTGGAAGTAGGAAATGAATAAATTCCAGAAGTAGAAAACTTACGGCGACAAATAGAAGAATTACAGCGATAAATTAGTCGGATTAAAGATCCAAAATGATAACGGTGAAGTGGGCAATGCCTGGGGCATGTACTTTAATAGAATTTTCATGATTTTTGTTCGTAGATTTTTTGTATAGTTCTTGTGCCAAGGCTCTGCCTTGATATGTGTGGCGTGACCATCTGCCTCCAGCCTTGTATTCTTTCCCACAGTCAAGGGAAAATTCCTGTGACAGATTTCGTGTGAACATTTACTACCGAAAAAGTTACAAAATCAACAGCCTAAGCAATCCCCATCCTTGTACCTTAAGTAAAATAAATAACTGAGCTAAACAGCATTAATGCAAATTACCAAATATAACGAAATTTAACTATTAGCCTAGAGCTTTAAGACTGGGTGATATTTCGCCACAATATATAACTGGCTTAGTTGGACACCCCAAGGTAATTATTTCGCAACTAGGAGCGATCGCGGATAAATAATAATTTGGTTAATAAGCTTGAAAAATAAGGGTTGCGGCAGACTAAAAATAGAACTATTGTTACTAATGACTAATCTGTAATAATTAGCTATCCTGAACTGCAATTTTAGGCGTTGCATAATAGAGGGATGATTTGAGGTGTTCTACTGTCC
>CBZS010000676.1 GCA_000613065.1 Richelia intracellularis | reverse complement strand
AATGACATTTTTTCTGTAAATGCAGTGGGATTGGCTATACTCAAATTTTTTGAGCTTTTAATCTTTGGTTTTGAAGATTTGAAACCCCTAGGGGCAAGCCTTCTTGTCAGAGATACCATTAGACTAACCCGTTCAGTTCAGATAGACCCTTTGCGTCCTAAGCATACGACTTAACTTCTTTAATACTTAAATCTCCATTTTTGTGTCCCACGAGTGTTCCAGCAACTGGGGAAGATTGGGTGGCGTAGGGGAGTGCCAGGTGGGGGTATGACTGTTTATTGGGCTTACTCAAGGTCTTGATGCCCCTACCTGGCACCACCGAATCTAGGGAAGGGTTCCCCAGTTGCGTCAAATTTTTTTGGCGATGCCCCTCCAGTACCCCCCCCCAAAGGGCGTTGGCGTTCGCACTTGACAATCAAGACATACCTCACAATTATGTACAAAAATCTGTCATTTTCACTACAAAATTAGATGCGCTTACCCTGCTTAAAAACACAAGTAGAAGGTTTTAAAAACTACACTGGTTATTATCCGGAATATGTTCATGTAGATAAAATTTATCGGACTAGAGAAAACAGAGCTTGGTGTAAAAAACGAGGTATTAAAATGACTGTTCCACCTTTGGGGAGACCTCCAGCTAATGTGAGTAAAGAACAAAAAAGACAAGCAAATGAATCTGAGAGGATTCGTAATAGTATTGAGGGAAAGTTTGGGGAAGGGAAAAGAAGATTTAGCTTGAATAGAATCATGGCTAAATTTTGTCATACTTCTGAAACTGCGATCGTTAATAAATGAATTGGGTGCGACTCTTTTAGTAAGACGGGGAGTGGAAGTTAGACAGGTATTGGAAGAGGTCGAGGGCTAGTAGAACAACGAGCTTTGCTTTGAGAACTTGCTTCATCAAAGGAATACCACTAGAGTACAAAGCCAGGTGATTGCGTTTATGTCTTGTTGTAGATGAAACTGCCAATACTCATCCCAATTGCCACTGATGTATAAAGAACCCAGGGGTAAAATAGCCTCAGCACCCCTCATGGTCCATCTAGCCCCAGTGATATCCATCCTGTCTGTCTTTAATCAGGTGGCGACAAGCACCCTCAATCACCCCCTTGGCGATGGGGAATCCAGCTTTTAAGTAATCGTCATATTTGAGGTATTTGGCATTGTTAAGTAAATATCTAGCACAGGGATCCACGGGTTTACGTTCTTGGGGGGTGAGTTTGGGTAAAGTGGCACTGGGGCGCATACCTGGGGCAACTGAACTTGATTACCTTCAAGGATAAGCTGTAAACGTTTGCTCTGCCAAGCTTCTGCCTGTGTTGAAGTCTGAGAATAAAAG
>CBZS010000675.1 GCA_000613065.1 Richelia intracellularis | reverse complement strand
CTACTACCCCTCACCTCTTCCAATACCTGTCTAAGTTCCCATCCCCCATCTTACTAAAAGAGTCGCACCCATATCAATTGGCGCACAAGTTCGCATCTAATATTAATTTACCTCGATTTTTTGGTTCTAAAACCTTTTGTGTTATTTTTTCGCTGCTTCTTTAAAGGTCGCCTCTTGTATTGTTTTTCCATCATCTGATTGACTTTATTCACCGCATTGCCACTGATTCTTTCACGAAAATGTACTAGCATCGATGTATCAAATGGTGCTTCATTAATATAAGATGACATTCTTATAAATTACTGAAGATAAGGGTTCTCTTTTATTTGTTTTACTGTTTCCCTATAGCTTATCCTCAATTTATCTTTGATTATTAATACACCTAATGCCATGCGAAATAACTTTGCTGGTGCCCCCATTTTTTCGGAAAAAAGGCTCGCATATTCATCTTCAAATTCTTGCCAGGGTATCAAATCAGTCATCATTACCCACCTATTTTGACAAGACAACTTCCCCTCAAATGGCAGAAGGAACTTTGATGCTGAAATTTGAGTTTGCTCTGATTCACTGTAGATAGGTACTAATAGCACCAGTATTGTTATGCATGGGTTTTGTGCTCTTTTATCCTTTTTTCTTGCATCTAAATATAATATTTCTCTGGTCTGATATTCCCACAGCAACTACTT
>CBZS010000674.1 GCA_000613065.1 Richelia intracellularis | reverse complement strand
AGTGGTAAGGAGACATTGGACTGATAGTCACCAAATTTGGGGTTACTAGCAGCCACCAAAATCGGATCTATACTACCGTATTCTTCACCAAAAGCCGCAGCTAAAGCCTGTTGAAATTTATTCTGTAATAGTGACTGTGTGGGGTTCATATATAAATTTGGCAACTAGGAAATAAAAATAATAATTTTTTGATATGCGATACCAGTTTTAAGAAAGAATGGGAAAGATGGACATGGAGAGTCAAGACACAAAGCCTAATTCTCAATCTAAAATCCAAAATGGCATGAGTAATACTCTGCACAATTAATCTTATTACAGGATTGAGAATTGCACATAGAAATACATATTATATATAGCGAGTGTTACTCAAGTTACGACTATATTTATGATTACAATTTAACCACTATGGAATATTCATTAGTTGCCACTTAATTTACACATCGATATTGATGTCTTCGATTTGCCTCGCAGCTTTTTCCCTGCACCGAGCTAAATATTCATCATGCCAATGTTCTCTCAGGTGTTCTGCTTTTTTGTGGCATATTCTTTCTAACATCTCTAAAACAGCAGCTAAAGTTGAATGTTCAATTAGGTTTTCCAACACTTCCATATCTGGTCTTTTCATAATTAAATATTCTCCCAAATGTTTATAAAATCTTCTAATATCCTATAGATGCGGAGGTGCGATCGCATATTTCTTTTCTCCAACACGGCTTGAATCTTGTCTTACTATCCATATTTTGCTGTAGGGTTGGCAAAGTCTGCCCTGTTATCATGTTTGGAGATAAACTCGATACATATTTATAAACATATCTTCCTCTTGAAGCCATATTTATAGTTTGTCGAAGATTTTTACGAGTAAATATACGTATATTATTTATAGGGGTTAAGCAAATGATACAGTCAAATATCTCCTCTAAAACAAGTAGTGCAAAAAAAGGTAAATCCCTTCCTTCTGGTTTAATTATTCGCACGGTAAAATTTATCTGGACAACCATGTGGCAAATCATGATGTCCAATCTAGCACCCCTGAGTAAATCAGGGGAATATATTCGTCCTGCTACCCAGTTCCATCATATTATTGGTATAGTCTCAGAGAACTCCTATCCTCCAGCAGCAGGAAGATATAATCTCTATGTAGGGTTGGGG
Organism: Richelia intracellularis; assembly: GCA_000613065.1. Lineage (GTDB taxonomy): Bacteria > Cyanobacteriota > Cyanobacteriia > Cyanobacteriales > Nostocaceae > Richelia > Richelia intracellularis_B. The sequence goes on along the minus strand of CBZS010000674.1, from coordinate 2,368 downwards.
TGTCCTTGGGCACACCGAACTTTAGTAGTGCGCTCGCTTAAGGGTTTAGAAGATACAATTTCTGTTACCATTGTTTCTCCATCCAGGGATGAGGGAATATGGGTAATGAGTCAAGAATCGGAAGGTTGTCGCACTCTCCCGGAACTCTACAATTTGGCACAGTCAGGATATCAAGGACGTTGTACTGTACCAGTTTTATGGGATAAGCAAACTAAAAAGATTGTTAATAATGAAAGTGCAGAAATCATCGTCATTTTAAATTCCCAATTTAATGAATTTGCCACTAATCCCTCACTAGATTTATACCCGGAAGAACTCAAGGAGCAAATAGATACATGGAATGAGACAATTTACCATGCTGTTAATAATGGGGTATACCGTTGTGGCTTTGCCCAGACCCAGTCAGCTTATGAAAAGGCTTGCGAAGAATTATTTACAGCATTAGATGAAATTGATACAGCTTTAGCAACAAACCGCTATCTCTGCGGCGAACAACTAACTTTGGCAGATGTGCGTTTATTTACTACTTTGTTTCGGTTTGACGTGGTTTACTACGGCTTATTTAAATGTAACCGTCGTCGCATTCAAGATTACACCAACTTGGGGGCTTACCTGCGGGATTTATATCAATTACCGGGAGTTGCTGATACCTGCGATTTAGAAAGCGTCAAACGGGACTATTACGGTAATTTATTTCCCCTCAATCCTGGAGGAATTATACCCTCTGGACCAGATATTACTAACCTTTGGCAACCGGATGAAAGAGGACACGGAGAGTTAGAGACACGAGGATGGGGAGAAAAGGAGTGAGAGAGTGCGGGAGGTTAAATGACAACTGTCAACATTCGCCATTCAATGCAAAATTACGATCGCAATACGATCACAATTTCAAATTTCCCAATGAAATGAATACAACTGTTCTATCCAGGACGAGGACGCGGTAGTATTATTAAGAATTATTTCCTGCCACTGTCTCACGTTGTCAAGATGTCAAAATCCCAGCTCAAAGCATCCCTCAATGGACATATTTCTCACTCCCCGAATGAAAATAAGATTTACATTCGGGGAGCTCGGCAGCATAATCTGAAGAATGTTGATTTAGAATTGCCCCGCGATCGCTTAATTGTATTTACTGGGGTGTCTGGTTCTGGTAAGTCTTCCCTGGCATTTGACACGATTTTTGCGGAAGGACAGCGTCGCTATGTGGAGTCCCTGAGTGCCTACGCAAGGCAGTTTTTGGGACAAATGGATAAACCTGATGTGGAAGCCATTGAGGGGTTGAGTCCGGCGATTTCCATCGATCAGAAGTCCACTTCCCATAACCCCCGTTCTACGGTGGGGACGGTGACGGAAATTTATGACTATTTGCGGTTATTGTTTGGACGTGCAGGAGAACCACATTGTCCCATATGTGATCGCTCCATTGCGCCCCAAACTATCGATCAAATGTGCGATCGCATTTTTGATTTACCAGATCGTACCCGATTCCAAATTCTCGCACCAGTGGTAAGGGGAAAAAAGGGAACCCACAAGAAGTTATTATCTAGTTTGGCTTCCCAGGGTTTTGTCCGGGTACGGGTTGATGGGGAGGTACGGGAGTTATCTGATTCTATTGAGTTGGATAAAAAGTTTACCCACACTATTGAGGTGGTAATTGACAGGTTGGTGAAAAAGGATGGTATCCAGGAGCGTTTGGTAGACTCTCTTTCTACCTGCTTAAAACACTCTGGGGGAATTGCTGTTATTGATTTCGTTCCTAGCAGTGAGGATAAAGAAGCACATCCAGAAATAGTATTTTCCGAAAACTTTGCCTGTCCCGAACATGGGGCTGTAATGGAGGAATTATCACCACGGTTATTTTCCTTTAATTCCCCTTATGGTGCTTGCCCAAATTGTCATGGTATTGGTACATTACGTAGATTCTCCCCAGAATTGGTCATACCCAATCCAGACTCCCCTATGTATGCTGCGATCGCTCCTTGGTCGGAGAAAGAAAACTCCTATTATCTAGAGCTGTTGTATGCTTTGGGACAAACCTATGGATTTGAGTTGCAGACACAGTGGAAGAATTTAACCCCGGAACAGCAAAAAACTGTTTTACAGGGGGAAGATCATACTCCGAAAGAGAAGAAGCAAGCATTCAAAGGAGTGTTGCCAATTTTACAAAGGCAATATGATGGTGGCTCGGAGTTAGTTAAACAAAAGCTAGAACAGTATTTAATCAATCAACCTTGTTCTGTATGCGATGGCAAGCGTTTGAAGCCAGAACCTTTGGCTGTGAGATTGGGACAGTATGGAATTTTAGAATTAACCGGAGTCTCGATTCGGGATTGTCAAGAGAGGATTGATAATTTACAACTAAGCCCCC
>CBZS010000673.1 GCA_000613065.1 Richelia intracellularis | reverse complement strand
GAACAAGCTTTCCGTAGTTATAAAACAAAACTGTTGATTTAAAAGTTCGTCCAATTTCCTACTATACAGCCGAACATGTAAAAGTCCATATCTATGTATGTTGTCTTATTATTATGTAGAATGGCATATGCGAGAACTTTTAGCTCCAATACTTTTTGATGAAGATGATTGGGAAGCAGCAGCGAGAAAATAGTCTGTTGTATCTCCTGCCAAAAAGAGCGAAAAAGCTAAAAATAAAGCGAACAAAAAGCGTACCTCAGAGAATTTGCCAGTTCATAGCTTCCAAACTTTATTGGATCATTTAGCTACAATTCTTAAAAATAGAATTTCTACAATAATTGGTAGTAAATCCTTCGTTTTTGAGAAGATTACTCAGCCTACAGCTATACAACAAAGAGCAATAGATTTACTCGGAATTAGCATAATTTGTACCCATTAAGCTTAGACTTGAAATCTCTGTAAGTCTCACTATGCATAGATTTTGTTTTTAGTCAAAGGGGAACTTCAGACTAAACCCATACGAATAATTGAATTTATGTGCCGCAAACACTATTTGAATTGGTATGACATTAGGTTTGTTTAGATAGCCCTATCTAGGGTGTGTTGTGGCGGAGCGCAGCGCACTATTCTACAAGCAAGAGTTTCAGAGAAGATAGAAAGGGAAAGGAATAATCCTAGTAGTTTTAAGTACCAAACTAGTTTAAACTCCATTTACAAATAGTGGGGCTTCAGTCCTTGCTACAAAACTTAACTACAAATTATTTTAAGTGGTGCAATCTAGGCAGTGACTATGGTAGTAGAACGCTTAATATCGTTACTGGGACTATTTGTATTTGTGGGTTTATCCTATGCCCTATCTGTGAACCGTCGTGCAGTACGTTGGCAACCAGTGTTGTGGGGAATTGCCTTACAACTCATATTTGGACTGTTAATTCTCAAAACTAAGCCAGGTTTGATAGTATTTCAATTCCTCGGTCATCTGGTGAGTAAATTTTTGAACTTTTCTGATGCTGGGGCAAAGTTTGTCTTTGGAGATAACTTTGAAGAACATTTTATTGCTTTCAAAGTTTTACCCACCATCATTTTTTTCTCTTCATTTATTACCGTACTTTACCACTACGGAATTTTGCAGCGATTGGTGCAATTAGTTGCGGTAGTGATGATGAAAACCATGAAAACCTCTGGTTCCGAATCCCTCTCTGCCGCTGCCAACATTTTTGTGGGACAAACGGAAGCTCCATTAATGATTAAACCCTATGTGGAAACCATGACTCGCTCGGAGTTACACGCAATTATGACAGGGGGTTTTGCCACCATTGCTGGGGGAGTGATGGCTGCATATATATCCTTTGGTGTGCCAGTAGAACACTTAATAGCAGCTTCTGTAATGTCTGCACCAGCAGCTTTAGCGGTGTCTAAGTTACTTTATCCAGAAACGGAAGAGTCTTTGACTGCCGGTAAGGTACAGGTAGAGGTAGATAGTACCTATGCAAATCCCATTGATGCTGCTGCCACAGGTGCTAGTGAAGGGATGAAATTAGCTTTAAATGTCGCAGCAATGCTGATTGCTTTTTTAGGACTATTGGCATTGATAAATGGGGTACTAGGATGGATTGGTTTCCGTGTCGGTTTGCCACAACTATCCTTGGAGTGGATATTTTCCTACCTCCTATTTCCTGTAGCTTGGTTGATGGGTGTACCCTGGGCAGATTGCGGACAGGTAGGGATCTTGCTAGGTAAAAAAACAATTTTGAATGAGTTTGTGGCTTACTTAGATTTAAAAACGTTAATGGAGAATACCCAGAAAATTAACACCGGAGCTATAAATCCAGGCAATTTACCCGTTATTTCCGAAAGGGCAAAAATAATTGCTACTTATGCTCTCTGTGGTTTCTCGAATATTGGTGCCATTGGCATTCAAATTGGCGGCATTGGCTGCATTGCACCAAAACGTCAGGCAGACTTAGCTCAATTAGGTGTGAGGGCAATGCTAGGAGGTGCGTTCGCTTGTTTTATGACTGCTTGTATTGCCGGATTTTTGTTATAAGTTATACCTTTACTTGATAACCCGAACCCAAATGGTTATAGATATGGAATTAATCCAAAATTCAAAGTCTAAAATCTAAAATTGGGTTAGGAATTAGCTACAGGGGAAACATGACTCTCAGGAGTGAGGGGACGAGGAAAATTGGGTAAATCAATACCACTATGGTTAGTGGTACGGCTTTTGAGTGCTAAACGGTAGCTGACACTTTGTAATTCTGCTTGGAGTTGGCGATTTTCTTTTTGCAGAGTAGCAACTTTGTCTCGCACCGGAGCCATGCGCTCCTCAAACTTCTGGCGATAAATTTGTGGTAATTCTTGAACAACCTGTTCTAGCATTATGGTGCGATCTGTTAATTCTTGCACCGTCTGTCTTAATTGATAAATTTCCGTATCTTTAGATGTTATCTGGTCTTGATAAAAACTGACCTGTTGCTCGACAGATTCTAGTTGCTCTTGCAATCCTTGTACTTCTGCCTGATGGCTAGCAGAAACTTCTGGTTGAGGGATAAAGTTGTTGTTGGCCTTTACCAAACGAAAGAGTTCAGAGGACAATTGTTGTACCAATTGGTCTCGAAGTTGCAATTCTTGCCTTAGCTTTGATAGTTCTCCCGAAAGAGATTGGATAGTAGGATTATCAGTTTGGCTCACAGCTATATAGAGTTTCCGTAAAGTATTTTCAACATGCTTTGCCTTAATTATGGCGATGTTATATTATTTTTTGCAATAGTTACCCTTATTATTTAGCATTACTAAATAATAAGGGTGCGACTGTTTTAGTAAGACGGGGAGTGGAACTTAGACAGGTATTGGAAGAGGTGGAGGGGTAGTAGAACAACGAGCTTTGAGAACTTGCTTGAGCAAAGGAATACCACTAGAGTACAAAGCCAGGTGATTGCGTTTATGTTTTTGTTGTAGATGAAACTGCCAATACTCATCCCAATCGCCACTGATGTATAAAGAACCCAGGGGTAAAACAGCCTCAGCACCCCTCATGGTCCATCTAGTCCCAGTGATATCCATTCTGTCTTTAATCAGGTGGCGACAAGCACCCTCAATCACCCCCGTGGCCATGGGGAATTGAGCTTTTAAGTAATCGTCATATTTGAGGTATTTGTCATTGTTAACTAAATATCTAGCACAGGGATCCACGGGTTTACGTTCTTGGGGGGTGAGTTTGGGTAAAGTGGCACTGGGGCGCATACCTGGGGCAACTGAACTTGATTTACCTTCAAGGATAAGCTGTAAACGTTTGCTCTCCCAAGCTTCTGCCTGTGTTGAAGTCTGACAATAAAAGAGAAATGCAGCTTTCCACAAATACTCAATCACATGGATAATATCCCTGTCTTAGTCCATGAGAGAGAATATTGCTGTGCTGGTAGATTAAACTCCCCATCCAAAGGAAATAGGGTATTTATCTTTCTTCCTCCATAACCGATTCTATTGGCGATTACTGTGCCAAATAATGTGGTCAATTTCCGCGACAATTTTTTCGGCGTTGCATAAGTGCGGGATGAATTAGCGTTTTAAACCATTGACAAATCGTTGAAAATTTAGTGAAATTATCCCCTGATTCAGGAACGCCCTGTTCCTGTTTTTTCACTTTTTACAAGCCAATTCCATCAAGTAGATTTTTGGCTGTCAATACTACTCTGGTTGACTTGTCATTTATTATTCTTATATCATACTCCGTACTACCAAAAGAGTCGCACCCAAAGAATTTAGGTGTACATATAAGCATAATTAATTGCGAGATTACACCATACTTTTATAAATAGCGATCGCACTTGGTTACGTATATTGCTATTGCACTTTTCCAACAAAAATAAGGTGGACATTGCCCACCTCACTATCAATAGTTACTCTTCTAATTGTTTCTAGATTCTGCCTGGAAACATATTCGGGGAGGCTCTACCTCATGTTAGGATTGAAGCCAGAGCATCCTTACAACTAAATTCGGCGTTGCTGAATCAGGGGATGATTTCACTAAATTTTCAACGATTTGTCAATGGTTTAAAACGCTAATTCATCCCGCACTTATGCAACGCCCTAAATTCAAGATCAAATCTTGTAAAGAGAACCTAGAAATATATTATATTTCGCAAGGTTTTTTGTCTTAGCAAAGATTACATTCGCTTTTATAATGTTTGCACTGATATTGAGAGGGCTAGATGGACATTGCCCACATTTATCAAGTAAGCACCCCTAATGGTAAAGAATACTAGTATTAGGCTTCAGTAGTGGCTGCAACTTCCTCTTCTGCCTCTACAGTGACTTCTATTGGCTCTTGTTTAATAGTCAGATAACGAATTACTTCCTCACTCAAACGCATAGCACGTTCCATAGGAGCAATAACACTACCAGGAGCATTATAATTCATCTGGATATAGATACCATCACGATGCTTATTGATTTCATAAGCCAGACGACGTTTACCACGATTTTGAGTTTCGATATCCTCTGCACCTGCTTCACGAATCAAGTTTTCGTATTTAGCGATCGCTTGTGTGATTTGCTCGTCCCCTAACTCAGGACGCAGGATATACATGGTTTCGTAAACAACTGTCATTTTGAATATACGCTCCTTTTGGACTAATAGGCTGCTGATATCAATGGGGGTTACATGTCTGATTAGATACTAGCTACCCCGAAGATGAAAAGCACCAAGGAATTATAATCTTACCAGCTTTCAATTTTTATGGTTAACCCCATCGATTAAATTTATGCTTTGTGTTAACTTCAGGGGAATTTTGCATCAATGGTGATTATTTACTGAATTTCTCCATCTATGAAGCCATAAACAGTTAATGGTTATAAAAGAAGGGGAAAGTCGATTGTGATTCTAGACAAGAGGATATAAGTTAAAAATTATGGCGCAGCGTTATGTGCGAATTCAAAATAAAGAAGGAAAGATTTTCTATGGTGTACTACACATATCACTAAATGTTCAATTGTTGGATGCACCCCCTTGGCTAGGAGGACAACCTACAGAGGCGTATCTGGAAGCGGAAAATTATCTGATTTTAGCTCCCTGTTCCCCCTCGAAGATTGTAGCAGTGGCTAAGAATTATGCTGACCATGCGGCGGCAATGGGAACGAAAGTTCCACCAGAACCGTTAATATTTATCAAACCTCCGACTACCATTATTCCTTGCGAACGCAATATTCATTATCCTCCCCAATCCCAGAGGGTGGACTATGAGGGAGAACTAGCCTTAGTAATTGGGGATCGAGTGTTTGATTGCACCCCAGAAGAAGCTCAGAGTAAAATTTGGGGTTACACCATTGCCAATGATGTCACTGCAAGAGATTTGCAGAAAAAAGACGGGCAATGGGCTAGGGCGAAGGGATTTGACACCTTTTGTCCTTTGGGACCTTGGATTGTTAGGGAATTAAGTCCAGGAGCACGATTGCAAACTTTTTTGAATGATAATCCTGAAGCAGTACAATCAGCATCTATTGATGAAATGGTATTTACCCCAGATGTGCTAGTCTCTTACATCAGCCAAGTCATGACTTTGCTTCCTGGAGATATAATTCTTACAGGAACTCCTGTAGGTGTGGGAGAATTACATCTAGGCGATCGCGTTTGCATAGAAATAGAAGGTATTGGTCGTCTAGAAAATAGAGTTACAGCCAGTACCCATAGAAATTTATCAGTAATCGCTAATTAGCGCACCTGCATATATACAGCATCTGAAATAGCGGGAATTTCTGCATAACGTCCCATAAGTGATTGAGCGATGGAATAAGCTACTGCAGCTACAACACCTAAGAAAATGGTAGTAGATAAAGTCTGAATCGCAAAATTACCGATGCTGATTAAGTTAACTAAATCCGTGAGGACTCCAAACAAAAAGATGGCAATATCTATTAAAATTGCCTGCATGGTATTAAAACGAATGAAATGGCTAATAGGTTCGTTTCTGACAACGAATATAAATAAAGCGAAGAAAATTAGCAGTCCAGCATAACGCACCCCATAGTAAATCTGTAACAGGGGCCAGATTGGTAAAAACAAGAGTTTCAATGGCGGGAACTGTGCCATTAAAAACAAACCATACCTAAAAACGTCTACTAGAGGTAACAAGTAGGGCAAACTAGCAAAAATCCGATCCTTGATTGTTGTAGACCCGCGCCAAGTCATGTAAAACTTTCTCCTATATTTCCAAATCAGTACTTGAGCTTAGGATAACGCAGTTGTATATGATTGCGGTAGCTATAATATACTAAGAACGGTTAAAAACTGGACTTTGGTATAGCGGTAATAACAAGTATTATAAATTAATAAACAATATTACTTGAGAAACCAGGTAAAGTCTGATGTTAAAAATAGATTTTACGCAAGAAGACATTGATAAACTTCATTATGAATGATATCATTATCCTCATCCATTAGTACAGAAAAAGATGGAATTTCTGTATCTAAAAAGTCAGGGTATAAAACATAAAGATATTTGTAGTTTGTGTAAAATATAAAAAACAACATTGATTAATAGTTTACATTAAACAATATCAATCAGGAGGAGTAGAAGAACTAAAAAAAATACACTACAAAGGACAGCCAAGTGAATTAAATCAGTATAGTGATATTTTGAAATAATATTTTGAGAAAGATCCAGCTACAAGTATTGCAGAAGCGAGTTATGCCATTGAAAAAATAACTGGTATTAAGCGCAGTCAAACTCAGGTAAGAGAATTTCTGCTCAGAACAGGTTTGCGTTGCTTAAAAGTGGGGTATGTGCCGGGCAAGTCAGTAGACCCAGAAAAGATTGAAGAGGTAGAAAAAGATAGAAAAGAAAAGCTATAACCATTACTGGAATAAGCTATTAGCGGAAATAAAGTAGTTTTTTTGTTGACGCAGCCCACTTTGTATATCGAGCATACTTAGGATTTTTATGGTGTTTTACAAGAACATTTATCTGTTCACCTTCCGGTGGAAAACGATTTAATGTTTTAGGAGCAGTTAATGCAGTTACTAAGGAAATAATTACAATTACAAATGAAACTTATATTTATTCAGAAAGTCTGTGCCAGTTGTTATTTAAATTAGCTAATCTGGGGCTAAATAAACCAATTGTTATTGTACTAGATAATGGCAGATATCAGAAGTGTAAATTAGTACAATAATATGCGGCATTAGTAGGTATACAACTATTTTATTTACCTTGCTATTCTCCACAATTAAATTTGATTGAAAGATTTTGTCAATTTATTATAAATGAATGTTTATACTCTAAGTCCTATGCTAATTTTGCAGATTTTAAGGCAGGAATCTCTAACTGCATTGCTACCGCTAATACTGATAAGCAGAAGAAGTTAAACAGCTTATTGACTCTCGAATTTAACATATTCAAAAAAGTCCAACTTTTAGCCGTTTAAAGTATAATTAGGACACATTAAATATTTTTATCGGGATAAAATTAAGGAGTGGAAAAAATACGCCTCATCTCATGTGTTCGCTATCACATGAACAAATAGTTATTAGTAAATAAATTATTCGATCTGAGCTACGCGAAAACCCATCATACATTCAAACTGTTGTGAATGTTGCTCTGTAGCTTTATTTACGACCTGGCCACAACATAATTGGCCCCTACGCCATCTGGGTTGTCCGCTTTTATCAGCAAGCAAACATGACTGACACACTTGAGTCGGTGTCAAAATTTGATTATCCATTAAAATTACTAACATCCAAATACCTCCGGGAAAATTTTTATTGATTTCTATCGGTAATTGTTCTTAGAGTTAGTAGTTGATATTTTACGATTTTTATACTCAGTAAATATACTCTGTATTAATAGATTAGACATTTGCTTATCCATCCACGTTTGTGGTGTATATGTCAAGTATATTTTGACTTATAGATACATTCTATTTGGTATGTTTTGGTAATAATTTAAATCTTAGTAAAAAGTCATACCTTCCCTTATGAGAAGCATGCGGTACTGTTAAATATTAGAATTTGTCAGGATCTATCATTAATCCTGTCTAAAATAATGCAATTCCTTTTAAAAGAGACATAAAAAGCTGCTCAAAACCACTGATTTCACAGTAGATGTGGTTTACATAACTGATCTAGAAATATCACAATATTCAGTGGAAAATCCTACCTGTATCGCAGTACATCATATGATAAACACAGAGGTTAATTCTGGTTGAAGAAAATTATTCCACCTAACTTATGGGTATAATTCTACTTCTCTAGGATAGAAGCGATCGCTTATTGTCTTCTTGCCAACTAAATATCTAATGATAGATAATGCATTGTTTACTTGCATCTAAACATTGAACTCATCCTTGGCTAATTTAACCAACAACTTAGGGGATTTCCAGAATTAAAATTACCACGCGATTACAAATTCACCCTAGGGGTGCAATCTGTACCCCCTCGTCATTGGTAAAATTATTGTCAGAAATCACCTTAGCGATCGCAGCCAATCTTAAATTTTCCATGGATTGATTTTGTTTTGTGTGTACTCTTGGCTTGATTATCAACCAAGCACTGTGTAAATTTCCTTAAGGATAACTCTAGTGACTAGAAGTAACTCAGAATTTCTTTTATCTTCCGATCCCACGGTGGCAGAGTTTATTAACCAAGAACTCCAACGTCAAAGGGATCACTTAGAGTTAATTGCTAGCGAAAACTTCACTTCCCCAGCAGTACTTGCGGCTCAAGGTTCGGTATTAACAAATAAGTATGCCGAAGGCTTGCCTAGTAAACGCTATTATGGTGGTTGTGAATTTATTGATAAAGTCGAGCAACTAGCAATTAACCGTGCCAAAGAACTATTTGGTGCAGCCCATGCCAATGTCCAACCCCATTCCGGAGCCCAGGCAAATTTTGCTGTATTTCTTACTCTCCTAGAGCCAGGAGACACAATTATGGGTATGGATTTGTCCCATGGAGGACACCTTACCCATGGTTCCCCCGTTAATGTTTCCGGGAAATGGTTCAAGGTTTGCCATTATGGTGTGAGTCAAGAAACTGAACAGTTAGACTATGACCAAGTACGAGAGCTGGCGTTAAGGGAGCGTCCTAAGCTCTTAATCTGTGGTTATTCTGCTTACCCCCGGATTATTGACTTTGAAAAATTCCGTAGTATTGCTGATGAAGTTGGAGCTTACTTACTAGCGGATATTGCCCATATTGCTGGCTTAGTAGCTACAGGTCACCATCCTAACCCCATACCCCATTGTGACGTAGTTACCACTACCACCCACAAAACCTTACGAGGCCCGCGTGGTGGTTTAATTTTGACCCGTGATGCGGAACTGGGTAAAAAATTAGATAAGTCGGTATTCCCTGGAACCCAAGGTGGTCCTCTAGAACACGTCATTGCAGGTAAGGCTGTTGCTTTTGGAGAAGCTCTCAAACCTGAATTTAAAGCCTATTCCACCCAGGTAGTTGCTAATGCCAACGCTTTGGCAAGCCAACTACAAGCCCGTGGCTTCAAAATCGTATCTAATGGGACTGAGAATCATTTGATGTTAGTAGATTTACGTAGCATTGGTATGACAGGTAAAGTAGCAGACCAACTAGTTAGTGGTGTGAATATTACCGCGAACAAAAACACCGTACCCTTCGATCCCGAATCTCCTTTTGTAACCAGTGGTTTGCGTTTAGGTTCCCCAGCTTTAACTACAAGGGGCATGGGAACAGAAGAATTTACCGAGATTGGTAATATTATTGCTGATCGCTTGTTAAATACTGACTCTGAGGAAGTAGCTGCAGATTGTCGTCGTCGAGTCGCGGCATTGTGCGATCGCTTTTCGTTATATCCCCATCTTACTAGCCCTGTAGCCGCTATGGCTTAAATTACGCAAGTTTTAAAAAGCAGGGGGTTTAATCATGTTAAACCCCCTGCCTATATCCCTAAAATATTCTTGAATATTTGTACTATACTATTGTGTGATTTGGAAGGTAATAAATAATTCAAAACAGAATTACTTACCTAATTCCTGCGATCGCTTCTTTGCAGCTACCACTGCTTCAATCAAAGCCGAACGAAAGGCCGATTTTTCTAACTGAGTAATCCCCGCTATGGTTGTACCACCAGGACTCGTCACCCGATCCTTGAGTTCTGCCGGATGAATTTTGCTCTCATGTAACAATTGAGCCGCACCTAAAACTGTTTGTAACGCCAACTGATTTGCGATCACTCTTGGCAAACCTGCTGCCACTCCCCCATCAGACAAAGCTTCAACCATCAAGGCTACATAAGCCGGGCCACTGCCAGAAAGCCCAGTTACTGCATCCATCAATGGCTCTGTAATCTCTACCACCTCTCCCACGGCTGCAAATAACTTCTTAGTTAATTCTTGATGCTTGACTTTTGTATAAGCTCCAGAACAAATAGCTGTCATTCCCGCACCAATTGTGGCTGGAGTGTTGGGCATTGCCCTAATTATCGGTAAACGGGGAAAAGCTCCTTCCAACTGCTTTAAAGGTAAACCCGCCAAAATAGAAATCAATAATGGCTGACTGTGATTATTCTCATGGGCACCAACCGAAGCTTTGTGGCGACCATTAATTTCAGCAACTTCTGCCAACTCTTGCGCGATCGCGCTAAATACCTGGGGCTTCACAGCCAACAACACAACTTCCTGAGCTTCGGTGAATACCAAACGATTATCAGCCGTCACCCTTACTTGATATTTCTGCTCTAAATAGCTTTGGCGCGCAGGCAGGGGTTCACTAACTATCACTTCCGTAGATTGATACATTCCCCCAGAAATGAAACGGGATAATAGAGCTTCTCCCATAACCCCGCCACCAATTAAGGCAAATTTAATTGTCATTGCTCATTTACTGATTTGTCATTAGTGACTAGTCATTAGATTGACTATGATGACTAATTACTAATGACTAATACTAGACTCATTGTGCCATACGGCTGACTTGATCACCCCAACTGGGATTACCTTCATTAGGACGGGGGGTATGTACTGGTGGCTGGGGTACTTCATGAAGTACAGAACCATGGGTACTTACTTGTACGCAGCTAGGAGTAAACAAGAAAATACTCTCACCAATGCGTTCTTGATGACCATCCAGAGCATAAGTCCCACCAGCAACAAAATCCACAGCCCTCTGTGCCTGGTCGGGATCCATGATAGTTAAATTTAATACTATAGATTTACGTTCTCGCAATGCTTGAATTGCTTGGGGCATTTCTTCAAAGGTTCTTGGCTCTAGCACTATAACTTCTGAAATACCGTTTAAAGCCCCTGGCATACCAATAACATTACTCACTTGCTTTGTTCCTGTTGCTACATCTGTTGTATCCATTGTAGGCATAGGTTCCCGCCAACGTCGATTCTCCCTCACTGGCTCTGGGGTTGTTGGTTGGGGATTTTGCTCCGGGTATAAATTCTGGTAGGTATCTACATCCTGTTCATCCTCGTAGTACTCGTATTCTATACCTTCATTTAAGCCAACAAAATCTCTCAGTTTGGAAAATAAATTACTCATACGTCTACGCTCCTAGTGCAAATCACCCTAAATCAATTGGAAATAATCGATGCAGTTAATGTGCTAAAAAATATCATAGCGACTACTGGTAGAGATTCTAGTGATTTCGTCGCTATTTGTAGCATCTATTACGGGATCTGAAAATTAACAGACACCCAAAACGTCTATGTATTAGACTTCACGCAATAATTGAATGGTTATTATATATTAAGTAATCTTGGATGCAAAGTTGGTGTCACCCCTTATTTCAGTCACGACATTTTTCTATGAATACTATAATCCTTTCTTACTAGGTATTAAACGCTAAACAGGACTCTTCAAATTAACCATTAGGGAATCAAATAAATATGATATTTTGATTCTCCGTACAGAAAAGTAGTATTTATACCAGTGCTTAGGATGCTCGCTCTCCAAATAATATAGTTCCTAAGCGTACCATGGTTGCACCCGCTTGAATAGCTAAATGGTAATCACTAGACATGCCCATGGACAATTGCTCCATTTGCATATGTGACCAATTTTGGGACTGGATTTCTACCGCCAGTTTTCGGGTACGATTAAACACATCTAGGGTTTGAGGATCATTCAAACCCCGTGGTGTAATTGTCATCAAACCCTGAACTTGTAAATTTTTGCATTGATTCAGGGCTGGTAGATCTGTCATGAGTTCAGGGATATGCCAGCCTGACTTGCTGGGATCGGGGAGAATTTTCACTTGCAAACAAACTAGGGGAGTAACACCTAATTCTGCTGCCAAGTTATGCAAACGCTGTGCCAGTTTCAAGTTATCCACAGAATGAATCCAGGAAAAGTGTTGCAGTGCTTTTTTGGCTTTATTACTTTGCAAGTGACCGATAAAATGCCATTTAATATCAGTTAAGTCTTGTAAATCATTCTGTTTGCTGATGACTTCTTGGATGCGATTTTCGCCAAAATCCCGAATTCCTGCATCATAAGCAGAACGAATTACTTCTGAAGTAACTGTTTTCGTGACGGCAATTAAGCGGACTGAGTCTGGTAATTTGGAGCGTATGGCGTGAATACGCTCATGAATGGAATCGATCATTGAAAGGTAAGTTTGAAAACACTCTGAAGCTGATCGTACTCCTGAGCTTGTCCTGTGCGACGTAAATAACGCAAACGATTTTCCAACACCATTCTGGCTTCCGTACGTCCGATTGACTTAAATTTCATCCCTTTTGGGTCAGTGGTGACTAAAAAGAAGAGACGTTGGGCATAAAGTGTTGTAAAAAGTTCTTGGTTTTGCTCAACCGTACAAACTCGATAGAGCAATCCCCAAGTTGGGTGATTTATGTAAGTTTCTAAGCTGTCTGATTTCATTTCATACTTGAGTATGAGGACTTAAGATTTTTTCATGGATGGTAAGTGTTCCTGGTTCTCATGTTGCAGAAACACGCAGTAGAGGAAGGAGAGAGTTTTATGGTAGAAAACCTTGACTACAAACTTTCCTTGTTAAGAGTAGAAAGATCGTGTTTCTTTCATGTGTAGCGGGTTGTTTTGCACCTTTTAGGTGCTAAAAACAATCAAATTATCATCGCTTGTGGTGGTAATTAGGAATTAAGGAACTTGATGTATTTGTCATGAATAATTTCAAAAAGTTATCTGTGAATAATTTTGTCAAGGCAAGTATCGCAGGATTTTTTTAGTAGAGCAGTAGACGATACATGATGAAATTTTGCACTTTAGGGATGATGGGTGGAATTGTCTTGAGCCAACACCATTGCTAGTGCTTGTAATTGTGCTTTTGCTTTGTGCAGAGACTCATTCCATTCTTTCTCAGGAACGCTGTCTGCTACGATTCCGGCTCCCACTTGTCCCCAAATGATATTGGGTTTTGGTGATTCCTTAGATAGCTGTCCCCATAGAAACGATGGTAAATGCTGATGAGAATGGGTTGGGGAGGTAGAGAAATCTAACAAATCTCCTCCTGAGTTTATCTGGGTATCGATCCCCTCATAAGGGTCTTCCGCATGATAGCAGGGTTGGTCAGCAGATGGGATGGGGGGAGATGAAGTTTTCGTGGTAGATTTTGCTAGTTTAGAGATATCTTCATCTGTTTTTGTATCGCTAGTTGCAGTAACTACTGGAGGAACTAATAATAAAGTTCTAATTAAGATATTCAAATCTAGATTGCCTTGCCAATCTAAATATCCGCAGGAGCCATAAAACAAGCTACGTCGTGTTGGTTCCAATTCCTCAATAATTTCCATGCAACGCACCTTTGGACACCCAGTAATAGTCCCCCCGGGGAACATGGCACGAATTAAATCTACTCCATTAAGAGATGACTTTAATTTACCTGTGACATTACTGACCAGATGCATCACATGGCTGTAACGTTCAATGGTCAGTAATTCATCAACGGTGACACTACCCCAGTCAGAAACTCGACCTAAATCATTGCGCTCTAAATCTACTAACATGATATGTTCGGCGAGTTCTTTGGTGTTACTGAGTAACTCCTGTGCCAAAAGAGCATCCTCCTGGGGATTCTTGCCCCGCGTTCGTGTCCCGGCAATTGGTCTGGTTTGGGCTTGTCCCTGATTTAGTTGTACCAACCTTTCGGGGGAACAACTAATTACCTCTCCCCAAGGTGTATGCCAATAACTAGCAAAAGGAGAGGGATTAATCCTATGTAGAGCAGAGTAAATTTCCCAACCAGGTGCATCAGTCATTGACGCGAATCTTAAAGAAAGATTTGTCTGAAAGATATCTCCAGCTTGGATATATTTTTTGGCACAGTTGACAGCCAACTCATAATCTTCCTCGGAGGTGAAGAAGTGGGGAGCAGAGTTATTATTCCCTCCTTCTCTCCTTCTGTCCTTTTCTACTTCTTTCTTTCCCTCCCATTTACCTTCTAACTCATCCAGTTGTTCGGAACTACTAGCAGCTAGCCACAAAATCTGTTCTTGGTGATCTAAAACAGCAAAAGACTCTGGTTCATACCAAAAAGCCACGGGGAAAGGCAAATCATCAGACTTGGTATAGGGTAATTTTTCAATTTCCCAAGCCAAGTCATATCCCAGCCAGCCTAACCAACCACCAGTAAAGGGAAGTTCTGGCATGGGTGAAGAACTCCCTGGATGTAACATTGTACTGGGTTGACGTTTTAGTAAAAATTCCAAAAATGGTAGTATTTCTCCTACCTCTGGAGTCCATATTTGGGGTTTCCCGTTGATTATCCGAGGAACACCAGCACAAATAGAATAGCGAGCAAGTTGGGGGTAATTTGGAGGTGTAGGGTAAGGACTCTCCAATAAAGTTGCAATTCCTAAATCGGAAATGGGCAAAAATAGTGTGCTAAAAACATCTGTACCAGTATATTTTTCCAAGGGATGCGAGCGCCAATACCATGGTGGTATTGTTTTGTTAGCTGCAAGGTCAAGAACCATAACAATCTGGTTGGGCTTTGCTGAATAACCGTTATCATACAAAAACTATTTTCTCTGGTTTCCGATCTAAAAGGGTAAGGGAAAGATCCGGTCAGCTGCTAGATTTGGGTAAGGACAAGGGTAAATGTATCAGTGTCCACCGATATTGGGCAACTTACAGAATAAAGCCGGAAGTTTTATCCTGGCTGAGTCTGGGCTAGTTTCAACCCCGCTTAATCGGATGTTGAGAGTTAAGGAAATTTTAATTTGACGAGAGAAATATAAAAACTGTGGGTGCAGACGTTAAATATGGGTACTTAGGTTCCGCAAGCGATCGCGTCAAGCAATTTTGGATTAGTTCCACGTATGAATCCAACAAAGAATTGGGGCTTGTTCAATCTCTAGGAAAAGCCACCAAGACCTTGTCTACAAAGAATCATTGCTCAAAAAAAATTAAAGCTGTAAAATAAAGTTATTTACTCTGGGAGTACTTGTTATGTATCCCATTACTGAGCGAGTAGGTTGGACTCCTAGCGATTTGGAATTATAATCTGATAACGGCAATCGTTATCAGATTATTGATGGGGAGTTATTTGTGACTAGAGCACCACATTGGAAGCATCAAAATTTTTGTACCAAAATTAGGAATAGATATTACTGACTACAAGCCATAATAGATAATCATAAATATCTTGAATATTTCGACAGATAGGTCAAGATTTGCTTGTAGTATGCACAGTCAACAGTTATATAAAAATTTTATATTATCGGTAAGTAAAGATATCCACCTTTTAATATTTAATTTTGGAAACCAGTAGAGAAAAAGGATAAATTTAATTTGAATGAAATTTAATCATGTACTCAAAATCTAAATTACTGTATTCATTCATATATTTTGAATTATAGGAGGATATTTCAAAAACAATATTTTATTATTTTAATCCCATAAATAGCGCAGCCACCGTCTCTGCAACAGAAATGTTCCCTTGAATAATCTTGTTAAAAACATCTATTTTTGGAATCAACAAAACTTCAATATCTTCTGTTGAATCTAGATTTTGTTCCTCTACTTTTATTACATTTTCTGCTAAAAATAAATGAATTTGGTTGGTATCTTTCCCTGGTTTATCATGGAGTACAGCAATTTTTTGGATATTATCAGCAATATACCCAGTCTCTTCTTTTAGCTCTCTCATTGCTGCGTTTTCTGCTGCTTCTTGAGTTGGATCGAAATGTCCTGCTGGTAACTCAATAAAAAAATCACCAAATGCATGTCTGTATTGCCTGACACAAATTATTTCTCCATTTTTGGTAATAGGTAAAACCATAGCCACATCAGGTTTAATATACACAAAATAATCATCTATGGTATTCCCATTAGGTAATTTAACTTCGTCTCGTCTAACTTGACACCAAGGATGATCTATAACTATTTGAGAATTTACAGTTTGCCATTTTTCTAAATTTTTCATAAATGAATCAATAATTGAAAAAAATAATTACAGCACAATAATACTTGTAAAAAAGTATAACAGAAGTAAAATTTAGCCAGAATCCACCATTTAAACTGATTTCTGCTCTACCACTATGTCAAATTGATTTTGATGGATAGTGTTCTTTGGGATTTTCCCTTTCCCCCTTCACCCTTCCCATATCCCCATGACCATGCATATTGATATGGAAACATTTACCGTTAATAAACGGTTCCCTCTAACAATTAGTCGTGGTATAACGACCCATACAGAAAATATATGGGTAAAAATTGAAGCAGATGGTATTGAGGGTTGGGGAGAAGCATCACCCTTTGGTGTAGGCAACCATCGTCAATCTACAGCGATGATTCAAAATAGTTTGCAGCAGATCATACCGACGTTGCAATCATTTCATCCTTTACAACACGAACAAATTGAGCAAGCTTTATTGAGAGCAAAACTGCCTTCATCTGCGATCGCGGCAGTGGATATGGCACTGTATGATTGGTTAGGAAAGAAAGTTGGTTTACCCCTATGGCAAATGTGGGGATTAAATAGAAATGCGATCGCACCTATTTCTGTCACCATTGGTATTAGTTCCCCAGAAACAGCTAGGGAAAGGGTACGTAACTGGCTACAATTCGCTGATATCAAAATACTCAAAGTTAAGCTAGGTAGTCCGGATGGCATCACAGCAGATCGAATAATGGTGCAAGCTGTGCGAGAAGAAGCACCCACACTAGAGTTATATGTTGATGCCAATGGGGGATGGAATGTGGAAGATGCAATATTTATGTGTCGCTGGTTGGCAGACTTGGGAGTTAAATATGTAGAACAACCCTTATCGAGGGGAGAGGAACAAAACTTAAACCAAGTAAAAAAATCCTCACCCCTACCTATATTTGTGGATGAAAGCTGCTTTCGTAGCCAAGATATTTCCCCACTTGTAAATTATATAGATGGTGTTAACATCAAGCTGATGAAATCTGGAGGGTTAACAGAAGCCATCCGTATAGTACATACAGCTAGGGCTCATGGATTGCAAGTGATGTTTGGCTGCTATTCTGATAGTACCCTGGCAAATACAGCCGCATTGCAGCTATCACCATTAGCAGATTACTTAGATTTAGATAGCCATTTAAATTTGATTGATGATCCCTTTACCGGGGCAACTTTAGAGCAGGGAATACTCTTACCAACTCATTTACCAGGACTGGGGGTAGAACAACGTGCGTCTGTCACTTAATCAACCTATTGTCATCCTTCTCCATGGGGGAATTACTGGAGTATCTGGCAAAACTGGGTTATCAATTTTACGCTACAGTGAAGCTTCCATTGTCGCTGCAATCGATCGCACATCGGCAGGTAAGTCTCTATTGGAACTAACTGGAATTCAAAGGGATGTGCCCATTGTTGACTCGGTTGCCGCATCTTTGCAATATCAGCCCCAAGTGTTAGTAATAGGTATTGCTCCCGGAGGTGGCAATATACCCGATGATTGTTGGCATGAACTCAAAGATGCTTTGCAAGCAGGGATGTCCATTGTTAATGGTTTACATACTCCCCTGGCAAATATTCCCGAATTAAAGGAACTCCTCCAACCTGGGCAATTAATTTGGGATGTACGTAAGGAACCAACCAATCTTGTGATTGGTAGCGGCATAGCGTGTAACTTACCCTGTCGCCGCGTTCTAACTGTAGCAACGGATATGGCTGTAGGCAAAATGTCCACTAGTTTAGAATTACATTGGGCATCAAAATTGCGGGGGCTGAGTTCCAAGTTTCTCCCCACAGGACAAACGGGATTAATGTTAGCCGGGGATGGAGTAGCTTTAGATGCAGTACGGATAGACTTTGCCGCTGGTGCAGTGGAACAGATGGTTATGCGTTTTGGTAAGAACTATGACATTCTCCACGTTGAAGGACAAGGCTCTTTGTTACACCCTGGTTCCACCGCAACTTTACCCTTAATCCGTGGTTCTGAGCCAACTCAGTTAATATTAGTACATCGTGCTGGACAAAAGCATATCCGCAATCATGTCCACGTGCCTATTCCTCCTTTGCCAGAAGTCATACATTTGTACGAAACTGTAGCCAAGGCTGCTGGTGCTTTTACTGATGTAGCTGTGGTTGGTATTGCTCTAAATACGGCACACCTTAATGATAATGCTGCTAAAGAGGCAATACATCAGACTCAAGCAGAAACAGGATTACCTTGTACCGATCCCATTCGTTTTGATGCAGGGGTATTATTAGATGCGGTATTACAAGGGTAGTATAATTCGTAATTATACAAAGAAACAATTGTTACTGATGATTGTTCAAAATCACTGATTGGAGCTGGCTTCATTTCCCCTCGCATATCAAGTAATTGTACCAAAACTAAATAAGCGATCGCTAATAGGATAGAAATTGCACCTGTAAGAATTACCACGATTTTTGAGCGTTCCATGAATGTAATCTTTGGTATGGTTTATGATCTGATATCCAATATCCAGATTGCCACACAAGTTACATTCCTAGTTACTACAAGCCAATAAATTATCGTTAACACTGACTTAAAGATAGGGGAATGATTATATGACCCATTTCCATCAGTAGTTTGTTTGCTCAAAACTGTGTTTCCAAGTTTTGAGCAAACAAACAGAGCTCATACCTTTCCTCTATTAGCTAATTAAAAAATAAATCAAATATGAAAAATTAGTATAAAGTTTGATAAATGATTGATATTTAATGTAAAACAATTGTCAAAAGAAAATAATAAGTATTTCTCATTGTGATGCTATTGTATTCTTTTTTCTATAATTTTAAATTAAAATTCAAAAAAACAAGCTAAAATCCTCTTCAAGTTAAGCTAGAATTAAGTAATAAATTTAAGGGGAGATAAATTTAAGATAAATCTAAGACAAATTTTTTGTTTTAAATTCAACTGATTTCCACTGTATTTTTTTAGTAAAAAACAACATATTCTTCTCGAAAGATTATATTTTGGTTAATACATATACAGAATGAAGAGCGTTAAGCCTGTATTTCTGGCTCAGTGGAAGCGAATCACAATATGTTGCCCAAAAACTTTTACCCTATACTACAGTTGATTGATGACAGCAATATGAAT
This sequence comes from Richelia intracellularis, assembly GCA_000613065.1. Taxonomy (GTDB): domain Bacteria; phylum Cyanobacteriota; class Cyanobacteriia; order Cyanobacteriales; family Nostocaceae; genus Richelia; species Richelia intracellularis_B. The sequence continues at coordinate 42,163 of CBZS010000673.1, read as the reverse complement.
AAGTTGACACTCTTGACTATGGTGAACATCATCATTGAGAGGTGACAGCAATAAAAATGCCAATTAATAGGGTATATCTCGCGTTCACAACTAATTCTGGGAATAAGCTATAACTGTTTTGGACACAATACATTTGTAACCTTTGAGTTGTAGATTAATCGCGATTGCATTGAACGAGGATATACTTATTCAGGCTGATAATCGCTATAGAACTAAATACCCAACATTTTTGTGCTTAATAACTTAATAGTCCTGACTAATTGATAGAAATATTGCAATCTAAAACTTTAGTAAAAAATAACAATAAATTTAGAGGTCAACCATGAATCAACATAAAAACATTATAAAAAAAGTAAGCCAGACTCCTCATCCGATCAAAGTCCAGCAATATGATTCTCCATCATTGTCAGTGAATGGCGATGAACATAACGAAGAAATTGATTTTCCTGAAGATAATGAAGAACTTTTTCTCGGTAGAAATGCTAATCGTGGTAGAATAGCAATTTTCATAGATGGTTCTAACCTTTTCTATGCTGCATTGCAATTGGGTATAGAAATTGACTATGCAAAATTGCTTGTGCTATTGACTAGGGATTCTCGACTACTTCGAACATTCTTTTATACCGGAGTGGATCGAACAAATGAGAAGCAGCAGGGTTTTCTGTTGTGGATGCGCCGAAATGGCTATCGTTTAGTAACCAAGGATGTGGTGCAGTTTCCCGATGGCTCAAAAAAAGCTAATTTGGATGTAGAAATTGCCGTTGATATGCTGAATCTTGCTCCATATTACGATACAGCAATTTTAGTTAGTGGAGATGGGGATTTAGCTTATGCCGTCAATACAGTTTCTTATAAGGGCGTTAGGGTGGAGGTTGTGAGTTTGCGATCAATGACTAGTGACAGTTTAATTAATGTAGCAGACTGCTTTATAGACATTGATAGCATTAAGCAATACATTCAAAAAGACTCCCAATCAGAATACTGTTATCCAGAGTTGTCTCACTTTAGGGTGTAATTTTGGGTGATTTCTAAATCAGAATATCAAATATCAACTATAAGCAATTTCATTACATGGGAGTAACATTGAATTTTGCTAATGTTGTCAAAAAAATAAAATTATTTCTGATTGAACAATTTTTGGCAACAGAAGTCAAAGTTACAAAAAGTAATATAAGATTCATATTTGATTGTTCTCACTAAATCTAGATATAGCTCCTAGGTGTATGGATAATCTTAAGAGTTATCGGGTCTACTTGTGATAATTGTGCTGTATATATCTACCGCTTTTAGCTTTTATTTATATGGAATGTTAATTGGTGATAGAAAATTAGATGTATTACATAAATTAGATTAAATTGGACTGGGATCATATCTGATTAGTAGTGAATGTATTTATCATATTTATGAATATAAAGTTTGCGTAATAAAGCTTTACTTTATTTATATTGACCCTTACCAACTTTATCTTTTAAGCTGGGAGTTGAGAACAGATGGGATAGAATCTAACAACATTTATTAATCATCGTTTTTATTAAAAGTTTAGCTTAAGGATTTTTAGAGTGTCTATTCCTTTATTAACTTACTCTCCTTCCTCTCAGAATCAGCGCGTTGCTGGCTATGAAGTTAATGGTGAAGAACAGGCAAGAGTTTACTCCAAAGAAGTATTACTCAACTCCAAAGAGATAGATGAGCTAATTTGGGCTGCGTATTACCAGATTTTTCATGAGCAACAGATGTTAGCTAGTAACCGCCAGACTTATTTGGAGTCTCAGCTTCGGTCTGGTCAAATTACAGTTAGAGATTTTATTCGAGGACTGGCTACTTCCGATCCATTTCGGAGACTGAACTACGATAGCAATAATAATTATCGCTTCGTAGAAATCTGTATGCAGAGAATTCTGGGTCGTAATGTATACGATGAACGTGAAAAACTAGCTTGGTCAATAGTATTAGCAACTAACGGACTGCAAGGTTTTATCAATGCTTTGCTGGATAGTGAAGAGTATCTAAATAACTTTGGTGAGCAAATAGTTCCTTATCAAAGACGGAGGATTTTACCCCAACGGGATCAAGGTGAATTGCCCTTTGCTCGGACAGCTCGCTATGGTACGGATTATCGTGATAAATTCCCATTCCCCAGTGGATTTGGTCGTCAACCGTTTAACTGGAATACATTTAAACAAAGTTCAGATTGGTCTGTTATATCCTGGATGTTGATATCTACCACCGGCTTGGCAGTTTGTTTTGCATGGTTAGCTACATCTGGTATTTTGCCAAATTTCGGGGGTTATTAATTAGAAATTAGAGGTTGATCAATAATGTTTTGGAGTTAATGCAAAATCAACAATCCAAAATTGGTTGACCCCCAAGCATAAAGAGTGTGATATCTCTAATAGGTATTCACACTCTTTTTTTATAACAATAGCTAAGATAGTTAGGATGTTTTTATTTTTGGCAGAAGTGAATCACCAGTTCATCAACATCGTCCAAAAACTTGCTGCTTGATGAAAAAACCTAGCCATAAATTACGCAAGTAATTACAAACTACTTAAAACACGAGTTTTTCAGCCCACATTCCGCAGGTTAGTTAGCAAAGAAGATAATATTTACGACAGACAGCACCAAAAAACTGTAGAATCCAGCACCGCTGTTCACTGAGGTTGGAAATCTGTTTCAAAGAAGCCAACGTTAATAAATGAATTGACATGAAACATTGAAACACCCAACCTAAAGTAGGAGTGGCAGTTGGTTTACCTAACTGATTTTGAATTGTTTGGGATGCTCGTTTTAGAGATTGGCGTAATGCCCTCTGACCTAGGCTGTAAACTAGGAAACACAAACCCATAACCATTGCCAAAGCCCCCACTCTTTTCCTTGAATTTAGAAACACAGTGAAAGTAAAAAACAATGGGTGTTTGAGAAACCGAAAACCACGTTCTGTAGATTGTTGTGCCTTATATTCAGGTAAAACATCTTCGTTGCTAAGTTTGTCGGCATCAAGAACATTGGTGGCAAGAATAAACCTGCCAGCCTATTCTGTGGCAATAGTAATTGCAGTTTATTTGGGTACAATTTCGGCTTGAATATGGGAAATTAGGGTAGGTTGAGAATCCTTGCGAGGTATACCACGTCCCCGGTGTTGGCCATATTCAATAACTTCAATATTTGCATGCAAGTTGATGAAATGGCAACTGACTCTCAAGTAATTTGGCTGCGTTGAATGCACCTTCGGCACATGCAAATTCCTGTTGACACAATTTTCGTAGTTGGGATTGTGCCTGGGTATATTTTTTGGTCAGACGTTTGTTTTTCCAGTTGTTTTAAGTCAGATTCTTTACGGGGTTGACTTTCTATCACTAGCCACCGTTTTCGCACACCACCATAATTATTACAACAGGGGGCAATACGATATCCTGGGATTTTACTTGATGCATGTATGGGCTTTCGCCCAGCATTATTTTTTCTGGGCTTGTCATGCACTTGTTCTAAAATCGGACGAAATTATGACCACGGCACCGTCTCGTCTAACTTGATCAACAGGGTCTTCTTGCTTTCTAACTTCTGGTATCGCTGTTCAATTTCCCCGACTTGTTTTTATTCCATGGCGATTAAAGCCCAGCTTCTGCTTTCCCTATACTCTCATCTCGCGAGCTACTTGCTCAATTTTTCGAGGTGCCCAAGACCTGAACTAATTTATATATTTAGAGTGCAGTAACTCAACCGTCAAACTTTTCCAGCTTTTACCATATCTCGATAAGTGTGATTGACAGGAGGCAAGTAATTATGCAATTAAGGAACAAGGTATCTCATGGTGTTTCTGCATTATAGTTATAAATCCAAGCTGTTTTTTGATTGAGTAAATTAGGGATAGTCGCAGATACTAAACCCAAACCCAAATCTCTGATTAATGCTTTTATCCCTGTAGCGTGGAATATATCGGCATTATTTCTGGAAACTCGCTGCACTGCTGTGGTGCGTTCTATTCGGGCTTGTTGATACTTGATAAGAGCCTTTTCTACATCATTTTCGCTAGCTAGATACTTAGCTAATACATAAGCATCTTCTATTGCCATGGCTGCCCCTTGAGCTTGAAACGGCAGCATTGGATGGGCTGCATCACCCAATAAGGTGACCTTTCCTTGGGACCAATAGGGTAGTGGTTGATGAATAAATAAGCCCCATTTAAAGCATGCTTCTGGGCTTACTATCATGTCTTCTAAAATTAGGTTGAGTTCATCGGATTGGCTAGCAAAATCTTTCGCTAACGCCGTTTTATCTGCAGGAATTGTCCAGCCTTGGTTATGCCAGTTTTTATCTTTGACTACTAATACTAAATTGAGCCAAGATGTTGAATTCTGTTCATTACCATTGGGGTATATTACAACGTGGTGATTTCTACCCATCCAAACTGTTGCTTTGCCCCACAAGGAACGATATCTGTCTTGAAAAGGTAAAATGACTCTATATGCGGCGTAACCAGCGTACCGTGCTTGGTATTGAGGAAAGAGGGAACGCCTGATAACGGAATGAACTCCGTCTGCTGCTACCAGTACTTTTGCTGTTATGGGTTCTTGGTTTTGCAGATACAGATGTAGACAATTCTCCTTTTGCTCGTAGGACTCTAAACGCTGGGAGAAATGAATTCTACCTTTGTTTTGAATCGCATCAAATAATAATTGGTGTAAATCTGCTCGTCGGCATTGGTAATAAGGTATTTCGTTATCAATTTGCCATTTAGCCAAAATTTTGTCAGTGTTAAAAGAGCGTAATTCAAAGCCGCAACAAATATGAGATACTCTGTCTAGCTGTTTTTCAACACCTAATTTCCTTAATACCCGAACTACATTGGGACTTACTTGAATCCCATATCCTAAAGCTTCAAAGGAATTTGCTTGTTCACATAAGCGAAAATTAATGCCTTTTTGTTCCAAAGCAATAGCTAGGGTTAAACCACCAATCCCAGCACCAACTATGACGATTTCATTTTGCATGATATCTTTTCATTGAGTTTTTACGCGATAACAATGAGTCAACAGTAGTATCTATTCTATTCAAAAACATAAATAGGATGGTAAAGCAATTTATACAGAAAAAATCAATTGTATCAACTTATCTGGACAGTGAAAATCAGGATAAAATGCGGATATTATTCTAAGATTTGATAATAGCTACGATGGAATAATTCACCGACGTTACTATCAAATAATTACCTGTAATTAAATATTATATGTTCTTTTTCTAGATACAGTCTGACAAAGAAGGTTAATTTTATCTGTTTTTATATAGATTTGAAAAGTTTTGATATATCAAAGGTTAAGACTATGCGATCGCTTCACAAATTCAAAGATAATAAATTAAAAATTCACTGGGAAACATTGGTTAATTTCCCAGTTCTTTTTATAAGTATTCTATATTAATTTATTCGCCAAAATTTCGTTCCCTAGGCATTAAAAGTTTCAGTTGTTATGGTCTGGTTTGATTGAGGTACAGATTGAGACTTAATAGCACGAAACATCCCAAATCGACAAAGACCATTACCAAATCCAACTCGCATGAGCAACATGGTAGGTACTTCTCTCAAAGATTTAAAAAATCCTGTTAAACCGAACTTAATTAATCCTTTAGGTCTAACAATACCTTGCCAAATTGATTCTAACCAAGAGGGAAGAGTTTCTTTAGTCCAATCGGCAGTTACTACTTCTCCTTCAACTAGTCCAGTCTCTGCTATTTGTTCGGAAAAGCCTTCAATACTAGAAAAAGCTGGATGTGACCACTGGTCTAATAGTTGACGCATTACTGGTTTTTCCCAGAAATTTAGGGGTACTTGACGATCATCTCGCTGATTCCAGTCAGCTACCACTAAAGTGCCTCCGGGCTTTAAAACTCTCATCATTTCTTGAGCATATTTGGCTTTATCTGGCATATGGGGACCAGCTTCAATCGACCAAACTACATCAAAACTATTGTCAGGAAAAGATAGTGCTAAAGCATCATCTACTTGGAATTTAGCCGTAACGTTTTCGGGAGTTAATTCTGTTGCCCGTTGTACTTGTTTGGGACTAATTGTTACTCCGGTAACGTCAAATCTGTAATCTCTAGCTAAGATACGACTGCTACCACCAATTCCACAGCCTACATCTAAAACGGTAGTACCACCAGGCAATTTATCCAAAGCGCCCCACTTCACCATTTCGTGAACAAAGTCGGCTTTAGCTTGCAAAAAATCTTTGCGTCGTGGAGGTGAGCCATAGTGACCTAAATGGATATGTTCGCCCCAGTAATATTCTAAAATACCGTCTTGAGTCCATTCATCGTAGGAATTGGCTACAGTCTCAGACGATTCATAGCTGCGCGGAGTGATTAGATAGACAACAGTGCCGATCGCTAATAGTGAAACTATAAATCCAAGAGCGTAGTATAGGTACATTAACGAAACCGTAATATTTATTTACAATGCTCTATTTATAATATCAAGTTTTGCCAGCCCATAGCTTTTTGCTTTTGAGCTAGTTTTTGTGTCGCTAACTTTTTGGATTCACGAGTAATAGCGAACGCTTGCCAAATCTAGTAAAATTTATACCAGGTGGAAAACAGATACAACACATATAGAGTAATTTGCGAATATCTCAAAACTATTCCCTGCCAAACACTACGAACACTGAGCTGTGATTAAGCTCGAGCATGGTTTTCCCTTTTAGCACATCTATATAACTGATAAGAAATACCGATGCGGTAGTGTTGTGTAGGATCGATATCACAAGCTAAGGCTGGAGACACCTGTGCTTTTAGGGGACATTGTTGGCGTATGATTCCAGGACCAATTACCCATAGATTTAGTTGAGAGAGGTTTTTTGATTCAATTTGAGACAGTTTTTGCCAAATAGCTAGCCAGTCTGGATATTTTTTGTAGAACCCAAAGTAAGATGGTTGGTCATTATTCTCCCTAATCTTTTTTAATGCTAAGGCAAAACTCCACCCCAATGCGATATCCTAATAATTTGAATATGCTGTGACCAGCATCAATGGTTTTTCTGAATCTTGGTTCATTATTTGAGCAACTTTTTCTGGCTCAAAAGGCTTTTTCAAACCCAAGTTATTAATTACAAAAATAGAGATAATATAACTGAATAGTAATATTATCTCTATTATTTTTACATTTGCTCTGAGTTTATAATTATTGCTTATAGATGCACAAATTAAAGCACAAATAGCTGGGTAGTATACAAAACTATATGGTGGGGCACTAGTAATGTCTTTGTTTAAAAAATAGACGATGAAAAAGAACTCTAATAGTATGACCGCAGCAAATATAAGTAGAGTAACTGTAGGTAATTTATCGGAGTTACTTTGACATAAATGTTTTAACCCTTGAAAAAAATGTCTGCCAAACCATACACAAAATCCAATCATGAGCAATCCTGATAACATCGTCACTAGTAATGGTTGGCTTTCCAGAGGTAAGACAATCACCATCAGCAACCAACTAATTATTGTTTGAGATAACGGGTTAAAGTAATTTGCTGTGGCAATCCAATGAGTTTCCGCACGACTAGCATGACTCAGTATGACTAGTAATCAAGGTAAAAACGCTATCGCTATCCCAAGATTAGCTAAAATTAACCCTAACCAAACTCGAATTGGCTGGAAAATTTTCTGCCGATACCACCACATTATCAATACCAAAGTACCAGTTACGGGGATTAGGGCAAGTATGCAAAAATAATGTACATAGAGGCTGATGGTATGCACACCTACCCACGCCAACCAAACCCCAATATTGAGTTTCTTCCTGTGAAAAATATCTTTTTGTATCTGTAATAATATCCACAGCGATAAACTAATCAACACCATGGGCAAGGTGTAGTGGCGAGCTTCTTGGGAAAGATAGACAGCAAACGGGGAAACAGCCATCACAACCGCAGCCATTAACCCCGCAATCCTGGAGAAAGCCAGACGATTGGTTCCATACATTACTGGGATGGTTAATATACCAAGCACAGCAGGCAGCGTTCGCAATTTTGCCACCCAATTGTCTCCCAAAGGATTCATCGGCGTTGCATAACTGCGGGATCAATTAGCGTTTGAAACCATTGATAAATCGTTGAAAATTTAGTGAAATCATCCCCTGATTCAGCAACGCCGATGAATCCACCCCAACCACTGGTAAAGCCAGCAAAAAAATAAGGGTGGATGTGTAGACTGACTGCCAATATTCTCAGCTATTTGGGGACAACTCACCTCCGGTTGATAGGTAAAAATTCTAACAACTGATCTAGGGATAGCACTATATCTGTGGGATAATTATGGTAATTATTACCGAGGCTAAAAGTAGCTGTAATTACTTCATCTAACCACAAAGGTTTTAAACCTAAATTACTGAAGCGTAATATTGGTCCCACAAATATAATTACCAATAAAACTAGATAATGGAGATAGGGTTGGCGTTGTTTCATCCCAGGTTTACAGCTAGAGACTGGGTTTGATGTTCATGTTGATTATGCCTTTAATTTAGAGTCCCATCAAAATCTCTAGTATAGGTGAGCGGAAATAAGACAACAATTTTTGATGTTAATAAGGAAAGAGAGCAGTAACAATGGTAATTGCACTACTTGACCCCATTAATTTTGATGCTTTGCTGTAGTAAGGGTATCTTGTCCGCTTCCTAAAATTAGAGAGCGAGAGGCTCCCACCACAAATTTTTTACTAGAATTAATGAGATGAACTAGTGTGTTAGTAGTCTGTCTCACTAATCCTGATCGTTTACCGTAGTGCAAAGAAAAGTTTGCAGTGACTCCAGGCGAGTTTCCCATTGTAACGGAATGGCAAACCTGGATGGTGTCTGTTTTCATACCGTCAAACTAATCTGTGGAAATTTACCTATTCCTTATTTTCTTGCCCAAACCTGTGTCATAGGAGGAATACCAAACACTGTTCTTTCATCAGCAGCTAAAGTTTTCAATTGAGAAATTATCTGAGCAATTTCCTCTTGTACTGTCAGCCCAGCTGCGATGAGTCCGTCAGCTAACTCAAATAATGACAAATCAATCAACCGCTTATGATTTTCAGAGAATGCAATGGGTTGAATTGAACAAGCTTCTAGATTAGCTAACCCAATATCCTGAAAACTGCGGTATAAATTAGCTCAAAGGCGGAAATGTTGACCCCGAATGTCACTGATATTTAATAAAAGCTCAAAACAACGTTCATAAGCAGAGGAGCTAGGGTCACAAAAGCTACGACTAATATCAGCTTCTTCACATACAATCAATCCACCGGGCTTGACAAGGGAAAGCATTTCTAAGAGTGCATCCTTTGGTTGATTGAGATGCATTAAGAAAAAACGACAGTAAACTAAATCGAAGGATTCTTGTGGTAACCCAGTGTCGTAGGCACTAGCACAGGTAAATACTACATTACTACAGTTGAGGCTTGCTGCTTGGGAATGGGCTATATTTAGCTGTGCTTTCCTCACATCTACACGACAAACTGAGCCACTAAGGCCAATATTGGATCCTATACCAAAAGAGACATTACCCGTACCATAGCCAATATCTGCGACACGCATTCCCTGGGAAACTCCCATCCCTTACCTCCTGCAATCATTGGAATACTATCAGTGATTGCAGGAGGTAAGGGATGGGAGGACATGGAAAATTATGGATTGAGTAAATACGACTGGTTGGAGCAGTTTTTAGCTTTACCAGAGGGCATCCCAAGTGCAGATACCTTTCCACGGGTGTTTGAACCCATTAACCCAAAAGTATTTGAGGGATGCTTTCGACGTTGGGTAGAATCAATAGTTGAAGCCCCAGGAGCACAGGTAATTACCATTGATGGTAAGACCCTCAAAGGTTCCTATGATAGAGAACAGGGTAAATCAGCGTTACATCTAGTTAGTGCATGGTCGATTGATTTATCGTCTTGTTTTAGGACAAGTAAAACAAGACGATAAATCAATGGAATGAAATTACAGCAATCCCTGCATTATTGGAATTATTAGACATGGCTGGATGTATTATTACCATTGATGCCATGGGTACGCAAACAGCAATTGCATCCCAAATATTGAATGCAAAAGCAGATTATGTTTTAGCACTCAAAGGTAATCATCCTAGACTTTACGGACAAGTGAAAAATTGGTTTGAGCAACAGTTATCTCAAGGCTTTAAAGGTATTATCCATAGTTATGATAAACGGGTAGAGAAAGGTCATCATCGTAGTGAAAAACGTCAAATTTGGTGTGTTCCTATTTCTCAACAGCAAACTTTGCATAACCAAGACAATTGGGTTGGTCTTAAATGGGTTGTCATGGTTGTGCGGTTACCACATCTTTGGAATCAAACAACCCGTGGGTGAAGTTCAGTTTTATCTAACTAGTTTAAATTGTGATACTCGTAACTTAGGACAACTGATTCGTCTTCATTGGGTTGGTCTTAAATGGGTTGCATTGGACTTTAGATGTCACTTTTTCTGAAGATGCTTGTGGTGTCCGTACTGGTCATGCTCCACAAAACTTAGCACTTCTGCGGCGAATAGCTCTTAATGCTTTAAACCTAGAGCAATCTTTGAAACGTAGTAATCGCCAAAAATCTAATCGAGTCGCTATGGATAAGAATTATATGCTTGCTGACTGTTCTTACTGCTTGTTTATCCCAACATGATGATCATACCTCTCAACCCGCTTGTCAATAGAATTTGAGATGCGCTTACCCTGTCAACGAGAGTAGTATTGACAGCCAAAAATGTACTTGATGGAATTGGCTTGTAAAAAGTGAAAAAACAGGAACAGTTCCACACCCTATGCAAGGATCTACATCAAATCAAGGTATGTTTTGGTCACAAGCACGAGAACTATTTGAACAGATAGTTAGTTGGTTAGACTCAGTCAGCATTTGTGGGTTAGAACACTCCCAGATAGAGAGTAAGTTACTTGAGAATGGATACGAACTATTGAGACGGTTGTTACAAACTAAAGATATTTTCATAAACGCAGTCAAGATGAAATAGAGGGAGAGTGTGCAGCCACAGACTCACTAAACAGAACACACAAGAAAAAATTGTCACGGCAATTGACCACATTATTTGGCACAGTAATCGCCAATAGAATCGGTTATGGAGGAAGAAAGATAAATACCCTATTTCCTTTGGATGGGGAGTTTAATCTACCAGCACAGCAATATTCTCTCTCATGGACTAAGACAGGGATATTATCCATGTGATTGAGTATTTGTGGAAAGCTGCATTTGTCTTTTATTCTCAGACTTCAACACAGGCAGAACCTTGGGTGAGCAAACGTTTACAGCTTATCCTTGAAGGTAAATCAAGTTCAGTTGCCCCAGGTATGCGCCGGAGTGCGACTTTACCCAAACTCACCCCCCAAGAACGTAAACCCGTGGATACCTGTGCTAGATATTTACTTAACAATGCCAAATACCTCAAATATGACGATTAATTACTTAAAAGCTGGATTCCCCATGGCCACGGGGGTGATTGAGGGTGCTTGTGGCCACCTGATTCAAGACAGGATGGATATCACTGGTGCTAGATGGACCATGAGGGGTGGTGAGGCTGTTTTTCCCCTGAGTTCTTTATACATTAGTGGCGATTGGGATGAGTATTGGCAGTTTCATCTACAACAAGAACATAAACCCAATCACCTGGCTTTGTACTCTAGTGGTATTCCTTTGAGCAAGCAAGTTCTCAAAGCTCTTTGTTCTACTACCCCTCCACCTGTTCCAATACCTGTCTAAGTTCCACTCCCCGTCTTACTAAAAGAATCGCACCCATTTTAAATAACTGTCCTGCTGGCTTAATTTACTTGATTTAACCCAACAAGTTGGTGTGTCAATTTTTATCACTATTTTGTTCGAATTTAAGTATATTTCAATTTGAATGTATTTTATATATCTTTTGTATACTCGGTTTTTACTTCGTAGTCCTTGTCATCTGCAAGGAATTTGACAATGTGCCAATTAATTTATCCTAAATCTGGCTCATCCAAGTGTTTTTTTCTCACTTGTGAGAAATCTGGGATACACACTCAAATATCAGAGAAACAATTACAAAATATTTTAGTAGAATAAAAAGCAAGCTATCGTTCGCAATCCGATTTGACAATTAAATAATTTCAAAACTGCTTTGAATGTTAAGCGAACGCTAGTTTGTTCAACAATGTGAATGATATTAAAATATCCGTGTATACTTAGTATCCAAATTGTTCCAATTTTACCTAGTCTAACCTTATAGCATCTCTAATAGTTGCGCTTCATCTAACAAAGTAATTCCCAATGCTTCCGCTTTAGTTAACTTACAACCAGCATCTGCACCCAGCACTACATAATCAGTTTTCTTACTTACTGAATCAGTAACCTTACCACCAGCTTTTTGAATTAATTCCTTAGCTTCATTCCTTTTCAGGGTAGGCAAGGTTCCTGTTATTACAAAGGTTTTACCAGCAAATTTTGGATTCGCATCACTAACCGTTTCCTCTTTTGAAGAAGTGGCAAATTGCAACCCCCCAGCTTGCAAACGAGTAATTAAACCCTGATTAGCACTACTTTGAAACCATTGATTTACAGATGAGGCTATTTCCGTACCAATACCGTAAATAGCAGTAATATCTGTCACCTTGGCATGGCTCAAATCTTCCACGGTGGTGAACTTTTTCGTCAACATTTGGGCAGTAACATTACCCACGTGGCGAATACCTAAACCATACAATACCCGTGACCAAGATTGTTGTTTGGAGTTAGCGATCGCGTCTACTAATTTGAGCGCTAATTTTTCCCCCATCTTTTCTAGTTCACATAACTGTTCCACCGTTAAATTATACAAGTCAGCAACGGATTTAACTAAACCCCGATCCACTAATTGCTGCACAACCTTTTCTCCAATCCCCCTAATATCCAAAACATCACGACTTACCCAATGCTCGATCGCACCTTTGAGAATAGCAGGGCAGGAGGTATTTACACAGCGCGTCACAGCCTCATCTACGGGTTTAACTAGGGGTTGACCGCATACGGGACAATGGGTAGGCATAACAAAGGGTTGAGCATCTTGAGGACGCAGCTGTGTTAGCACCCGCACCACCTCGGGGATAATTTCCCCGGCTTTCCGCACAATCACCGTATCACCAATACGAATGTCTAATTGGGCAATGTGAACGCTATTATGTAAAGTTGCACGGGATACAGTTGTCCCTGCCAGTTGTACAGGATGCATCTCTGCTAGGGGAGTAATTGCTCCGGTTCTCCCTACGTTTACAGTAATTTTTTCTACCCTGGTGGGTGCTTCTTCAGCGGCGTATTTGAGTGCCACAGCCCACCGGGGAAATTTTTGGGTAAATCCTAGTTGTGTTTGGAGAGATGAGGAATTAATCTTTACCACTACCCCATCCGTCATGTAGGGTAAATTCAGCCTTTCTGTATCCCACTGCTGGTAATATTCAGCAACTTCTTGTAGAGATGAGCACAGGCATTTATTGGGGTTAACTTTCAAACCCATTCTTTGCAATAAATCTAAGGATTTCCACTGATTCCTAACAATTTCTCCCTCATCTAAATAAGGGAGGTGTAGGGTATAAGCAAAAAAATCTAACTTGCGTTGAGCGACAATTTTAGGATTTAATTGTCTTAAGGTACCTGCCGCGGCGTTGCGGGGATTTGCAAATAAACTCTCTCCTGCCTTTTGTCTTTCTTGGTTAATCTCTTCAAACACATCCAGGGGCAAAAAAGCCTCACCTCGTACTTCCACCCTGCCTAAATTCTCCAAACCATCTAAATTCAACCGTAAGGGAATAGAACGAATGGTGCGGACATTTTGGGTAATATCTTCCCCCATTACCCCGTCACCCCTAGTTAGACCCCGCACGAGAACCCCATTTTCATAGGTTAACGCCAAAGCCGAGCCATCAATTTTCAACTCGCAGACATATTCAGCCACACCAGGATTAGGTGCTTGCCGCAAGCAACGTTGTTCCCATGCTTGCAACTCCTCTACATTAAAAGCATTTTCTAAGCTGTAGAGGGAGACATTATGGCGGACTGAATTGAAATGGGTAGCTGGTGTTTCCCCTACTCGCTGGGTAGGACTATCGGCTGTAATTAATTGGGGATACTGGAGTTCTAAATCTTGTAACTCTCGATAAAGGCGATCATAAACTGCATCCTCCATCATGGGATGATCGAGGACATAATATGCATAACTAGCATGTTGTAACAGTTGTCGTAATTCCCCAACTCGTCGTTTTACTTCCGACTCCATTAATTCCACCACATCCATTTCCATCAATTCACCATTAAACAAATTTAACTATCTTTCGGACAAGGAACATACAAGCCAGACACTATCGGCTCATACCAATGTGAAAAAAGAATGCCACAGGTACTTAGGTAGAAGGGTTTAGCATTATTCACTAGTGTCAACTTAAGCAGAAAGCTAACATAGTCAGGTATTGAAAACAAATCGAGTTCCAATACTTGAGCCTTGGAACTCATTGTTGCCTATTCTCGCAAGTGGCAGAGCCGCTGAAAACTAGAATTTGTCAGGTATTAGGAGGTAAAGATTTTGCAATAGGCGTAAGCCGCAGCGCTCTTACTGCTGTAGCATTCTTCCTGCCTTCTTTAACTTGTCCAATCTTCTACTTCATAAAGGAAACGGGTTCCACCAATTAATTTACGATTTGCGGAAGTACTTTGCACAAACACCACATATTTTTCTGAATTATTGGGTTTAATCCGCACCGTTGAACCTTCCGGAAGTCCTAACATTTCTCTTGCAGCTTTCCCTGCGAAGAAATCACCCGTTGATCTTTCCATTAAAATAATTTCTTTATAACCTTGAATGGTTTCTTTTTTCGTAAATTAATAAAATCCACGTCCCACTTTAAATTTTAATCCATTTTCTAATACAAAATTTTTAATGGGACTATTATTATCAACTTCTAACACTTGAAATCTTCCTGATGGTACAGCGCGCAAATCAGCAGTCTCATAAAATGCTGTGCCTTCCCGTTGCATCATGGGATTAAATATCCGATTTAATCCCCGACTCATACGTCCTTGATCGATAATTTATTGTTCGTATTCTTGTAATTGTTCTGTGGATGATTGCTGATAGCAAACTGCTAAAAACAAGTCAGTAATATAAGGAAATTGGTCTAGATTAATATTAAATCCACCGGATTTATTCGCTAATTATTGATAGAAAGGAGTAGCATAAGGACGATTGAGAGCTTGTACTCCATATACCATTACCCCCATATCTGCCAATTTATCAACTTCCTGCCGCCAGTTCAATTTTTGGGGATTTTGGGCTGGAGGATCGGGAATATCATCACCAATTAATACTAAGGCTTTATTAGTAGTAGTAGAATCAGACCAAAAAAAGCTTTGTGCCTCATGCAATACTAATTCATAACATTCTGGAGCATCTCTTCCATAGGTAGCATCAACATTTTGCACAAAATTACAAATTTTATCTACATCATCACTTAAATCAAGAGTTTTGATAATATAAGTTGTGTCGCGTTCGCAATAATCACCCTGTGCAATAATACCGATTTTAATACCCGGAATTTCTTTAATTAATCGGCGTTGCATAAGTGCGGGATGAATTAGCGTTTGAAACCATTGATAAATCGTTGAACATTTAGTGAAATCATCCCGCACTTATGCAACGCCGAAAATAGATATTTACTATCATCTACTGACATGGTGTCCAAGCTATGTCTGTGCTATGCTCTTGACGGAAATGATAAAATCAACTGACTGGAATTTGTGAGATCAAAAAGATGAGGGTTTGGATTGCTTGTTTTGTGGTGCTGTTTGCCGTAGCACAACTATTTGATTGGGTACAGCAGTTTTATTTACCCCTACCCATTTGCATTTTAGGTGGGGCATTTCTAGCAGTTGCTTCCAATTATGACAAATTATTTGGTTCTTATTTGCGGGATACATTGGGTGCAGTCGTAGAAGCATCTAATGAGCCATTGCAACTAGATGCTTCAGCCTCAGAGCCTGTGTCTGTTCCTTTAATAACTTCTTCTCCAGAGAAAACTAGTTTAGAAGCAGAAGCCGAAGAGTAACCTCAACTTTTAGATATTGAATCTTGGATTCTTCTTTCTCTGTTCTCTCCATGCTTGCTGCTCCCTTTCCTCTACTTACCCATATCACGCTTCATTTGTTCCAGCTCAGCCTCAGTTTCCCAGCGACGGAACTTTTCTTCTAAATCATCAAAACTGCGATTGTAACTACTAGCACTAGACCATCCGGAAGTATCTATGCGTTGCTGTGTTTTTGTTTGAGCCTGAGCACGGGCGCGATTGGCTTGGGCTTCAGTAGCTTTAGCTTGTACTTCCTGTCGCCGGACTTGAATTTTGTGTAATAGTTCTTGCGCCTGGGTGATGCGTTCCTTTAATCCTTGCATTTGTCCCCAGAGTACATTTCCTTGACGTAGGAGTGCGGCTTCCCTTTCTTGGGCTGCGGCGGCTAAATCCGGACGTTTAGCATTTTTTGCCTTTTGTACCCGAATGTGCCATCTTTGGATTTCCTGGGCTGTGGATAGGATATCATCTTGCGATCGCTGTTCCTGTACTTTTAAATCTGCAATCAGTTTGAGGGTATCTTCTTCCTGTTCCCGTAGCTGTTCTAACAGTGCTTCTAATTCTAAGTGTGGATTATTACGTAAGAATTCTTCCAAACGATTTTCTAAAAATCGACTCAAATCATCAAATAAGCCCACAGTCCCAACTCCAGAGGTCAAATACTCACCTTATTGTAGTCATTATTATTTTGACCGGAAAGTCTAGGAATTCAGATTTGAAATTGCGTTCGCAATTCACAAGAGTCCTACATGCATTCATTAGAACATATTGATGTGGGACTTAATCATCATTGGTCTTAAGTTAGGATGAAATCTAACAGACTCTCTTTCTATTGAGTGGGCAATATACCTCGTATACGTTGGTGCCGCGTATCACTTACGACTCAGCATTACTGTAGATTCGGTTAGTTGCTATAACGGGGAAAACTAACGCCACACTACAATTTTAAACATTTGGGATGCTCCCACACATCATGTAAAGTAATCTAAAATCTGAAATTCCATGAGACCTTACCACATTATCCCTATTATCGAATGTGACGAACCCTTAGTAAAAATTCCCCTAGAAAAATTCGCCCTAGAATCTCCCCATCCCTATGAAAAATTAGGTGCACCCTATGGAAATCACTCGCCCTATTTTCTCCGAGAAAAGGTAGTTGACAGCTTAATTCAGGCGCAAAATTATTTACAACAACTCCAACCCCAATGGCAAATCCAAATTTTTGATGCCTATCGCCCTATCCCTGTACAACAATTTATGGTTGATTATAGTTTTCAGCAGGAATCAAAATTGCGTGGATTTACCGAAGCCAAAATATCAGCAAAGCAACGTCAAGAAATCTGGCATATGGTTGATGAAATTTGGGCTATACCTAGCTTAGATGAGAAAACTCCCCCTCCCCACAGCACTGGTGCAGCCGTAGACATAACTTTAGTAAATGAGCGGAGAGAGGTGGTAGATATGGGTTCGCCCATCGATGAATTATCAACGCGTTCGCATCCTGATTACTATGCCAAAAGCAAGGATACTCAAAGTATTAATTGTCACAACAATCGCCAGCTATTAAACAGCGTGATGATTCACGCAGGATTTCAACGTAATCCCAGGGAATGGTGGCATTTTTCCCTTGGGGATCAAATGTGGGCTTGGTTAAATAATCAAAGCCATACCAGTCATAAATTCACTGCTTGTTATGGTCGAGTTTAATTAATGTTGATGATTGTTAGTTGTTAGTTGACGGTTGACGGTTGACGGTTGACGGTTGACGGTTGACAGTTATTCTATCTCCCCTACAACCCTGCTCCCTTACCCAGAAGTATTTTGTGCTGCTTTTACCAAGTCTTGATGTACTAACGAGGAAGTTGCTATTAACAAACCAGGTAGGCTGTAGTCTGAACAAGTATGTAGGGGTGGAATATCAGTACCATCTAGCTTAGTGACAATACACCCCGCTTGTCTAGCTATAAAACCTAAAGCAGCACCATCAATAAATTTACCCTTTCTAATGGCAGCCCCAGTTAAATCCCCACTAAACATACCATTGAGATTGGGAATTTGTACTTCTCTAGAGTAAACATTAGGCAAATCAATCACTTGGTACTTATCTTTCAAATCAGGTGCTAAATAACCCATATTTGATCCCAATAAGATATTAGGCTGGGCATTCTTCAATTGCAAGGAGCTACAATCTGCCAAATCCTTATCTAAAGTACCTTGAAAAGCTCCCTCCCCTTGTAAAGCATAAAAATATACGTTTTCTGATGGTGATATGGCTATAACCGCCTCAAAATCATCAGCATTGAGAATACTGAGGATAATTTGATAATTAGAATGTCCATCTAGATAAAATTGAGTCCCGTCGATGGGATCGAGGGTAACTAAATAATCCCCCTGTGATCCTAGTTCCGTGCTACGGAAATATTTGGTATTCCTAGAACTTTCATACTCTTCTCCATAAAAGCGCACATTGGGGAAACTTCCTAACAATGCAACTTCCACAAAGTTTTGAATAGCCAAATCTGCATCAGTTAAAGCCGCAGAGAAAAAATTGTCTCCTTGCTCCTTAGCTGGAAGCACGGCAATCTGTGACTGCATTTGACGAGCATAAGCTGCTGCCATCTTGAGATGGGGAAGTAAAGTTTGGATAATTTGACGAGGGGTTCGTGTGGTTGACATTTCCGCAAACTCCTAACAACACTCATGCAATTTTAGGCTTTAGATTAAACCTATGTATTATTTTCAGTAAACCAGAGATCGGGATCATAATAATAGAAATCAACAAACTACAATGAAGGCATAATCAGCTTTTCCCCTCTGCCATACATCTCTTAGAGATTATCAATATCCATGTTCATCTCCTGTAAGTATAAAAAAAAACACATTAAAAATGATACTAGTAATTAACTATTTATCCTGAGGAAGTGAACATGTAGGGGAAAAGCTAGTCATATAAGTATAAGTATAGATTTGCTGATACGGGCTAATGCGGGGAAATAACCAAGTTATGTTCCAAAAAGACAGCCTAAGAGCGAACGCAATGTTATCTAGATAAGGTTTTAGGGAGTAAAATCCTACTACTTTACCCTTTTATCATAATTTTCCAGATGGGGTAATTTTTGATTCTGTGCAAAATCCTATTTGAATTGACGGTATCTAATACCAGCAAGTGTCCATGATGTAAACTAAGTTTTGGCTATTGAGTCGCCATGAGTGTGAATGATACTCGCTACACAGACAATTATGTTTGGAATAAACAGGTATATCACCGTCTCAAGCTCTCCTTGAGTCTTGGTTTACGACGACAGATTTTTATAGCAGTGTGTGATGACTTAAGTTTGAGAAATCAAGTTGCGGCTCATTTGCACTCCACTTTGGCATATCCTTTGGCACAGGTATTACATCACTCGGATAATGAACCGGAAGCCAGTACCCCTGCTTATCCCCGTATTGTTACCCTGCGGCTAAATTTAACCGATCCTAACCCCATTCTTCAAATCAATCAATGGTTGACTAAATATCCACCACCACTTGTGGGTGGCAATTCGGATAGTCCTGGTAACCCAATGCCTATCCCTACTTTTCAAATTGTGGGGGTAGAGCTTTTAACTAGGCAACCAGTGGCTATACAGCGACTATTTTTACAGTATTTACGCTTAATCGAACAGTATTCATCTAATCCCGAATTAAACCGTTGTCTAGAATCAAGTTTATTGTTGTGGGTTCCCCGTCCCTGGTTATATGCAATTAAGCAGTCAGCCCCACAGTTTTGGCAATATCGCACGGGAGTATTTGCTTTTGCAGGAGAACCAACACCAGTAAATCCAATCCAGTTATCTCCAGAACCTTTACCAAAAGAGCAACCTAGTGATATTAAAGATTTAAAAGAATTAGATAATTTAAATGATTTAGAGCGGTCGCTAATTTCAGAATCACCCCAAGAATCAGAACTAGATTTAGCCAAATCCTTACCTGTACAGGATGATGGTCAATCCCAGGAACAATTATTACAACCTGCACAAGCAGTTGAGTTAGAATTAATACAATCTGATTCTCCAGAGCAGAATGGTGCTGCTACCAACTCAACATTGCTATCCACACCATTTACTTTGTCTCATATTAGTAACGAGTTAAGCGAAGTAATCCTCAGCACCATTAATAATCTCAGTAATGAAGGAACAGAGGAAGAAAAGGAAGCCAGGGTATTCGTGGAGGAAATAGAGCAATTACACGCTCAACAAGCTTCTTCTGAAGATCTAACAGTAGCCTATCAAAATCTTGGCAATTTATACAGACAAAAAATTGAGGAAGGACATACCACTGTAGAAAATCTGATGGTGGCAATAATGGCTTACCAAGAAGCCATTACCTATGATGAAAACTCCCCCCAAGTACCTGATATTTTAAATGACTTGGGTAATATGTATTGGATGTTACATCGTATCCCTACTAATTCGGAAGAGTCTCAATCCTACATTGAGCAGGGAATTCAATTTTATTCTTTAGCACTAAGATTCATCTCTCCAGATACTCATACCGATATTTATGCCAGGATTCAAAGTAATCTGGGAACGGCTTATGGTGATTTAGCCCGATACACAAACCCAGCAGACAATTGGCGAAAAGCGGTATACGCTTATAACGAAGCACTGTGTTACCGTACCTCAGCGGCAGAAGCGAGCAAATATGCATCTAGTCAGAACAACTTAGGAACTGGCTATTGGCATTTGGCCCAGTATGAGCAACCCATTATCCACTTACAAGATGCGATCGCATCTTATAACCTTGCCTTAGCATATTACAGTGCTGATTCAGAGCCTCTGAAATATGGGATGATACAAAATAACATTGGTACTGCTCACTGGAATTTAGCCCAATACGAACAACCAAAAGAAAATTTACAGTTAGCGTTCGCAGCTTATCAAGAGGCTTTAAAATATCGTACTCCAGCCAGTTTACCTGTGGGCTGTGCTACTACCCAAAATAATTTGGGTACAGCCTATTGGCATTCAGCAAATTTAGCTGAAACTCCCCTAGAGCAAAAACAAGATTTACTCAAAAATTCCATTGAAGCCTATGATGAAGCTCTGGCTTTAGCTCATTCTTTAGGTGAGGCTACATTGAGTTTTGACTTATTTGCTACCCATAATAATTTAGGATTGGCATATTATCAGCTAGCAACAGAAAATTTAGGTGTAAGAGATAAGGGTACAGTTTCTCAGTATTTAGAGGCAGCACTAGATAATCACTTGCAGGCTTTGGAGGGTTTTCAACATCATCCAGAAACTTATCAAGCCACCTTAGATTATATTACTAAAACAGTACGTGCTTTCCACGATAAGTTAGGTATACAAGGACAAAATCTGGCTTTATCAAAAGTTCCAGGGAAATTATTGACAGAAATTATGCCTAACTTGTAGAAGAAGACAGTAACCACCTGCTCCTTACTTTGCACGTAAAATTTCCAGGTTTTCCTGAATAGTCACCGTATTGGGATGATTTGTACCCAAAACCCGTTCTGCAATATCCAATGCTTTTTCGTAGAGGGGTTGTGCTTGTTCGTACTTCCCTTGATATTTGTAGAGAAAAGCTAAATTGTTCAAGCTGAGTGCATAATCGGGATAGTTTTCTCCCAGTATCTGTTTTCTTAACTGCAAAGCTTTTTCGTAGAGGGGTTGTGCTTGTTCGTACTTCCCTTGATATTTGTAGAGAAAAGCTAAATTGTTCAAGCTGAGTGCATAATCGGGATGGTTTTCTCCCAGTAGCTGTTTTCTTAAGCCCACATTCCGCAGGTTAGTTAGCAAAGAAGATAATATTTACGACAGGGAGCACCAAAAAACTGTAGAATTCAGCACCGCTGTTCACTGAGGTTGGAAATCTGTTTGAAAGAAGCCAACGTTAATAAATGAATTGACATGAAACATTGAAACACCCAACGTAAAGTAGGAGTGGCAGTTAGTTTACCTAACTGATTTTGAATTGTTTGGGAGCCTCGTTTTAGAGATTGGCGTAATGCCCTCTGACCTAGGCTGTAAACTAGCAAACACAAACCCATAACCATTGCCAAAGCCGCCACTCTTTTCCTTGAATTTAGAAATACAGTGGAAGTAAAAAACAATGGGTCTTTGAGAAACCGAAAACCACGTTCTGTAGATTCTTGTGCCTTATATTCACGTAAAACATCTTCGTTACTAAGTTTGTCGGCATCAAGAACATTGGTGGCAAGAATAAACCTGCCAGCCTGTTCTGTGGCAATGGTAATTGCAGTTTCTTTGGGTAAAATTTCGGCTTGAATATGGGAAATTAGGGTAGGTTGAGAATCCTTGCCAGGTCTACCACGTCCCCGGTGTTGGCCATATTCAATAACTTCAATATTTGCATGCAAGTTGATCAAATGGCAACTGACTCTCAAGTAATTTGGCTGCGTTGAATGCATCTTCGCCACATGCAAATTCCTGTTGACACAATTTTCGTAGTTGGGATTGTGCCTGGGTATATTTTTTGGTCAGACGTTTGTTTTTCCAGTTGTTTTAAGTCAGATTCTTTACGGGCTTCACTTTCTATGACTAGCCACCGTTGTCGCACACCACCAGAATCATTACAACAGGGGGCAATACGATATCCTGGGATTTGACTTGATACAAATGCATCAATACTGTTCTTTTCTAATAGTTATTTTGCGGCATTTAGGGTTGCAGTCACTCGAGATACCCATCTGAATGAGACTATCATCTGCAAATTGTCTTCAGTGTAAAGGGCGGGCTGCATCTGCAACAAATAAAGCATCAATTTGCCATTCTTTGTGGAAATCTGCCATAAGTTTTCCAAACATGGCAGAATCGACTTTATTACCATGTGCAACTCTTAAATATAAAGGCATATCTCCATCACCACTCCACATCAAGTCAAGGATAAATTGTTTCAAATCTGGTCGGTGGTCTCTAGAATAACCATATGTAATTGTAATTAATCCTGATTGTGCTGATGCTTCATCATCAGCACAATCAGGATTTATCACCAAGATTGAATGAAAAAAGAGGGGTCTAAAACTGCCAAAATGTATGTATATTACAAAATCATCTCAGCAGTTTAAACGATGACCCCAAATAAAAATTATTCGGCTGCGACTCTTTTAGTAAGACGGAGTATTATATAAGAATAATAAATGACAAGTCAACCACAGTCGTATTGACAGCCAAAAATGTACTTGATGGAATTGGCTTGTAAAAAGTGAAAAAACAGGAACAGTTCCAAACCCTATGCAAGGATCTACATAAAATCAAGGTATGTTTTGGTCACAAGCACGAGAACTATTTGAACAGATAGTTAGTTGGTTAGACTCAGACAGCATTTGTGGGTTAGAACACTCCCAGATAGAGAGTAAGTTACTTGAGAATGGATACGAACTATTGACACGGTTGTTACAAACAAAGATATTTTGATAAACGCACTCAAGATGAAATAGAGGGAGAGTGTGCAGGCACAGACTCAGTAAACAGAAGACACAAGAAAAAATTGTCGCGGAAATTGACCACATTATTTGGCACAGTAATCGCCAATAGAATCGGTTATGGAGGAAGAAAGATAAATACCCTATTTCCTTTGGATGGGGAGTTTAATCTACCAGCACAGCAATATTCTCTCTCATGGACTAAGACAGGGATATTATCCATGTGATTGAGTATTTGTGGAAAGCTGCATTTGTCTTTTATTCTCAGACTTCAACACAGGCAGATCCTTGGGAGAGCAAACTTTACAGCTTATCCTTGAAGGTAAATCAAGTTCAGTTGCCCCAGGTATGCGCCGGAGTGCGACTTTACCCAAACTCACCCCCCAAGAACGTAAACCCGTGGATACCTGTGCTAGATATTTACTTAACAATGCCAAATACCTCAAATATGACGATTAATCGCCACGGGGGTGATTGAGGGTGTTTGTCGCCACCTGATTAAAGACAGGATGGATATCACTGGGGCTAGATGGACCATGAGGGGTGCTGAGGCTGTTTTACCCCTGGGTTCTTTATACATCAATGGCGATTGGGATGAGTATTGGCAGCTTCATCTACAACAAGAACATAAACGCAATCACCTGGCTTTGTACTCTAGTGGTATTCCTTTGAGCAAGCAAGTTCTCAAAGCTCGTTGTTCTAATACCCCTCCACCTCTTCCAATACCTGTCTAAGTTCCACTCCCCGTCTTACTAAAAGAGTCGCACCTAATTAATTTATCCTAAATCTGGCTCATCCAAGTGTTTTTTTCTCACAAGTGAGAAATCCGGGAGTACCAGTTCCATAATCCCCATGTACATGAAATCAACTTGAATCCAAGTGGAAGCTGTCCATTTTCACTCCAAATCTATCTGCTGCTGATAGTGGGACTCGGATAAAAATTTCCGTTAATCCTGGATCATATAGTTTGTCTAAGACTCTGCCCAAGGGTTCATCGTTCAAATGTTCTGGTTGTATTCCCTCTGCCAATAAATGTTCCGTTGCAATCCCTTAAAAGAACTTCTCAAATAAATATAGTGGTGCACTGATAAAGCCTAAGCCATTAATAATCATTGCTTTGACCACTTGGCCTGCGCTGATTATTTATTGGGGATGAGTTCTAAGCAGTTGGTTGAACAAATCAACCAAACTCATTTCATCAATAATCCCTGCCAGTATGCCTAAGTGCTCGATATCTTGTACTTTGATTTGTGATTCTGAAAAACTCATATTTCAAAAATACAACATTTTGCGTTCGCACCTGCGGAATGTGGGTTAACAGCAATGCTTGTTGGTAGAGGGGTTGTGCTTGTTCGTACTTCCCTTAATATTTGTAGAGTAAAGCTAAATTGTTCAAGCTGCTTGCGTATAGGGGATGGTTTTCTCCCAGTAGCTGTTTTGTTAACAGCAAAGCTTTTTGGTAGAGGGGTTGTGCTTGCTCGTATTTCCCTTAATATTTGTAGAGTAAAGCTAAATTGTTCAAGCTGCTTCCATAGTCTTCCTCTAAACGCAATTCTTTTTGTAATTCCAGTGCTTTACCCGGATTTATCACCAAGATTGAATGAAAAAAGAGGGGTCTAAAACTGCCAAAATGTATGTATATTGCAACAAAATCTCAGCAGTTTAAAGGATGACCCCAAATAAAGATCATTCTATACCGGAACAGTTTGTATTTGGACAGGTAAAGTCATGTCCAGTTGTAGTCAATTTAAAGGGAGAGCCTGTAACATCGGATGCAGGGTTAGTTAACATTCATTGCGGAACTAGACAGAAAAAGTGAAATAACATCACGATTTGCAAGATGTTTCAAAGATTACCGAGACCCCAATAAAGTTTTATATACAGTTCATAACTTAATTGCACAAAGGATATATATATGGCTTAATCATGGGCTATGAAGACATAATAAATGATCATGAAATTCTACGTCACGCTCCAATATTCGCACTTGCGGTAGGAAAGGTTATTAACTCAGAACAAGAATTAATGACTTTGGCGGGGAAAAGCACCTTAAATCGTCTCGAACATTGTCCAGAAGACGTATCTTCAATAGAAAATAGTCGGTATCATCGTATTGACTATGATGCTAAGGCAATAGAAACACTTTTAGTTGAGCTATTTTTAGAATCTTATCATCAGCCACCGCGAGAGATAATAATAGATTTAGATGTGACGGATGATTTAGTTCATGGTCATCAAGAAGAAAGATTCTTTAATCCGTATTACAAAGGATATTGTTATGGTCCCCTTTATATTTTTTGTGGTAAACATTTACTTGCGGCAAAACTTCGTGCATCCAACTTAGACCCGGCAGCATGGGGATTAGAAGAATTACAAAGAGTAATAAAAATAATACGCTCTCCATGGAAAAAGGTGAAAATTCTTATCCGTGGGGATAGTGCTTATTCCAGAGAAGAGATAATGGCTTGGTGTGAAGATTAAACTGATATTGATTATGTGTTCGGACTTGCTGAAAATCCTCGTCTACTCGAGCTATCGCAACCAATTCAATATCGTGCATCCCAAGAATATTCACAAAAAATACAACCCATCGTAGAGTTTTTTAAAAGCTTATTTCCTGGAGAAGCACATTTAAAAAAAGATGCGGCAGCCTTTGTTAATAACTCAGTTTGGTATTGTTCTCTTGACTATCAAACATTAGACAGTTGGAGCCGTAGTCGTCGTGTAGTAGCCAAGGTCGATTATAGCAATGAAGAAGTCAATCGTCGATTTGTAGTGACTTTGCTCCCCATTAAACAAATTCCTCCAGGGCGACTTTATACTCAAAAAGACTGTCCGCGAGGCAACGCCGGAAAATTATCTCAAAGAACAAAAATTAGATTTACAAAGTGATAGAACAAGTACACATACATTTGAGGGGAACCAATTACGTTTATGGTTTACAGCTATTGCCTACATTTTACTGAATAACCTGGGAGAAAAGTGCTTAGTAAATACAGAATTAAAAAATGCAAAAATTGGAACTATAGGCACAAAATTATTAAAGCTAGGGGCTGTGATTACGATTTGCAAACAACGAGTGTTAGTTTTAATTGCAATTAGTAGTGCTTGCCCTTACAAGGAATGGCGTTGCAATGATTTATGAGCGTTTATCTCGACTACCTTGCCCTGGTTAATGAGATGATTGGATTAATAAGTAATAGCGCTCTCTGATTTTAAATAACTGTCCTACTGGGTTAATTTACTTGATTTAACCCAACAAGTTCGTGTGTCAAATTTTATCACTATTTTGTTCGAATTTAAGTATATTTAAAATTGAATGTATTTTATATATCTTTTGTATAACTAATCCGAAATTATGGTCAATACAGGGCTTAAATATTATCTTTAAATAAATTCTTGACTACTGCTAAATCTAGTTTATCTAAATCATCAATAACAACTAATTTTTTTTGATTTTTAGTCCCTTGAATCGCTGCGACAAGAATATTTAACTGGGGAAATAACTCTGAACCCTTACGTTCAAACTCATGGTTTAGCTCATAACGAACTTTTGAGTAAACCTTCAGCTTTGCACTAAAGAAATGAAATATATTGAAATCTTTGCTAACTTCACTTTCAATATTATTCTCTTCTGTACGAATGCGAGTAGGAAACCATTTATTAATCGCATCTTTTGTATAAGCAGGAATATCAATTTGACGAGCTTCCGCTTCTAACATTAAATTAACAGCAAGAGAAAACAGGACATTAATATGATTAGCATCTGACATTTCTATGCTGTCAGCAATAGAAAGTAACACCACAAAATACTTATTTTATCTTTCTATTCTCCGTCCAAATTCTGCTAATAAAGTAGACCTACCACATCCCCAATGTCCCGTGAACACTACCTTACCATCCGCATTGGGGCTATCTTCAACCAGCTGTATCAGTTCATCAATAATATCCTCACCGTACTCCACCCGAAACTGTTTTAACCCCTTTTCTTCAATCAAAGGTAACAGTTCCAAATTGCGGTAAGCCTCTTGAAATGAACTGAGTAAATTTGCAGATGGTAACACCATTTTAGATTTTGGATTTTGGGATTCCCTAATTATCGCCCATCCCCCCCATCATCAGCAAAGAATGATAAAAGCCCCAAATTCATACTGAGTTGCATTCAAAGATAGTAGCCAGTGATTGCAACGGAGGTAGACGAGCGGAGCTTGACTTCTCGCCGAGTCACAATCTCATTGACTTCAACTACCATGATAAAATGCAACTTGGTATCACTTGTAGATTCAGGCATTGCATAAATGCCAGATGATTTTATCAGAGAGCATCAACCATAATCGCCCATAATTGTCGTATCAACCCCAATCATCCCAGTATTCACAACAATACTAATTAAATCTTTATCACCTTAATTGTCTCAAAATTCGTATCCGTACAACCATTGATAAATCCTCCCATTTGTTTAATTTGTTGCAAGTATGCCAAAGCTGACTGAGAAATTACCTCTCCCGGCATTAAGATAGGTATTCCTGGGGGATAAGGACAAACAATTTCTGCACAAATGCGATCGCAAATTCTTTCACTTGTAATAGATAATGCTTCTGTATGGGCAAAAAATGCTTCTCTGGGCAACATCAATATAGAGTTACTAATACCCTCAGGAATAGGATAAACACAAGGGTGACTCATATTTTGCTGCTCAACTGGTTGACAGTATTCTTGTGCCAGAATGCTAAAGGCTTGTACTAAATAATCAATATCTTCTTTGGTGTTACCCAAACTAATAATAAAAGTAAGATTTTTCAGGGATGCAAATTCACAGGTAACGCCCAGTTGTTCGTCTAAAATTTCTTCGGCTGCAAAACCAGTCAAACCCAATTCGGAAACGGTCACAGTCAACCGCGTTCCATCTAAAGCTACAAAACTAGGGTAATAAGAAATTGGTACTTCTAATACTGACAATCCGGGAATTTGGCTAATGCGACTTCTAGCTCGTGCTGCTAATTGCAAAGTGCGAGACATTAACTCTTCCCCACAGATAGCCATTTGCTGACGTGCAGCATCTAAGGAAGCCAAAAGTAAGTAACTGGGACTTGTAGATTGTAATAATTGTAATGACTTATGTACCCTGTCTCGATCTATTCTCTTCCCTTGTATATGTAACATAGATGCTTGAGTCATAGCACCTAAAACCTTATGGGTAGACTGGACAGTTAAATCTGCACCTGCTGCTAAAGCAGTAGTAGGGAGTTGCTGATGAAAAGCGAAATGTGCGCCGTGTGCCTCGTCTACCAACAGAGGTATATTATACTCATGGGCAAGATTTGCGATCGCAGCTACATCTCCACAAACTCCATAATAGGTGGGGTATACCATCATCACTGCTTTGGTTTCGGGATGTAATTCTAAGGCTGCGGCTACCCCCTGAGGTGTAATACTATGGGCAATATCTAAAACTGGGTCATATTCTGGATTGACAAAAATGGGAATTGCACCGGAGAGAATTAACCCAGAAATCACCGATGAATGCACATTCCGGGGCAAAATAATTTTATCTCCACTACCACAGCTTGCCAAAATTGCCGCCTCTACCCCACAGGTAGAACCATTGACTAGAAACCATGTTTGGGAAGCACCAAAAACTTGCGCTGCTAATTCCTGTGCTGCTTGAATTACCCCCGTGGGAGAAAATAAGTTATCTAAAGCTGTTAATTCCGGTAAATCAGCCCGGAACACATCTTTTCCAAAGTAGGTAGCTAACCGGGGTGAAATTCCTTGCCCTAACTTATGTCCAGGGGTGTAAAAAGCAGTGTGGGGTTTATTAGCAGAATCCCACAGAGTATCTAAGAGAGGAGTACTTGTTTGGGAAAAATCCGAATTGCAGGTTAATGGCATGGGAATAATAATAGGATGAAGATTCATGGTGCAAGTAACGGTGCGCCAAAAAAAGAGGAAAAATAAAAAGTTCTCATGTTAGGTTAATCCCTTAGTGGTTTGTCAACCTGATTTATACGGACACAATTCAGATTGTCCAATCTCAAGGGAGTATCCCAACAATGTGTAAATTTATCTTGTTGTAGTACGGGCTTCTAGCCCATTTACATGAACAATAGGGTAGAAGCCCGTTTCCATGAATAGTAGGGAGCAAGATCCTCCCACTACAAACCGTTTTTTAAAAATAGGGATGCTTCCCAATCTAAAATCTAGAATCTAAAATCTAAAATGCTAAGAGCTGGTATTGTCGGACTCCCCAACGTCGGAAAATCTACTTTATTCAATGCTTTGGTAGCTAATGCTAAAGCGGAAGCTGCAAATTTCCCATTTTGCACCATTGAGCCGAATGTCGGTGTGGTTTCCGTACCAGATGAACGGTTAGATGTTTTATCCAAGCTTTCCGCATCCAAGCAAACTGTCCCCGCACGAGTAGAATTTGTGGATATTGCAGGATTAGTGAAGGGTGCGAGTAAGGGTGAAGGGTTAGGAAACCAATTTTTATCTAACATCCGAGAAGTAGACGCGATCGTTCACGTAGTAAGATGTTTTGAAAATGACGATATTATTCACGTTGCAGGTTCCGTAGATCCCGCAAGAGATATTGAAACTATTAATTTAGAGTTAGTTTTCGCTGATTTAGGACAGGTTGAAAAACGCATAGAACGCACCCGTAAGCAAGCCCGTGCTAAGAAGGAATCCCAGGCTGAATTAACTGTTTTAGAGAAATTAGCTGGAGCTTTAAATGAGGGTAAATCAGTCCGCCAAGTGGATTTAAATGAAGAGGAAATAGAGGTAATTAAACACTTGGGAATGCTTACTGCTAAACCCATTATTTATGCCGCGAATGTATCAGAAGATGATTTAGCGACTGGGAATGAGTTTGTGGAACAGGTAAGAGCAGTTGCATCCAAAGATGATGCTCAAGTAGTGACTATTTCTGCTCAAGTCGAAGCCGAGTTAATTGAATTGCCAGAAGAAGATAGAGGTGATTTCCTAGAATCTTTAGGAGTAGAAGAAGGGGGCTTAAAATCCTTAATTCGTGCTACCTATACTCTATTAGGTTTGCGGACATATTTCACATCTGGGGAGAAAGAAACCCGTGCTTGGACAATTCGCTCGGGAATGTCTGCACCGCAAGCGGCGGGAGTAATTCATACCGATTTTGAGCGGGGATTTATTCGCGCCGAAACCGTTGGTTATGAGGATTTAGTAAATTCAGGTTCCCTGGGTGCAGCCAAGGAAAAAGGCTTAGTTCGCAGTGAAGGAAAAGAATATATTGTCAAGGAAGGCGATGTGATGTTATTCCGTTTTAATGTGTGATTGATTGTCAACGTTAATTTGACTGAGAAACAGATGAAAAGCAAGAACCCCGATTTCTTAAATAAGTCGGGGTTGTGAAGAATTACAAATTTTTATTTACTACTAATTATCTATAAATTGACATAATGGCTGTTTAACATAATTTGGTCTAGTATTATATTGGTAAATTCCCTATAAATAATGTTCAGTAAGTAGATTGGATAGAGCGAAATATAACCCAACATTTCGATCTTTGTGGAGAATAAATAAAAATAATTATTGCGATCAATTATGACAAAGAACTAAGCGAAATTTACTACCCAAGAATTGCGCGATCGTCTACTTGCTCCTATTAAATTGTAAAATTAAAATTGCACCAGCCAGATCAACACAAACCAGTGTGAAAACCGATACAATCTTCTACTGCTTATTTCAAACCTTCCCTACTATCTTCTTTGAACTCATCAACCAACCCCCTGAAACTGCCAACACCTACGATTTCTCCTCCGTTAAAGTCAAACAAATAGCCTTCCCTATCGATGGTGTGTTTCTTCCCAAAAACAACCCATCTTCTCCTATCTACTTCGTGGAAGTCCAATTTAAACCTGATGATAAACTCTACTCTCGGCTATTTCCGGAAATTTTTCTTTACCTCCATAAAGCAGAACTTACCAACAATTGGCCTGCAGTGATTGTGTACCCCAGTCGCAATATCGACACAGGTAAAACAGAAAAGTATACAGAATTACTTACATCTGGGCGAGTTACCCGCATCGACTTAGATGAACTTGAATTTCCAGCATCGTCATCGTTCGCCATTGGAACTGTTAAATTAGTAGTAGAGAATGAATCAAACGCTGTCACTAAAGGCAGGGAGTTAATCGATCTTCCTAAACAACAAATAGACTCGGAAAAAAAACAACGGGAATTTATCGAACGAATAGAAACAATTATCGGTTACAAATTTCCCCAAAAAAGTCGAAAGGAGATAGAGCAAATGTTTGGATTTAGCGAGTAAAAAAAACCAAAGTCTACCAAGAAGCAAAACAAGAAGGTAAACAAGAAAGTAAACAAGAAGGTAAATTAGAAGGTAAATTAGAAGCAGTTCCCTTGATGTTGAATTTGGGTGCAACTGTGGAACAAATTGCTGAATCTTTAGATTGAGACATTGAGTTGGTGGGGTTACTCGCAGTAAAAATTAATACAAATTCCTTTCAGATAGATATTGTTTAAGCTATACTTTCAGCCAACCTCAGAGGAATTGTTGCTTCCTTTTCAATTCCATTTTCTCACAAGCATTGAGACTGGAGTAGGTCTATGTCAGACTATACTGGGAGGTATATGCTCAATGATATTGTTCACATGTTGGGTGGCGAACAGATATTAAATATTATCGGACTAGAAAAATTGGCGTTGCTGAATCAGGGGATGATTTCACTAAATTTTCAACTATTTATCAATGGTTTCAAACGCTAATTCATCTCGCACTTATGCAACGCCTTATATAATTAATCCATGACTATTCCAATTTTATCATCATTTAAATAATATCTTTCCACGTCTTCTCCTAATAACATTTTTATCCCTTTATCATCAAAAATTTGACTGAATAAATATAAAGGTCTTGATACAAATCCCAATCCATTAATTAAAATAGCTTTGACTAATATCCCCGATGCAATCTTCTCACGAGAATCTATTCCTAGTTTAGAATTAATTATTTCAACTATTCCTATTTCATCAATTAACCCTGCTACTATTCCTAAGTGGTCGATATTTTTAATTTCTGTATTTTCGATGGGAGACATTTTTCACCCTGAAATATTTTTAGGGTAAAAAATGTCTCACTTGGATTGAACCAATATATATTTAGTTTTATCAAAAGCTTGTAATCAATTTTTTCTAAGCAATCCAAGCTTCAACGACTTCCGGAGCGCAGGTTTATTTCTAAAGGCGAGGCGGATTTACTGAACATCTTATGTCTTATTATTTACTTTTAATCGGAAATAACTATGTAGATTTTTGTGCTAGATTTTTAAGTGCGAAATGTGGGTTATAAATAAACATATCCCCTAATTCTTAGAGAAGTAGGGGTTCTCAACTTAAACAACCAAATTATTTGCCAAAATCCAATCTTTGACTAATGGATTCACTTGATGGGGAACCTCATCATGGGGACAATGACCCGCTTGTAAAAAATGCTCTGTTAGTTCAGGATAA
This sequence comes from Richelia intracellularis, assembly GCA_000613065.1. Taxonomy (GTDB): domain Bacteria; phylum Cyanobacteriota; class Cyanobacteriia; order Cyanobacteriales; family Nostocaceae; genus Richelia; species Richelia intracellularis_B. The sequence goes on along the minus strand of CBZS010000673.1, from coordinate 9,101 downwards.
TATTGACGGAATTTTTGCGATCGCTCCCTGGTATTCATCCATGGATCTCCTTCTCCCCACAATAGTAGTAGGGGACACATTAATTGTTTAAGTAATGCATCGTTATTTTCTCCTTGGGGAGTACTAAACACTGAGCAAAATACATCAAACGCACCTTTGTCTCCAGAAGGACGACGAATATCTGCCACCAACTGGTCAGTAATTGCACTGTGGTCAACATACACTTTTTTCAAGGTGCGACGAATTACCCAAGGTTGACGAATGTATTGGAAGAGGAGAAATTGAGATAATCTTTGACGAAAAGCCCACCGCAGAGTGTTACCGAATAATTTTGTCACTGACTTGGGTTTTTGCTTTGATTCTGTATTAGAAGTTGTTTGATTATCGCTAAAAGGACCCGCACTGTTGAATAATACCAAACCCGCTGCCACATCAGGAGATTGAGCCGCAACACACAGGCTAGCATAACCACCCAGGGAATTACCTGCTAGTACAGCTTTTTGACCAATTACATCTGCAATAAAGTCCCGGAGTTGATCTCGCCACAGATTACCACTGTACTGTAGTTTTGGTTTAGCCGATCGCCCAAATCCTAACAAGTCGATCGCCCACACTTCAAATTCGTCACACAATCCGCTAATATTCTTACGCCAGTGGTCTGTAGATGCTCCAAAGCCATGGACTAATAGTAAGGGTGGACGTTGGAGTTGAGCTTCTCCAGCTTTGACATAGTAAATGTTATGACCTTGCCATTGCCAATATTCACCAGCAATGGGGTTTATAGCAGAGATTGCGTTTAATGACATATTACAAACTATTGTTAAGCATTTTTAATAATTGTAACGCTTCTTTCTCATTAATTGCTGTGCAGCAGGAAATTTATACCAATTCACGAGAATGTAAATACATATTCTGGGGACGCACGCAATGCTTGCGCCCAAGGTGATGATTTGCATTACAAATAAAGTGGGCGTTGCTGAATCAGGGGATGATTTCACTAAATTTTCAACGATTTCTCAATGGTTTCAAAGGCTAATTCATCCCGCACTTATGCAACGCCATAAAGTGAAATTATATGAGCTATTTTCAGTAAAAAACCATTTTATAATGATAGGTATATTAGTAATCTATATAATATTATTTCTCTATTCTGGCTATATAGTGTGAGTCGAAGATATAACATTTATGAGCAACATACAATCAGGGTAAGCCCATCTAATTTTGTAGTGAAAATTACAGATTGTTGTACAGAATTGTGAGGTATGTCTTGATTGTCAAGTACGAACGCCAACGACGGGCACTTCGTGCCAAAGCGCAGGCTACGCCAACGCCCTTTGGGGGGGTACTGGAGGGGCATCGCCAAAAAAAGTTGACGCAACTGGGGAACACTCGTGGGGCACAAAAATGGAGATTTAAGTATTAAACAAGTTAAGTAGTATGGTAAGGACCCAAAGGGTCTATCTTAACTCAACGGCTTAGTCTAATGGTATCTCTGACAAGAAGGCTTGCGCCTACCGGTTTCAAATCTTCAAAACCAAAGATTAAAAGTTCAAAAAATTTGAGTATAGCCAATGCCACTGCATTCACAGAAAAAATGTCATTAGTTTTTAGTGAGATAGAAGACCCACCTGTAGAAAGAACCCCTGTCCATTTCTTAACAGATATTTTAATCATTGGAATACTATCAGTGATTCCAGGAGGTAAGGGATGGGAGGACATGGAAAATTATGGATTGAGTAAATACGACTGGTTGGAGCAGTTTTTAGCTTTACCAGAGGGCATCCCAAGTGCAGATACCTTTCCACGGGTGTTTGAACCCATTAAACCAAAAGTATTTGAGGCATGCTTTCGACGTTGGGTAAAATCAATAGTTGAAGCCCCAGGAGCACAGGCAATTCCCATTGATGGTAAGACCCTCAAAGGTTCCTATGATAGAGAACAGGGTAAATCAGCGTTACATCTAGTTAGTGCATGGTCGAGTGAACATCGTCTTGTTTTAGGACAAGTAAAACAAGACGGTAAATCAATGGAATGAAATTACAGCAATCCCTGCATTATTGGAATTATTAGACATGGCTGGATGTATTATTACCATTGATGCCATGGGTACGCAAACAGCAATTGCATCCCAAATATTTAATGCAAAAGCAGATTATGTTTTAGCACTCAAAGGTAATCATCCTACACTTTACGGACAAGTGAAAAATTGGTTTGAGCAATAGTTATCTCAAGGATTTAAAGGTATTATCCATAGTTATGATAAACGGGTAGAGAAAGGTCATCATTGTACTGAAAAACGTCAAATTTGGTGTGTTCCTATTTATCAACAGCAAACTTTGCATAACCAAGACAATTGGGTTGGTCTTAAATGGGTTGTCATGGTTGTGCGGTTACCATATCTTTGGAATCAAACAACCCGTGGGTGAAGTTCAGTTTTATCTAACTAGTTTAAATTGTGATCCTCGTAACTTAGGACAAGTGATTCGTCTTCATTGGGGTGTGGAAAGTGGGTTGCATTGGACTTTAGATGTCACTTTTTCTGAAGATGCTTGTGGTGTCCGTACTGGTCATGCTCCACAAAACTTAGCACTTCTGGGCCGAATAGCTCTTAATGCTTTAAACCTAGAGCAATCTTTGAAACGTAGTAATCGCCAAAAATCTAATGGAGCCGCGATGGATAAGAATTATATGCTGACTGTTCTTACTGCTTGTTTATCCCAACATGATGAGACCTCTCAACCCGGTTTTCAATAGAATTTGAGATGCGTTTACCCTGGATGAAATGGTGCTTTTAACAACGAGAATTACCTCTTTTTTTTATTGGACAGATAGCTGCATTTATCATCCATTTTTTGATATGTTACCGCTCTTTATTTTTCTCTGCCTATAAACATTTTTCACCATAATTAAGAGGCTAGCAAAATGAATATTTAACTCAATGGACTATTTTTGAGTCAAAATTACGTTTGTTATAAGCTTTGACAATAGCAAAACCCTTGTGTGCATTGCATCATGTAATCACATATCAGCATATTTTTTACTGTGTATAACATAGGGAAAAGCAAGAGCTTAAAGGTATACCTATTTTTTCCCAAATACTTTTAAAATGCCCACTTGAAATATTAGCAAAATAATCTTTAAAATTCAAAACTTTAGCAGACAAAGCGATCGCTATAGTCATTTAAATTAATTTTTTCAGTGGGAATAACTTGCTCCCTTATATGTTTTTAGCAAGCAATATGCTTGAACTACAAGATGAATTTTCGGGAATATTTCCTTTTACACAAACATCTCTTTATTATTTGGAATGACTATAAATTTAAAGCAGGAAATTAAAATTACATAGCATAAGCCGATCGTAAATATCATAAACTGGCTATAGTCAGCCATAAATAATCAATGATTACAGGGAAAACGCAACTACTGGGAGTGATTGGGCATCCGGTGCAACACTCACTTTCTCCAGCGATGCACAACGCCGCTATCGCTAATTTAGGATTAGACTATGTATATCTGCCGTTTCCCATTGCACCAGATAATTTAAAAGCTGCTTTGGATGGTTTTGCAGCTATAGGTGTGGTGGGTTTTAGCATTACAATTCCTCACAAACAAGCCATATTACCTTTATTATCAGAAATTAGCCCCATTGCCCAAGCCGTAGGAGCAGTAAATACCGTTGTACGCAAAGATAATCACTGGTTGGGTACAAATACGGATATTGATGGATTTATTTCACCTTTAAAAAATTATGATAAGGATTGGAGTAATAAGGTTGCGGTGGTTTTAGGTAATGGGGGTGCTGCTAGGGCAGTAGTGGCAGGTTTAACTCAGTTGGGTGTTGCTCAAATTCATCTATTGGGGCGAAATATGGAAAAATTGCAAGTATTTCAACAAAGTTGGGAAAATTCTCCCTTATCTGCCAAATTACAAGTCCATGAATGGGAATATCTACCACAATTGCTTCCTAAGACTAATTTACTAGTTAATACCACCCCTGTAGGGATGTATCCTAAAGTAGAGGAATCTCCTGTTGGTAAAGCAGAAATGGCAAATCTACAACCAGGAGCGATCACTTACGATTTGATTTATACCCCCAACCCGACGCAATTTTTAGCCCAAGCACAGCAAGTAGGAGCAGTCCCCATTGATGGATTAGAGATGTTAGTGCAACAAGGTGCGATCGCCTTAAAAATGTGGTTACAAAGAGATTCTGTACCAGTGGATGTCATGCGTCAAGCACTACGCGATCGATTGGGGTGAATATTTTTAAGGACATTAACTTCCTTATGCAATCACTATTTATTGGGAATGCCAATCCTGAACCTGGGTGCAAGCATTGCACCCATAATTAGTAAGTATCGCACGGTATGATTTTATGATTGTGATATCCAAAATTTGCCCTAGATGTTTGTGATTTCTCCTTGAATACTGCTACCAAGAGAAAATACACTTAAGTTGCTGGATATTAGCTTTTCTCAGTGAATACAAAATAAAATAAACTCCTCACACCATTGATTTTGTATGCTTTAGTCAAGTAAAATGCAAGAATCGGCGTTGGATAAGTGCGGGATGAATTAGGGTTTGAAATCATTGAGAAATCGTTGAAAATTTAGTGAAATCATCCCCTGATTCAGCAACGCCCAAGAATCAAACATTGTCCCTAGCCCTATTAATTAACAACCACCAACCTGATTTGTCTCGACATTTTGCACGGAACGATAAGAACATTGCTTCTTATAGCCAGCCCAAATAATTTGCCACAGAGGGGGAGAACTTACCAGTAGCGAACGCCCAAAGGTTGATAATCTAGCACGATACTTTACCACCTCTACACTATCACCCACAGGTCTCACTTCGCTAATGGTAACTAACGCTTGATTGGGTTGTGGATAAACCACCTCTACATGATTGGTTTTTGCTTGAGATTTGATATTGTAAAAAGCGTTAACGGTGAGTGATCTAGGATCCGTTCCTTGCAAAGAATACTTAATATCTTCTAAAGGTATGGTGTTATATTCACTTTCTAAAGTATTTGCCACTAAGTTTCTAACCGGAAGAACTGCAGGGGGTAAGTTTGTTTGCTCTTGATTAGTTTTTGGCGCATTGACTGGAGTTGATGCTTGATAAATCATCATACGTAAACCAGCAGCAGTCGTGGCAAAAATACTTGTAATCATAACTACCAAAATTTTTGACTTTACCGACATAAAACTTAAAAACCATTTCAAACAGTTTAGTTATTTCGTCGCATTGTAGATTGAATAGTGATAAATTAGCTTCCTGCTTTCGGATCAATCTTTTGCGTTGTTCAGTCGTGATAAGAAATACACATAGTTAGACCATTAAGTTCTAATATAGTTCCGCCCCCGTTAAATTTTGGATTTTGGATTGTGGATTGTGGATTTAATATCTCCTCTTCTACTCCCCTACTCCTCTGCTGCTCTCTGAAATATATTGCAATTTTTTTTATTCAAGCTCGGTAGTCAAGATACAATTCAATCTGGCACTAGCCGTTAAATTCTATCAATTGTCGATTCGCCAAATCTTCCTATGAGCATTCACGAAATATTCATGCCCGCACTCAGTTCCACTATGACCGAAGGTAAAATAGTTTCCTGGGAAAAATCACCAGGAGATAAGGTAGAAAAAGGCGAAACGGTTGTGGTTGTAGAGTCAGATAAGGCAGATATGGATGTGGAATCCTTCTATGAAGGATATCTGGCACATATTATGGTTCCAGCAGGTGAAAGTGCAACAGTGGGAGCGGCGATCGCGCTATTGGCAGAAACTGAAGCCGAAATTGAAACGGCGATCACTCAAGGGAAATCTCAAAGTACCCCCACACCCACACCTGTAGCTGCTAGCACTTCTCAACCAGATACCACACCCGCTCCAACACCAGTATTAGCATCTGCAAATGGTTCCAATGGTTCTAGTCGTTCTGGACGCATTGTTGCTTCTCCCCGAGCTCGCAAATTAGCGAAAGAATTTAAGATTGATTTAACAAATCTCACTGGTAGTGGTCCTTACGGTCGAATTGTGGCGGAAGATGTTCAAGCAGCTGCGGGTAAAACGACACAACCATCTATCTCTGTTACACTTACACCAGTTGCCACAACTGTTGCTGCACCAGCACCAGCACCAGCACCAGCACCCACACCTGTAGCTCCTGTTGTCCCCGGTCAAACAGTTCCTTTAAATACATTGCAAAATGCTGTGGCACGGAATATGGTTGCTAGCCTATCCGTACCCATAATTCACATTGGTTACACAATTACCACGGATGCCTTAGACAAGTTATATAAGCAAATTAAATCTAAGGGTGTAACTATGACAGCACTCTTAGCAAAAGCTGTGGCTGTCACCTTACAAAAGCATCCTATTATCAATGCTGCTTATAAGAACCAAGCGATCGCTTATCCTTCATCCATTAATATTGCTGTCGCGGTAGCCATGGATGATGGTGGATTAATTACCCCTGTATTACAAAATGCCGATCAATTGGATATTTATACCCTGTCCCGTAACTGGAAATCTTTAGTAGATAAAGCTAGGGCGAAAAAATTACAACCAGAAGAATACAGTACTGGTACATTTACCCTATCTAACCTAGGAATGTTTGGGGTAGATAGATTCGATGCCATTTTACCACCAGGGCAAGGTTCCATAATTGCGATCGGTGCATCCCGTCCCCAAGTGGTTGCTACTGATGATGGTATGTTTGGTGTAAAACGACAAATGCAGGTAAATATGACCAGCGACCATAGAATTATTTATGGGGCACAAGCTGCGGCATTTTTACAATATTTAGGGAAATTGATTGAAACTAATCCGCAATCTTTAACAATGTAATGGTGTAATCAACCAATTAAGAATACATTGAATAAGTAATGTGGGCATTTTGCCCACTTTTTAATGTAGCAATGCTTACTGTGTTCTCAATTTTTCGGGTTACAGTTTCATGTCTACTGTAATAGTTATGATTACAAATGTAGAGTAGCAATCTCAAAATTCTTATGGTTGATGTATTGTATTCAATTTAAGGAGAAATTCCCGAAAGTTGGCAGCAAAAGCCTCATCGCTTCTTCCAGAAGGATACCGATGCTTGCTGGACAAAAAAGAATGGTCAGAGTTACTTTGGTTATAAAAACCACATCAGTATCGATGTGGAATAGGGTTTTATTCGTCGCTATCAAGTCACGGATGCCTCAGTGCATGATTCCCAAGTGTTAGGGGCACTGTTGGATGAGCAAAACCAGGGGGAAGAGGTTTGGGCAGATAGTGCCTATGGTAGTGAATCTATTGAATGGATTCTACAGATTTTACAATTCCTCAGTCACATTCATGAACGAGCCTATGGCAATCATCGATTGATTGCAAAACACAAAGAAGATAATCGAGAGCATTCTCAAGTCAGAGGTAAGGTCGAACACGTTTTTGGTCACTGGGTTAATGAAATGGGAGGCAAGTTAATGGGTTCCATTGGTAAGCAGTCAGTCAAGGCGACTATTGGAGTGAAGAATTTAGTCTACAACTTCAAACGTTATGAATTTTGGGAGAATCAAAATCCTAAAGCTGTGGGATAATTGCGTCTAAATTGGCTCTCTTGAGCGAGATTTCAACTAGAAATCGTTCAGGTTGAGCTATTTTTTGCCCAACTTCACTTTCTTGTAGTTCTTCGAACCCCCTCAGATAACCTAAGACTTGATTAATCGAGATGCCCGTAAGGGTCAGGTTTTAAAATTATTTAAATCTCCTAACGATGCTGACTATCAAGGATTACTCCAAGAACAGCAAGCAGCGCAACAACGGTTAAAAATTCATCAACACACATTGCGAACCTTTCCTAAGAACTTACCACAAAGAGCGTTCGCACCTACAGATTTAGCTACTGATAAGTATGGAAACAATATTGGGCTTTGCATAAGTGCGGGATGAATTAGGGTTTGAAAGCATTGAGAAATCGTTGAAAATTTAGTGAAATCATCCCGCACTTATGCAAAGCCCAATATTGTTGAAGGTAAATCAAGTTCAGTTGCCTCAGGTATGCCCCGGAGTGCGACTTTACCCAAACTCACCCCCCAAGAACGTAAACCCGTGGATACCTGTGCTAGATATTTACTTAACAATGCCAAATACCTCAAATATGACGATTAGTTAAAAGCTGGATTCCCCATCGCCACGGGGGCGATTGAGGGTGCTTGTCGTCACCTGATAAAAGAGAGGATGGATAGATCTCACTGGGGCTAGATGGACCATGAGGGGTGCTGAGAGGATGTTTTAAAAGGTGGGAGGTATCATAAAAAAGCTCACAAGGCATATGCTGAGAATTATAGAAAACAGCACCCCGTGAGCAAATGACTAAGAATTATCCGAGCTATTTAACGTGGGAACAGTGGGAGTTAATCCCACAGCTGTTACCAGAGGCAAAACCAGGTAGTCGTCCACGTACAACAACATGTATGTACCCAGTAGAAAACGCGATTTGATACGTACTGTGTCAAGGATGTACATGGCGGGCATTACCAGGAGATTTACCACCTTGGTCTACAGTCTATGGCTATTTCAGAAGATGGGGCAAAGACCGTACTTGGCTTCAGGTTCATGACAAACTATATCAATGGGTTCGGGTAGCAGCCAGTCGAGAACCAAGTCCATGGGAAGCAGCCTTTGATAGCCAATCAGTTGAAACCGCAACCATGATTTGTACGGATGTTGGTTTCGACCCAGGAAAAGAAATACATGGACGTAAGCGATTTATTCCGGTTGACTTGTTAGGGCTAGTTTTGCGAGTCTTGGTTACTTCTGCAAGTGTGCCAGAACGTCCAGGGAATAAACGTACACGTTCTGGCAGGTTTATCAGATGAAAGATAAAGTTAAAAGACTGCACACTATCTGGATGGATGGAGGATATCGGGGGGAAGATTCTGCCCACTGGATAATCGATGTTTTTCGTTGGATTGTGGAAGTGGTTATCAGACCCTTAGAAAAGAAGGATTTTACCCTTTTACCAAAACCTTGGGTTGTAAAAAGAACTTTCGGGTGGCTCAATTGGTGTAGAAGATTAAGTAAGGACTATGAAAGGCTACCTGAAACTTCTG
>CBZS010000672.1 GCA_000613065.1 Richelia intracellularis | reverse complement strand
ATAACCATAACTGTTGACGATAGACTTCTGTGACCACTAACAACATCTTATATTTTCTTTTGGTTAAAGCTGATAATGTTGCTCCTAAACTTATTAGACCGTAAATATGATATAGGTTTCTTTTAATATATTGAAGTTGTCTTTTTATAGCTTTACTTCTCTGTTTGTGCCGAGGAGGACTTTTTTTTGCCACTACTATATAGTCTTTTATTGCCAATCCTCGATAAGTCCTTGGCTTTTTATCTAATCTTCCGTTTATCTGTTTAGAAAGAGAATCTATAATTATTTCTGTTTATTTTCTGGCTTTATTTAATATGCCTAAATCTGTTGGATAGCTAATATAAATTGGCGCACAAGTCGCATCTAATATTAATTTACCTCGATTTATTGGTTCTAAAACCTTTTGTGTTTCTTTTTTTCGTCTGCTTCCTCAAAGGTCGCCTCTTCTATTTTTTTACGGGCACCTCGAAAAATTGAGCAAGTAGCTTGCGAGATGAGAGTATAGGGAGAGCAGAACCTGGGGTTAAATCGCCATGGAATAAAAAAAAATCGGGGAACTTGAACAGCGATACCAGAAGTTAGAAAGCAAGAAGACCCTGTTGATGAAGTTAGACGAGACGGTGCCGTGGTCAGAATTTCGTCCGATCTTAGAACAAGTGCATGACAAGGCCAGAAAAAATAATGCTGGGCGAAAGCCCATAGATACAATAGTCATGTTCAAAATGCTTGTGCTGCAACAACTGTACAACATCAGTGATGAAGAACTGGAGTAGTAGGTCAATGACCGACTATCGTTCATGAGATTGATTTTTGGGCTTGGGGCTAGCAGAACCAGTACCAGATGCAACTACAGTTTGATTCTTTCGGCAGCAGTTGAAGCAGCAGGGTCTTATTGAATAACTGTTTGAGCAATTAATTTGATAGCTAGCTGAAAGACCAAGGCTAGCAAGCTAAGGGGGGTCAAATAGTAGATGCCAGACTGATTCCAGACTGATTCCAGTTCCCAAGCAGCATAATACTAAGGAAGATAAGCAAAAACTTGCCCAAGGAGAAATTCCCGAAAGTTGTTAGCAAAAGCCTCATCCCTTGTCCCAGAAGGATACCGATGCTCCCTGGAGAAAAAAGAATGGTCAGAGTTGCTTTGGTTATAAAAACCACATCAGTATCGATGTGGAGTACGGTTTTATTCGTCGCTATCAAGTGACGGATGCCTCAGTGGATGATTCCCAAGTGTTAGGGGCAGTGTTGGATGAGCAAAACCAGGGGGAAGAGGTTTGGGCACATAGTGCCTATGGTAGTGAATCTATTGAATACATTCTACAGATTTTACAATTCCTCAGTCACATTCATGAACGAGCCTACCCCAATCATCCATTGACTGCAAAACACAAAGAAGATAATCAAGAGCGTTCTCAAGTCAGAGCTAAGGTCGAACACGTTTTTGGTCACTGGGTTAATGAAAT
>CBZS010000671.1 GCA_000613065.1 Richelia intracellularis | reverse complement strand
CATGGAATTGATTACACCAAGGGGACAAAGGATTATTGTACAGATTTCTGTAACACTGGAACAGCGTTCACTTACTACTCACTTTTCTTGCGTAAGTGTAAATACTGTTTTTACTTGTAGACAAAAAATACATGTTTTACAAGATAATTTTAAAACGAAAAATGAGCTAATCTAAACATCTATAATTCTTGTGTTTTGCCCAAGTAATGTTTTTGAAGATCACTATGATAGTTTTATGAGTGCAAGGGCTGAATTATTGCGAAAAAAAGCCCAATAACTTTCACAGATTACAAATTAGTTTTCTTGGAGCTTGGAGTGTGTTTATTAAGAGTGAAAAGGGCGTTGATATTACTAGATTGTGGGCGTTGCATAAGTGCGGGATGAATTAGGGTTTGAAACCATTGAGAAATCGTTTGAGAAATCGTTGAAAATTTAGTGAAATCATCCCCTGATTCAGCTACGCCAGATTGTGCAATGTAGTCCTCTATTTTTAGTAAATTTGCGGAATCCCTTCTACAGAAATTGGAGTAAAGATTAAGGTGATTTATAAGAAATAATTTACCAATGAAAGTAAGATCTAATGTTGATGAGTAAAAAAATAGGGGCAAGTATTTTGGAGTATGCTAGAACCAACAGAGGAACCCAAATCATTAACAAGATCACAAA
>CBZS010000670.1 GCA_000613065.1 Richelia intracellularis | reverse complement strand
GCTCAAAAAAATTTGAGTATAGCCAATGCTACTACATTGACAGAAAAAATGTCATTAATTTTTAGTGAGATAGAAGACCCACCTGTGAAAAAAACCCCTGTCGATTTATTAACAGATATTTTTAATCATTGAAATACGTATCAGTGATTGCAGGAGGTAAGGGATGGGAGCACATGGAAAATTATGGATTGAGTAAATACGACTGGTTCGAGCCATTTTTAGCTTTACCAGAGGGCATCCCAAGTGCAGATACCTTTCGACGGGTGTTTGAACCCATTAACCCAAAAGTATTTGAGGGATGCTTTCGACGTTGGGTACAATCAATACTTGAAGCCCCAGGAGCACAGGTCATTCCCATTGATGGTAAAACCTTCAAAGGTTTCTATGATAGAGAACAGGGTAAATCAGCGTTACATCTAGTTAGTGCATGGTCGATTGATTTATCGTCTTGTTTTAGGAGAAGTAAAACAAGACGATACATCAATGGAATGAAATTACAGCAATCCCTGCATTCTTGGAATTATTAGACATGGCTGGATGTATTATTACCATTGATGCCATGGGTACGCAAACAGCAATTGCATCCCAAATCTTGAATGCAAAAGCAGATTATGTTTTAGGACTCAAAGGTAATCATCCTACACTTTACGGACAAGTGAAAAATTGGTTTGAGCAACAGTTAGAGCAAGGCTTTAAAGGTATTATCCATAGTTATGATAAACGGGTACAGAAAGGTCATCATCATACTGAAAAACGTCAATTTTGGTGTGTTCCTATTTCTCAAGTGCAAACTTTGCATAACCAAGACAATTGGGTTGGTATTAAATGCGTTGTCATGGTTGTGCGGGTACCACATCTTTGGAATAAAACAACCCGTGGGTGAAGTTCAGTTTTATCTAACTAGTTTAAATTGTGATTCTCATAACTTAGGACAAGTGATTCGTCTTCATTGGGGTGTGGGAAATGGGTTGCATTGGACTTTAGATGTCACTTTTTCTGAAGATGCTTGTGGTGTCCGTACTGGTCATGCTCCACAAGAGTTAGCACTTCTGCGGCGAATAGCTCTTAATGCTTTAAACCTAGAGCAATCTTTGAAACGTAGTAATCGCCAAAAATCTAATGGAGGCACTATGGATAATAATTATATGCTGACTGTTCTTACTGCTTGTTTATCCCAACATGCTCAGACCTCTCAACCTGCTTGTCAATAGAATTTGAGATGCGCTTAGCCTGTAATCTGGGGCTAAATAAACCAATTGTTCTTGTACTAGATAATCCCAGATGTCAGAAGTGTAAATTAGTACAAACATATGCGAGTTCAGTAGGGATACAACTATGTTATTTACCTTGCTATTCTCCACAATTAAATTTGATTTAAAGATTGTATAAATTTATTATAAATGAATGTTTATACTCTAAGTACTATGCTACTTTTGCAGATTTGAAGGCAGCAACCTCTAACTGCATTGCTACCGCTAATAGTGATAACCATAAGAAGTAAAACAGCTTATTAACTCTCAAGTTTCAGGCATTGAAAAAAATCAAAATTTTAGCCGTTTGAAGTATAAAAAACTAGCAAGACATGCCAAAACCAATCCTAAAACATCACTGAGGTTATGCCCCCCATCTGCAATTAGTACGACAGAATTAGCCAAGAAACCAAACACAAATTCTGTCAGCACAAACCACCATTAAGTACTAAGCTGATTTTGAAGAAATAATTTACCAATGAAAGTAAGATGTAATGTTGATGAGTTAAAAAAAAAGGGCAAATATTTTGGAGTATGCTAGACCCAGCAGAGGAACCCAAATCATTAACAAGATCACAAATAGAAGACTTGCGGTTGGCAGCATCGAAAATCAATGGAGTAGAACGTCGGGGCTTTCAAGCTCAGATGACGTTGAAATATTGCCAAGGTACAGCAAGGTTAGCACAAACAGTATTCGGTTGGGGTAGAGAAAATATAGAGTTAGGCTTAGGGGAAAAAAGAACAGGGATAATCTGTGTGGGATTACAATCAGCCTTTAGCACAGCAAAGCGTTGCCAGGAGAAACAACCTCTTCTGTTGTGGCATTATCCCTGGGACAAATTGCAGAATCTGATTCTCAACATGACCCAACATTTAAAACTTCCTTAGCCTATATCCGGTTAACAGCAACATCCGCACTAGAAAAACTCAAAGAACAGGGATTTACCCAGGAGCAATTGCCTTGCGCCAGTACAATGGCACAAGTATTGAATTGAATGGGCTATGGTCTTCGTAAAGTAGTAAAAGCCAAACCTCAAAAAAAATTCCACAAACGGATGATATCTTCAACAACATCAAAGAATTTCAGCCGCAATCAACAAACAAGCCTCAAAGTAAAACGACTAAGCATGGATTGCAAAGCTACCGTTAATATAGGGGCTAATTCTCGTGGTGGAAAAACCAGAGGAGACAATCAAGCTGAGGATCATGAGATGGGATGCACAGAAAAATATACTCCCTGTGGGATGCTTGATGAAGATAGTGGGCAGTTATTGTATATTAACTTTGGTAGTTGTTCTTATAAAACCAGGGATTTTATTGTTGATACTCTAATTCAATGGTGGAAGACAATGACACCAGAACAAAAGCAGGATACCGAACTGATACAAATTAAAGTTGATAATGGTCTGGAAAGTAGTGGAGTAAGAACTCAATAAAAAAAAAGGATGGTTGAGTTTGTTGATCTGCTAAAGATACCAATTCAATTGCTTTACTATGCTCCTTACCATAGTAAATACAATTCCATAGAGGGTTGTTGGGGTATTCTTGACCAGCATTGGAATGGGGGGGGAAGCTTGTTGATGTTGAAGTCATGCTTTTCTGGGCTTCGAGTATGACTTGGAAAGGCTTATATCCTATATTGAGTTTAAGTAAAACTGTTTACCAAAAAGGGATTTCTCTAACAAAGAAAGCTATGAAACAAGTGGAGTCTAGATTACAGCGAAATCCACTGTTGCCCAAATGGGATATGTTGATTCAACCGCTTTATCTGGTAATTTCTTTTTCAAAAATAACCTAATCCCACCGCAAAGGCTCGATTTTTGTTGGATTGATGATGTCTTCCATGGGAATCATAGTGATGACTATCTGAGTGGTGATAGGGAATTTTTTAGTTATGATAAATGCCTTTACATCATAACAAAAAGTTTTATGCGATTTTTAATTTTTTTTTAAATTTTAATTGTATCTAACTACACAGATATTCTTAAAAGAATAGAATATCTAAACTTGTTTTTTTGCCAACAAAATACTAAGATAATGATAGTGTTTGGATATACAGAAGTCTTATTTATTAGATAAAAAAACTTAATGTTGACATAAATATGAGTACATATTAAGTTATGCAAAAAAAAATCGTCTCAGATGATTAAAAGACTTATAGGTCATAGGTTGAACGGTGAGTACATAAATACTCAATCCTAAACCCCAAAAATACCAGTACTCTGGGAGAAAAATACCAGTACCTTGACCCCAAAGGAAATTTTAAGCTCTTACAGGTCAGAGCTTTATGGTTATGAGTGCAAGTTTAATAAATTTAATAAAACTAATAGCGAGCGCTATCTTCATATGTAGAAGAGTCACCTGATATAAGCAGAAAAATACATATGGCTCTTTTCACCAGACAGTAGCGATGCAACAAACCCTTAATCATAGTAGGAATTCAACAATAGCAAAAACGCCGACTGGTGCAAAGACATTTACCATAAAATCTTCACTTTGTGGTATTTTTTTAGAATCAATCAAGAGTGATTTTAAAATTATCTTCGAACGTGATCCTGCGGCACGTAATTGGCTAGAGGTATTATTTTGTTACCCTGGTTTCCATGCACTTTGTTTACATCGTCTAGCTCATTATTTTTACCACCATAAAGTAGTATTTTTTCCGCGATTAATTTCCCATATAGCACGCTTCTTGACGGGAATTGAAATTCATCCAGGGGCAGAAATTGGTAAAGGTGTATTTATCGATCATGGACTTGGTGTGGTAATTGGTGAAACAGCAATAGTGGGTAATTATTCTCTTATTTATCAAGGTGTAACCTTGGGGGGGACAGGGAAAGAAAGCGGAAAACGTCACCCTACCTTAGGTCACAGTGTGGTGATAGGAGCAGGAGCAAAAGTTTTAGGGAATTTAGAAATTGGCGATCGCGTCCGTATTGGTGCGGGTTCTGTGGTGCTGCGGAATGTCCCTGCTGACTCTACCGTGGTGGGTATTCCTGGTAGGATTGTTTCCCGTCGTCAAGAAGAGCGTCTATCTCCCCTAGAACACGGCAAACTTCCCGATGTGGAAGCTAATATAATTCGTTCCTTAATTGGTCGTATTGAACACTTGGAAAAACAACTCCATAACCTCACCCATAATGGCAATGAGTAACAAATTAGACTATCTAAAGTCTCGGTTCGGCTCGACTTTCCTAAATCCAAAATTAGATGACATTCATGCACAGGCATATTGATCATGTTAGAGCTTTGTAACTTAGAGATTCCAGGGATACAAGTAGTAGATATTCCCGTTAGTGATCGTTGGCACATTTATTATCGTCTCCAACAATTACAGATTAAGTGCTGGTGTCCCCTTGATGGCTGTCTCAAAGTGGAAATCAGGAGTGATCTCGATGCAATTTTAGTCAGCAGCACCATAATGCAAACTACAGGAACTCGTCAAGAGTTAGTTACATGGTTATGTCAATGCTGGCAATTATAAACAAGAGTTATTTATTCAGTTATAACGGCTCAAAATTATCCCTAATTATTCCCAATTAAGTCAAATAGTATGAATTATGAATTCAAATCGATATCTTGTTAATTAACTTTATATAAAAAGTAGGTAAATTAGCTGTTAATATCTGTACCTAACATCCATTATATGAATTATAGGTCTTAATACTTTACTACGATTAACTAGTAAACATCTAGCCTAAATCTCATGAATATTCTCTTAATTTATTTACCAGAATAAAGGGGAATATTAACATAGATTAGCGGTCATAGTTCGCTCACTGCTAACACAAGCAAAACGACCAGGTTAATTATTCCTTGCTACAGAAGTTAAACCAATTATGATGGTAAAGTATCACAACGATGCCAAGTTTATCTATTTTTTACACCATGAGCTAGAGCTACCCCATGAACATATAGCTGTAGCCATAAGGAAAAAGAAATTGAGTGATGGTCCTTTACCAATGCTCCTCTGGCAGTATGGTTTAGTTTCTTTAGAACAGCTAGAAAGAATTTTTGATTGGTTAGAAGACCAAAATTAGTTTATTTCAGGTAAAAAATATTGGAACTGAATCTGGATTTTGCTTGGAAACACTATTGGAAACAAACAAGGAAACCGCCATGATTTCTACATTTTTTGCCGGACTTAGTATTTTACTCTTTTTACGGGTTATGAATACGTATATGAGTCATCTCTTATTTATTGATATTAAGCCAGAAACTGGTAAAAAGAATTCTTAATGGGTGCTTATTTGTTGCAGGTTATCATCCGGATGGGTTCTAGGGGATTGGTAATTGGTCAGAAAATGAAGAATTTCCCCTGAGATCAACACTATTTTTCATTTTGAATGATGCCATGACCCATTAGTATTACCAATGCCATACGAGGAATTTTTGATATGTATCCAGTCCTAATTAATGACACCACACTGCGGGATGGTGAACAAGCAGCAGGGGTGGCATTTAACTTACAGGAAAAAGTTGCGATCACCAAGTTTTTAAATGCCATTGGCGTACATGAGTTGGAAGTTGGAATTCCAGCCATGGGCGTGGAAGAAACAAAAGCGATTACTGCGATCGTAGACCTAGGTCTTGAAGCCAAACTACTCGGGTGGAACCGGGCTGTGATCTCTGATATCCAAGCCTCCATGGCTTGTGGACTTAGGCGAGTACATATTTCAATTCCTGTATCAGGAATCCAAATTGCTGCCAAATTTCAAGGTCAATGGCGAGTCACCCTGCAACAACTCAAAGATAGTATCAGCTTTGCTGTAGATCAAGGTCTATGGGTTGCAGTGGGAGGGGAAGATTCCTCTAGAGCTGATGATAAGTTCCTCCAGGATGTTGCCATGTATGCCCAGGAGTGGGGTGCTTCCCGGTTCCGCTTTTGCGATACCGTTGGCATTCTCGATCCATTTGCTACCTATGCCAAAGTGAAGCAACTGGTAATGAGTTTGTCCATACCCATAGAAATTCACACCCATAATGACTTTGGTCTAGCAACAGCCAATGCCTTGGCAGGAATACAGGCAGGTGCAGTATCCGTAAACACCACTGTCAATGGCTTAGGCGAACGAGCCGGGAATGCAGCTTTAGAAGAAGTTGTCATGGCACTGAAGCGCATCCACTACACTGACCTAAATATTTATACCCCTCGTTTACTAGAATTATCTCGATTGGTGGCATCAGCTTCTGGATCTAATGTACCACCTTGGAAAGCGATCGTTGGAGATAATACCTTTGCCCACGAATCTGGTATCCACGCCCACGGTATCCTCAAAAACCCTACTACTTACGAGCCATTTGCTCCCGAAGAAGTAGGTTGGGAAAGACGTTTAGTGGTAGGAAAACATTCTGGTCGGCACTTATTGTCTAGTTTACTACAGGAACACGGTATTGTAATGAATCCAGAAGAAACTCAATCAGTATTAGACGCTGTGCGTCATCAATCAATCGAGAAAAAACGCAGCCTCACTACCCAAGAACTGTTGAACTTAGTTATGGAGCAGAGGTGTTCCCATGCGATTGGATGAATTAGAGCTAGATCAGCCACCGTACTTTGAAATTGGTGAAAAGGTCAAGGTACGTAAATTGATCAAAAATGACGGTACTTTTCCCGGAGTCGAACTAGGAAAAGTACTAGCAAATATTGGTGATGTTGGTTACATAGTCAGCATTGGTACATATTTGCAAAAAGCTTATATTTATGCGGTGCATTTTATCGAAACTGGCTTTGTTGTCGGTTGTAGAAAATACGAATTAGAGTCTCAGGATTATATAGACGAAGAAGAGGAAAATTCATGAAAGTAATGCTACGGAAAAATTCTGCTGGTCACTTAACAGCTTATGTTCCAAAAAAAGACTTAGAAGAAGAAGTTGTAAAGCAAGTAGATACAGCTGATGGTAAAGTTTTTACCTTAGCAAATGGTTGGGAACTAGCATTTACGAATCTGCCAGATCCTTTACAACTACCTAAAACTTTTGAAGCTAAACGTCTTGCCTAAAGGCTACCGGGGGAAGTGGTGAATTCAGGGTTGTCAGTGATGAGTAATTACCTCATGGGCAAGATTCAACACTTTTCCCAAATCACAAATATTGTCAATATTCCTAGCTATATTCCTCAACTATGGGCAACAAATACCTCAAAATATCACAGTTCTCAATTGAAGGTAAGTTCTTGGGTTTTTTCCCAGGGTCAGCGGATCTAATTTTGTAGTGAAAATTACAGATTCTTCTACAGAATTGTGAGTTATCTCTTGATTGTCAAGTGCGAACGCCAACGCCCTTTGGGGGGTACTCGAGGGGCATCGCCAAAAAAAGTTGACGCAACTGGGGAACGCTTCCCCAGTTGCTGGAACACTCGTGGGGCACAAAAATGGAGATTTAAGTATTAAAGAAGTTAAGTAGTATGAGCTTATCCCACTAATAGCAGAAAGTGATAATATGCCTGTTGAGTAAGAGGGGTTATATCATCTGATGGCTGGACGTTTTGAAGGACTGAGTAATTTGGAGTGGTCTTTGTTTGAGGATATTTTTCCGAAACCGGAAGAGAAACGCAAACGAGGAATGCCAGATTCTTCATTTCGTTATGTACTCAATACCTTACTGTATATATTGATAACAGGGTGTGGTTGGTGTGACCTTCCAAAAGGAGAAATATGGGCATCAAAGAGCTCTGCACATGGATGGCTCAAACGTTGGCAGTTGGACGGGACCTTACAGCCTTTACAAGCACTAATATTGGTGATTGGACAAGAGAAAGGGTTAATAAACTGGAGTTATGGCGCGGTGGACGGGTCTTTTTCCCCCTGGAAAGGGCGGTGGAGATGGTGTTCCTTATGGTGGAAAAGGAAAGGGTATTTTTATACACACTCTTACTGAAGGCTCAGGAATGCCTTTATCCAATCCCACCACACCTGGCAATGGTAGTGAAACAGATCAGGTGATACCACTTCTAGACAGTGTAAAGGTTAAGACCAACAAACGCGGTAGACCCCGTAAACCCCTGAAAGTGCTTGCTGCTGAAAAAGGCTACGATTCTAAGCATAAGCGCGCTGCTTTACCTAGACGTGGTATTCGCAATGGCCCAAGCGGGTTTGGAAGACAAAGAAGAACAAGGGCAGACCCATTAAAATTTCCGTCCCACGTTTTCAACAAGAACCTCGTTTCCCATGATTGAAAAAAAATATCGTCGTCTTGTTTGTTGCCAGATGGGAAATAATTTCAGCTTGTTTTGATGCTTTTTTGTCTCTTGCAACAATCCATATTTGGATTAACAAAATTATATTAGTGGGATAAGCTCATGGTTTAGGTCCCCTAAAGTTTGTAGAAGATGAAGTTTCTCGGCGGGTAAAGTGGCCAGAAAGGTCAGTGGGTAAATTACTTATAGAAACAGTCTCCGCCGGAGATGTGGTCATTTTCGCCGAAATTAGCCCCATGGCTCGCTCTAGCCTTCAAATTTTAGAAATACTCGAATGCTGTATGCATCAGGGAATTAGCGTCCATATCGCCAAACAAAAGATGGTTATTGATGAGTCGTTACAAAGCGGGATTGCAGCTACTGTGTTAGGTTTGGCAGCGGACATTGAGCGAGAATAAATCTCTTTGAGGACGAAGGAAACACTGGCTAAATGCAAGGCTGAAGGGAAACCCATAGGAAGACCAAAGGGGAGACGTTCGCAAAAGCTTAAGTTGGATGCTTTTGAGGCGTTGCATAAGTGCGGGATGAATTAGCGTTTGAAACCATTGAGAAATCGTTGAAAATTTAGTGAAATCATCCCCTGATTCAGCAACGCCAAAAAAATAACTGTAAATCTTTACCTCAAGCAGTGGGGTTATGAGCTGGATAAACTGTCAAGACAACCACCAGCAGTTAGCTTCCAAGCCGAATGCAGCAACGATTGTTGGCATTTTGACCTGAGTGTAAGCGACCTCAAACACTTAAAAACTCCGGCTTGGATGAACCCAGAACGGGGTCGTCCCCTATTGATGCTTTACAGTGTGGTAGATGACCGCAGTGCTGTTGCCTATCAGCAATACCACGGAGTATACGGAGAATATGTGGAAGCTGCTCTGCGCTTTCTGTTCACCGGGATGTCTGCAAAGAAAGTTGAAGACTTTCCGGCGTTGCTGAATCAGGGGATGATTTCACTAAATTTTCAACG
Organism: Richelia intracellularis; assembly: GCA_000613065.1. GTDB lineage: Bacteria > Cyanobacteriota > Cyanobacteriia > Cyanobacteriales > Nostocaceae > Richelia > Richelia intracellularis_B. The sequence continues at coordinate 1,038 of CBZS010000670.1, read as the reverse complement.
ATTTCTCAATGGTTTCAAACGCTAATTCATCCCGCACTTATGCAACGCCGACTTTCCCTTTCAGGGGATTCCCCAGATGCTGTATATGGACAATGGTCCCATTGCCCGCAGTCTGGTTTTTCAGAAAGTAATGTCATACCTAGGGGTGGAGGTAAAAACCCATATGGCCAAAGGCTCTGATGGGCGAAGAGTAACCGCTCGTGCCAAGGGCAAGGTGGAGCGAGCGTCCTTTCCGCAGCGTCAAACAGATGCATGAAACACTCTACCATCTCTACGCTCCGGAGACGAAAGAGGAAGTTAATAGCTGGTTGATGCAGTTTTTGCTCCACTACAATAGCCAACCCCACCGCAATGAACCCCAGTCCCGGATAGAAGATTGGGTTGCCAACCTACCACGAATAGGAATTCGTCAAATGTGCAGTTGGGAGAGATTCTGCACCTTTGCCAGAGAACCACAACGGCGTAAGGTGGGCATTGATGCTCGTGTCTCCGTCGATGGGGTTTCTTACGAGGTAGACCCAGATTTAGCCGGGGAAACGGTGATTCTTTTTTGAGTTTCATTTGAGACCGAACTGTATATATAATTCCAGGAGCAACGTTATGGTCCCTATAGCCCTGTGGGTAGTCCTATTCCCCTTCATCGCTACCGCAGTTTCAAGAAAACTCGAACCCATAAGAGAGCCTACCGAATTACCCAGTTAGCCAAACAGTTAGATTTACCTGCTACCGCAAGTGGGGCAGTTCCTTGTTCAGCCCGCCAAAATAATGTCATCTCCTTTCCTATCCAGTCCTTTGTTGACCCAGATCCTTTTCAGCTATTCTTCTTCCCCAATGTCATTGCCGCGAAAAGAGCTATTGCTGATTGATGATTTGGGACGGGCACTGGCTAAATTGACACCGGAACAATTGGCGAAAGTAAATTCTATTGTGGAGAAAACTTTAGGTAATTTTTTAAACAGAAATTACCAGCTAAAGGGGTTGAATCAAGATATTCCATTTGGGCAACAGTGGATTTCGCTGTAATTTAGACTCGACTTG
>CBZS010000669.1 GCA_000613065.1 Richelia intracellularis | reverse complement strand
CTGCGGTGGTTTTTCTCCCCAAGATTGAAATACTCGGTCAACAACTTTTTGGGCAACATCCCTAGCAGTTGTATACTTCACTCCCAGGACAGATATTAACCCTGTTAACCCTACTTGAGAGTAATCCCTAATTTGATAGTGTTTGGCAATAATGGGTTCACCTGTTTTCGGATTAACTCCAACTCTAGGAAGAAGACCAGTGTGAATGAAAGAAACATCTTCCCTAGTTATATTCGCTGATGGATATGCTTGGTTAATTTCTGTAATAAATTCTTGAATGT
>CBZS010000668.1 GCA_000613065.1 Richelia intracellularis | reverse complement strand
AATTCAATCCACACAAACATCAAAGCACTAAAGCCAAGACAAATCCACAGTTCCTGCATACTGAGGACATGAGTGCCAAAAAAGGCACGTAGAGGTGGAACGTAAACTAACATCAACTGCAAAATAGTCGTAACTATCACTGCTCCCAAGACAAAAACATTGGAAAATGGATTCATTTCAATGGTTAATTGACTATTAGAACGAACAGCGATCGCGTGACCCATTTGGGCAATACACAGGGCTGTAAACACCATGGTTTTCCATCGTTCTGGACTTAACCCCTCAATGTTTGTTCCATGGGTATGGTCATATGCCCATTTCATCAAAATAATGGTGGTAATGGCAAAAATAATGCCGATTCTTACCATATAGGAACCTAGCCCCCTGGCAAAAATACTTTCTCTGGGAGTAAAGGGAGGACGCTTCATGACATCCGGTTCTGGTGGTTCTACAGCTAGGGCTAAAGCTGGTAAACCATCGGTAACTAAGTTCATCCACAAAATTTGTAGGGGAGTGAGGGGTACATCTGCCAATCCGAGTATGGGAGCAGACGCAATGGTTAAAACTTCACCAATGTTACTACCAAGAATATACTTAATAAAACGACGAATATTTGTATAAACGACTCTTCCTTCTTTGGTTGCGGCGACAATGGAGGCAAAGTTGTCATCTAGCAATACCATTTCACTGGCTTCCTTGCTCACATCTGTACCAGTGATGCCCATGGCGATACCGATATCGGCTTGCTTGAGGGCAGGAGCATCATTCACCCCATCACCGGTCATAGCCACAAATCTGCCCCGATGTTGTAATGCTTGGACAATTCGCAGTTTGTCTTCTGGGGAAACCCGAGCATATATACTAACTAAATCGACATTTTCCTCTAATTCCTGGTCGCTCATACGCTGCAATTCTTGACCAGTAAAAGCTCGCTCTCCTTCCCCGGCAATACCCAATTCAGTGGCGATCGCTCTGGCTGTAAGTTGATGATCGCCGGTAATCATAATGGGGCGAATACCAGCTTCCCGGCACTCCTGGACTGCGGCTTTGACTTCCGGACGGGGTGCATCCAACATCCCCAGTAATCCCAACCAAATCAATTCTTGTTCGTGCTGATCTGCACTATCCTCTGGAGAAATTTCTGTTAGTGGTTTGTAGGCAAAGCCCAATACCCGCAAACCTTTACTCGCCATGCGATCGTTTTCTGCCACAATAGACGTACGTTGTCCTTCATCTAAGGGCGTACTACTTTCACCGGTGTAATAATGGGAACAGCGAGCCAAGATTAACTCCGGCGAACCCTTGGTAAACATAATATGACTTTCCGATGTCACCAAACCCTTCAGTAAGGGGTCAACGTCTCCGAAAGGTGAAACCCCAGTATCAACGTCTTCCACCTGACAAATGACGCTCATGCGTTTGCGTTCGGAGGAAAACGGAAATTCTCCCACCCTAGGTAATTTACTATTCCATTGGTCTTGTTCCACCCCACCTTTAGCTGCCAAGGTTACTAAAGCCCCTTCTGTAGGGTCACCTAAAATTATCCATTCCCCTTTCTTTTGTTGGAGAATAGCATCATTACACACCGCACAAGCGACCAAGACTGGGGGAACTTCTGGATGCTCTTCTGGAATAATGGCATCGTTATATAAACAAAATTCGCCCCTGGGTTGATAGCCTTGCCCAGTAACTTGGAAGGATTTTTGGTTGGCATATACAGACTGCACCACCATTTTGTTTTGGGTCAAAGTTCCAGTTTTATCAGAACAAATGGTAGTAACAGAACCCAAAGTTTCCACAGCTGGTAATTTACGAATCAAAGCATGACGGCGTACCATTCTTTGGGTCCCCAATGCCAGAGTTACCGTAATTACGGCGGGTAAACCTTCTGGAACCACAGCCACCGCCATACTCAGGGATACTTCCAATAGTTGTTGTAACTGACTCAATCCCCCAGTACGAATGATGCCACCAATAACCACAAAAGCTACTAGTATCAAGGAACCAGTTACCAATACATTCCCCAACTGAGTCATGCGTTGCTGCAAGGGAGTGGGTTCACTTTCCACTGACTGCAACATAGTCGCAATCTTACCCAATTCCGTTTGCATCCCCGTATTTGTAACTAAAAGCTTACCCCTACCTTGAACCACCTCCGTCCCTTGAAAAAGCAAATTAATGCGATCGCCAAGGGATGTTTCTTCCGGTAATTGTAGATCTGCCCGTTTACTTACAGCCTCTGCTTCCCCCGTTAAGGCAGATTCCCTGACTTGGAGATTAGCTTCTGACACCAAACGCCCATCAGCTGGAATTTGTACTCCTGCTTCTACCAACATCACATCCCCTGGGACTATTTCCTTCCCAGCTACATCGATGGGTTGCCCGTCACGAATCACCCTGACATTGGGAGCAGCTAGCTTTTTTAGAGCCGCCAGAGCTTTTTCTGCGCGGGATTCTTGTACGTAACCAAGGACACCATTGAGAACTACAATGGACAAGATGGCGATCGTATCCTTAAAAGGCATATCACCGGAATTCTTACCAGTTTGCAGAGCCACTAGATCCAACACCCCAGATATAATGGCAACAGCAATCAGCATCAACAACATTATATTTTTGAACTGATCCCAGAGAATTCCCCAGGGACTACGTAAAGTCCCTTCCTGTAATTCGTTGAGACCATATTTTTGTAAACGCTGTTGTATTTCCTGGGATTTTAACCCTTCGTCTGCATCACTAGATAGCAGTTCTAGGGACTTTTCAATTTCCAAACCATGCCAAACTGTGGCTATATCGGGGAGAGAATTAGCAGACATCTTGAAGATTAGGGGAAATGGTTACAAACATCGATCATAATTTAGTGATGGCGGGAAAACCATCAAATAAAAACAAAAGCGACAGAAAAGGCCTTGTGCCTTGACTCAAGCCGAAGTCTGAATCATTAAAGGTTCAAGTAAAAAGACTAGATGCATATCAGTACTTTCCTTTACAACGTGTATTGTTTGCGCTGAAAATATCTATGTCTTATTACCATATTTACAACAGATACAAATACAATATTGCTAAATTGATCAATTATATAAGTCTGGGGTCTGGTAATACGGATACCAACCAAAATTGATTCCAGGCGTGCTAACCCGTTGCAGAAATTAGTTTAATATGAGTTTTGCGCTCTCCAGTGTGACTATAAGCCAGATGTTTGGGCAAAGGACAATTCGACCATTAGGTGCTGCCGCTCTCGGTGGCATAGCTTTTATTCAAGATACTCTGATCGCCATTGACACCATCAAGGGTCATCTTTTACAGATAGATCCGTTGACGGATAACACAAAAGTTATCAATCCTCACCAAGTCAGGGATTTTGCTGATATCACTGGTTTAGCGGTGTGGGGAGATACGTTGTGGATTACTAGGGACTATAGTGTTTACCTGTGTAATCTTAATTCCCTGGCATTAGAACATTTTGTCACCTTGCCTTATCCAGCTAATGCAATTGCCGTGTGGGATTCAACAATTTACGTTAGCTGTCAAAAACTGGGAGACATTCTCATTTTTGATCGCAATAGCCGTAGGGAAATTACTCGGTTTTTTGCCCCTGGGGTGGGGGTAGAAAATTTGGCTGTCACCCAAGAAAAGCTCTGGGTATGCGATGATATGGAGCAATCCGTATACTGTCTTGATCGGGCTACAGGAGAAATTCAATTTAGTGTCCTTACCCCTTTTGAATCTCCCTCCGGGATTGCCGTCCACACCAATAGTAGCACTGGTAAAGAGACCCTATATTTAGCGTATGCCAGTGAAGAGCCCTATATTCGGGATAATCCCAATGCCGATCCTAACCACGAACTCACATACCGCGATCGCACTTTTATCCATCCCCTCTATTATCACTACGATCCAGAGAAACGGTACGCCCTTTCTAATGGTTATTTAGTAGAAATGTCCTATGCAGAGGAAATTTCCCCATTAGATGAGGTGTATTTAGCTGATGTGGAATGGCGTATTGCCCTACCTTCAGAAACTAACCGGCAAAAGATTAGATCAGTTGAACCCATTGGTTTACCATTCACAGAAGAAATTGTTGATGGACAACGGGTAGCGGTATTCAAATTTGAAAATCTCACTCCCGGAGAACAACATATTTTTGGTTGGAAGGCTTTGGTGGAAATCAGAGCTATGAAATATCGGGTAACTCCTAAAGATGTGGAAAATATTCCCTCATTATCAAGTGAGTTAGAAAGCCGCTACCTAGTAGATGATGATGATTTGGCGATGGATACTCCCATTGTTCAGAATGCAGCCCAGGAAGCCATTGGCACGGAAAGCAACATACTGCGGAAAATGTACAATATCCGTAATTATGTCTACGATAAGTTGTCATATGGCATCAAACCATATATTGATACACCAGATATTGTTTTAGATCGAGGTATAGGTTCCTGCGGAGAATATGTAGGTGTATTATTGGCTCTATGTCGCTTGAATGGCATTGCTTGTAGAACAGTAGGAAGGTATAAATGTCCTGCAAATGCCGAACAAAAAGGTGTTCCTCTTCAACCAGACTTTAACCATGTGTGGTTAGAGTTTTATATCCCCACCCTTGGTTGGTTACCTATGGAGTCAAATCCTGACGATTTGGGTGATTTTGCTTCCCATCCCACAAGGTTTTTCATGGGTTTGGCATGGTATCACCTTGAAATTGGCAAAGGTATTCCCTTTGAATATTTAACTAGCAAAGGGCTGCGACTGACAAAAGAAGATGTCTCTATTGGAGAGTTAGCAATAAATCATATTCGCTTCACCATTTTGGAGGAATTGCCTCCCTTTGAAGCAGATTCTTGAGTAATGATAATTCATTCTTATTGACTTGGGCGCAAGCATTCACCGTCTTGCTCCCATGCTCTACGTGAAAGGAATATGTGGTAGGCTCTAGCCTCCAGAAAGCCATAGAAGATTAGAACTTCTAAATAAGCATTTCCAGCCAGAGGCTGGAAATGAGATTTAAAAAGGGGTTTAGCAAGTGTTGACACTAGTGGCAACACTTGCTAAACCCCTAGATACATACGTATCAATCTTTTAGTAAATTGGTATTACTTCTATCTATTTCTTTTCATTCTTTTTGGGAAAAGAACATTCAACGGTAATTTTCATATTGCTTTTTGCAGTACCTTTTGTCACATAAGGTACACCCGCTTCTCCACCTAGTTCCAATCCAAATTCTAAGGTAACTTTATCTACATTCACGTTAGCGTTCGGCATTTTCTTAAAGGCATTCAAACTATAAATTGTATAAGCGCGAATTGTGCCTTGAATTGCTTGGAAATTCTGCACCATTTGTCTGCTAACTTCTGCTGTACTTATGCCTTTTTCATCTAGTGCTTCTTCCTCCTCCTCTTCTTCAGTAACAACAGGAGGAACGTTTACATCTTCTGATGCTTCTATATAAATAATTGTGTTGTCGTCTAGTTGGATAGGTGTGAGTTTTTTCATAGTGGCATGGGAGTTTGCGATCGCGCACTAGGCGAAGCCTTCCTGTAGGGTAGACACACCAAATGCAGAGAATAATCTCTAATTATTAATTTAAACCAGATTTCAGTATGATTACTCGGAAAAGATGAACTTATGCCACTAATATGTTTTTGTTAATCCAAATATGGATTGTTGCAAGAGACAAAAAAGCATCAAAACAAGCTGAAATTATTTCCCATCTGACAACAAACAAGACGACGATATTTTTTTTAAACCATGGGAAACAAGGTTCTTGTTGTCAGATGGGACGGAAATTTTAATGGGTCTGCCCTTGTTGTTCTTTGTCTTCCAAACCCGCTTGGGCCATTGTGGCCTAATACCACGTCTAGGTAAAGCAGCGCGTTTATCCTTAGAATCGTACCCTTTGTCAGCAGCAAGCACTTTCTGGGCTTTACGGAGTCTACCGCGTTTGTTGGTGTTAACCTTTACACTGTCTAGAAGTGGTATCATCTGATCTCTTTCACTACCATTGGCAGCTGTGGTGCGATTGGATAAAGGCATTCCTGATCCTTCAGTAAGAGTGTGTATTAAAATACCCTTTCCTTTTCCACCGTAAGCAACACCATCACCACCGCCCTTTCCACGGGTAAAAAGACCCGTCCACCGCGCCATAACTCCAGTTGATTAATCCTTTCTCTTGTCCAATCCCCAATATTCTTGCTTGTAAAGCCTCTAACCTCCTGTCCAACTGCCAACGTTTGAGCCATCGATGTGCAGAGCTGTTTGATGCCCATATTTCTCATTTTGGAACGTCACACCAACGACACCCTGTTATTAATATATACAGTAAGGTATTGAGTACATAACGAAATGAAGAATGTGGCATTCCTGGTTCGCGTTTCTCTGGCGGTTTCGGAAAAATATCCTCAAACAAAGACCACTCAAAATTACTCAGTCCTTCAAAACGTCCAGCCATCAGATGATATAACCCCTCTTACTCAACAGGCATATTATCACCTTCTGCTATTAGTAGGATAGATTCATAGTAATTATTTTCTAGTTTTCTCCCTATACCCCATTTACGAGTTAAGGCTTGTTGCTATGAGTCGAGATGCTTTGGTTATTCGCATTAATACCTGTAGTTGCGAACACCTGAAAAATTTGAGAGCACCAGCACCGGATGCGGGAGCTGTAGCGAAACTACTGGAAAATCACGGCGATTTTTATGTGAAACGACTACCTGGGGTGAAGGATAAGCAAAATAATACAGTTCGGGTAGGACAGAAAACTCAAGTTAATTTAACTAAGTTGAAAGATGCGAACGTTCAGTGATTCAAAACGGAAGGGAGAAATATTCATTACACGGCACTCCTGTATTTTTCCTGTCATGGGTTGCGTACAAATCAAGGTATTCAAGAAGGATTTTTAGCTCCCAGTGATACGAACCCAGATGGGGGTAACTGGGGTTTGCGGTTGAAATGGTTGCGGGAATTGTTACAGGAGAGTGAGGTAAGGCAACAGATAATTTGGCTGGATTGTTGTTACAGTGGGGGATTGCTCAACTTTGCTGAAGCCGATCCAGGCGATAGGGGAAATGGTCGAGACAGGTGTTTTCTTGCTCCTTCACGGGAGTTTGAGCCAGCTTTTGAGGAGATTGGGACAAATCATAGTGTTCTAAGAGGATGTTTTAAAAGTCGAAGTGAGTTACAAATCATGCAAGTCGCCTGACCATGATACGTATCATTGCAATATAAATTAAAGTCTCAGAAGTTTCAGGTAGCCTTTCATTGTCCTTACTTAATCTTCTACACCAATTGAGCCACCCGAAAGTTTGTTGTACAACCCAAGGTTTTGGTAAAAGGGTAAAACCCTTCTTTTCTAAGGGTCTGAGAACCACTTCCACAATCCAACGAAAAACATCGATTATCCAGTGGGCAAAATCTTCCCCCCGATATCCTCCATCCATCGAGATAGTGTGCAGTCTTTTAACTTTATCTTTCATCTGATAAACCTGCCAGAACGTGCAGAAGTAACCAAGACTCGCAAAACTAGCCCTAACAAGTCAACCGTAATAAATCGCTTAGGTCCATGTATTTGTTTTCCTGGGTCGAAACCAACATCCGTACAAATCATGGTTGCGGTTTCAACTGATTGGCTATCAAAGGCTGCGACCCGAACCCATTGATATAGTTTGTCATGAACCTGAAGCCAAGTACGGTCTTTGCGCCATCTTCTGAAATAGCCATAGACTCTAGACCAAGCTGCTAAATCTCCTGGTAATGCCCGCCATGTACATCCTTGACACAGTACGTATAAAATCGCGTTTACTACTGCGTACATACATGTTGTTATACGTGGACGACCACCTGCTTTTACCTCTGGAAAAAGCTTTGCTATTAACTCCCACTGTTTCCACGTTAAATTGCTAGGATAATTCTTAGTCATTTTCTCACAGGGTGCTGTTTTCTATAATTATCAGCATATGCCTTGTGAGCTTTTTTTTGATACCTCCCACCTG
>CBZS010000667.1 GCA_000613065.1 Richelia intracellularis | reverse complement strand
CTCCCATCCAATTTATTACTACCAGACACGAACAGGGTGCAGCCTTTATGGCTGATGTGTACGGACGGTTGACGGGGAAAGCAGGGGTATGTCTTTCTACACTAGGACCAGGAGCAACGAATTTAATGACAGGAGTTGCTGATGCTAACCTTGATGGTGCGCCCTTAGTAGCAATTACTGGACAGGTGCGTACAGATAGGATGCATATTGAATCCCACCAATACTTAGATTTAGTAGCCATGTTTGCTCCAGTAACCAAGTGGAACAAACAAATTGTCCGACCAAGTATTACCCCAGAAATTATCCGCAAAGCCTTCAAACGGGCACAAACAGAAAAACCAGGTGCAGTTCACATTGATTTACCCGAAAATATCGCCGCCATGTCTGTAGAGGGGCAACCCTTACGCCGGGACAACATTGAAAAAACCTACGCATCCTTTCCCAGTATCCGAGCTGCTTCTGCCGCTATTTCCCAAGCAGTGAACCCCATTATTCTAGTGGGGAATGGAGCCATCCGTGCCCAAGCCAGCAACGCTGTCACCCAATTTGCCACCCAGATGAATATTCCCGCCGCCAATACCTTTATGGGTAAGGGCGTGATTCCTTATACCCATACATTGGCTTTATGGTCAGTAGGACTACAGCAACGGGATTTTATTACCTGTGGGTTTGATAACACAGATCTAGTAATTGCGATCGGTTATGATTTAATTGAGTTTTCCCCAAAAAAATGGAATCCAAAAGCTAATATTCCTATTATTCATATTGGGTTAAATCAAGCAGAGATTGATAGCAGCTATATTCCATTAGTAGAAGTAGTGGGAGATATCTCTGACTCCCTGACAGAAATTTTGAAATTAGCAGACAGAGAACTTAAACCTAATCCCTACGCCATTAGTTTAAGACCAAATATTCGTTCTAATTATGAACAATATGTTAATGATGATGGGTTTCCTGTCAAGCCCCAGAAATTAATTTATGATTTGCGTCAAGTAATGGGACCAGATGATATTGTAATTTCCGATGTAGGGGCACATAAAATGTGGATTGCCCGCCATTATCATTGTCATAGCCCCAATACTTGCTTAATCTCCAATGGGTTTGCAGCAATGGGAATAGCTATTCCTGGTGCTTTAGCAGCAAAACTGGTTTACCCTAATAGCAAAGTTGTAGCTGTGACTGGGGATGGTGGGTTTATGATGAATTGCCAAGAATTAGAAACAGCCTTACGGGTAGGTACTGCTTTTATCACCCTTATCTTTAATGATGGTGGTTATGGCTTAATTGAATGGAAACAGGAAAATCAATTTGGTAAAGGGAACTCATCGTTTGTTCACTTTGGCAATCCTGATTTTGTCAAGTTAGCAGAAAGCATGGCTTTAAAAGGTTACCGTGTGGAAGCTGCTACAGACTTAGTCCCCATCTTAAAAGAGGCTTTAGCACAAGACGTACCCGCAGTAATTGATTGTCCAATTGATTATCGGGAGAATATTCGTTTTACCCAGCAAGCCGGAGAATTGAGTTGTATGGTACAAGAGTAAAATGAATTTTGGAGTTGCTTGTCAAGCAAACATAACAGCTCATCATTTTTATTAATCAGTGCTTATTTATAGTTGCTGTCAGGAAAATATTGTTCATTATAGTTAGTGCTCATGGATAAAGTAGGCGATCGCTCTCTTCAGAGAACCCCTTTCTTCCATGGACCACCTTATTATTGTGCATAAACACAATTTGTCCTGGCTGTAGATGAAATTGACTGAATTGATCGCTTTGCTGAAGCATCGTGTCGAGAGTCTCTATAGCAGACCGATGTTGCTCAGACAAAGGAGAGGCTCCCCCTTCAATTATCCGGTCGATTTGTGTTCGGTAGTACCGGATCTCCTCGCTGCCATTTTCTCCGGAAAGAATTGGGTATAGCTCATCTCCAAATGGATAAACCGGAGACGGCATCAACTTCATCACCTCATCATCAATCCATGGTAAGACGTTTTCCACTGGAATCATGATAGACTCGCCACCTTTCTTATCTGCTACGATACACTGAAACGCAACCAGTTCATGGGGAAACTCCATGAACTTATCGCACTAATATAATTTTGTTAATAGAAATATGGATTAACAAAATTATATTAGTGCGATATAGTCATAAAAGTATTAAAGTATTGCCGAACTCTTGTTATACAAAGTTTATTTTAGATATGTAGTCAGATTATCATATTATTAATAGTAAAAATATTCATAAATATAAATATGGCTAATACTGCGTCTACAATGCTACCTTTAGGTACTTCAGCACCAGATTTTCAGTTACCAGATGTGGTTACTGGTGAAATTATCTCTCTGCCTAACTTTGCGAATAAAAAAGCACTGTTAGTCATGTTTATCTGTCGTCACTGTCCGTTTGTGAAGTATATACAATCAGAATTGGCACAACTGGGCAAAGATTATGAACACAGTGACTTAGGCATCATAGCTATTAGCTCCAATGATGTTGACAATTATCCAGGTGATGCTCCAGATTTATTAAAACAAATGGCAGACGAACTAGATTTCAGATTTCCCTTTTGCTATGACGAGAGTCAGGAAACAGCAAAAAATTACACCGCAGCTTGTACACCAGACTTCTTTGTTTTTAATAGTGTTCGCCAACTAGTATATCGAGGACAGTTAGATGATAGTCGTCCTGGTAACAATCAACCTGTAACAGGTAAAGATTTACGTGCTGCTATTGATAGCATATTGGCAGATAAAGAAATTACTGACGATCAAAAACCCAGCATTGGCTGCAATATTAAGTGGAAACCTGGTAGTGAACCAAGTTATTTTGGTTAATATTTAGAAATCTCGGCGTTGCTGAATCAGGGGATGATTTCACTAAATTTTCAACGATTTCTCAATGGTTTCAAACCCTAATTCATCCCCTGATTCAGCAACGCCGAAATCTCAAGTGGTTTCTGTGCGGAAAACAAGTATTCTGCCCTCTAGTTATAAGTATTCTAGCTAGAAATATAGAAAATATTTACGGAACCAATGGTAATTGCATAAGTCAATACCATTGAACCTTCTATATATAACGTAATTTATATATAGAAGGTTCGCTGATAACCTCAGCGTAACTAAATTTACCACTTATATATTCCCAGGTAAGAATTATGACTAGGTTTTCCCACATTAGACACCACAGAGATTTTCTATCCCCCATCCGGCATTGGTTGGATTCCGTAGAGGTTCATAATGCTGATTTAGCTCATATTCTATGCAAACTAATTCCCGCTCAATCTCCATTTGAGAGAGATATTACCCTATTTTGTCACAAAGTATTACATATCCCTCCCATGTGTAAAGTCAACCCACTATACGAGTAAGTTGTAAGTCTGCGTTTCAAGGCTTTGTGCTATCTAGCAGATGAATGTGGAGAAGATATCACTGCTTGTTGTTAATCACACATCGGTAGTTTTATCGTTACTGTAGTGCCTTCCATTAGATTTGATTGAATTTCCAGTTTTCCATGATGCATTTCCATAATTCTCCGGCAAATTGCCAATCCTAAACCGGTTCCAGAGGTTTTTCTAGAGAAGAAAGGTTGAGTTAGCTGTAGTAAAATCTCTGGAGGAATTGGTTCACCACTATTGCGAACATGAATACAGATTTGTTTTTTTGCTATTTCTTTGCTGATGAATAAATTAACTGTATTTTTATCAGTACTTGCTTCAAATGCATTCCTCACTATATTAATTAACATTTGTTGCAATTTATCCCTGTCTGCTTGGACTTTTGCAATATCAATAATTGAAGAAAAGTCCAGGAATCGATCATTTCCTTGCGGCATTGATTGTAGCGAACGCAATTTCTCAGAGTTCCAAGAGTTGAGTTCTATTTCTTCTAATTGTAATGTTTGTGGCTTGGCATAAAGTAAGATTTATTGTAATAGCCTTTCCAACCGCTCCGATTATTCCAGGGCTAAAGATAAACGTTCCTGGAATAGTTTTGATAAATCCAATTTTTTAAACGAGTTCAATCCCATTTTTCTACTTGTTAAGGGATTTCGAATTTCATTAATAATACAGGAATAAAATTATCCGTTCGCAGGTAGATGTTCTTTTTTAATTAATTTTCTTTGGGCTGTTCTTAATTCTTCGGTTCTCTGCAATACTTCAGCTTCTAAAGTCTGACTAAACTGCAATTTTGGCTGATAAAGTTGATAATTATCAATAGCTGTTGCTGCCCTTTCCGCAAAGAATTCGGCGAAATTAATTTCATCTTGCGAAAATTTTCGGGTATCTTTCTGAAAAGAGCAAATAGTAGCAACAACTTTACCTTGAGGGGTACCTAAGGGTATTCCTAAATAAGCCTTGTAACCAGGGGGTGGACTTCCATAGTCAGTGCAGGTTGTTGCGTCTGTTACAGCTAGCCTTTTACCTGTTTATACCACAGTACCACTTAAACTACGATGCATAGAGTGAACTTGTTTTCCCATATCTCCTAGTTCAATATTACTTGCCAGGATTCTCTGGTAGTCTTTATCACATAAAGTTACAACAGACCAATCTAGTTGTAATAGTTCACTAATACCAAAAGTTCTATCTCGGAAATAATAGCTGAATTTATCTGTACGATAACTAAGACTAGATAAAATTTATAGAGTTTGTTTTTCTCTGTGCCTATCTTCAGGAAATAGGAAAGGAAAACTAACTTGTTTCATATGCGGCTGATGAAACCTATTTTATGTTAATAAATACAATTCAACACTAGCAAGCATTGATGAAGTTGGTTTATTGCTGTTTCTTGGCTGCAATTATTATTAGCTTAATGGTATACAATCTGTGTAAAAATATTAATTTATAATTATATTTTCTAGCCAGCAAATCAGACGTAGTATGGGTACTACTACATAGTAACTAATGGCTAACCAAAGACTAATACATACTCCCGTAAAACCAAAAAAAGCAAAACTTATCCACAAATCATCCCAACCTAAGGGATGGGAAAAACGTAGTATTGGTAATACACTAAAAGCGATCGCAAATGATAACGTGATCGCAGTACCATACGCGGCAATAATGGCATAAACAATGTAATGGCTACGCAAGCCTAAACCAAATTTTAATAGAGTAATAGCCGCCACAACTCCTACTAATATTCCTTCTGCGCCATATTTTGTCTGACAAATTGCCAGACAAAATAACCAATACCATAGCTGATTATACCCATTAAAGATGACACTAAATAACGTCGCTTCAGACCAAATACTCCCGCAGTTGTTAACCCCCATGCAGTTCCTAAACCAGCACTCATAAAGAAAATCACTTCTAAGCCCAAAAAGTTGTTGTTAGTCAATGCCAATGAGGGTATACTCTGATGGACTAAATTTGTAATTTGCTGACTCCATATAGTCATTATTCAGACTAAAAAACCTGTAAATATACTAGTGCCAGTACTGAGAGTAGTGAGAATTATTGCCCACATTGTATAAAAGCAAGCTTGAAGAGTTCGCAGACATATTTTCCCTAAGGAAAAAACAGTTTTACTACTAGTGTGTATAAGACTAGTGATAGCTTTTTGCCAATGGAGTTGTATGGCTGGTAAAATCGGGGTCTCAGAAGAACGATCAAGTATTTTCTGGCGTTGCATAATAGAGGGATAAATTGAGGTGTTCTACTGTGCATTGTCCATACTGCAAGTCTACGAGGATTAGAAAAAATGTGAAACGTCGAGGTAAACAAAATCACATTTGTGTAAATTGCGAACGCCAATTTATAGATATCTATAATCCACCAAAAGGATACTCAAATGAGATCAAACAAGAATGCTTCAAAGCATAGGTTAATGGCTCGGGATTTAGGGCTATTGAACGCCAAAAAGCAGTTCATCACACAACCATAATTAGTTGGGTAAAACAAGTTGGTGAAAAATTGCCAGATGCACCATCAATAGAGGATATCCCAGAAGTTGCAGAACTGGACGAATTAGAAACTTTCGTCGGTTCAAAAAAAACAAAATTTGGTTGTGGACAGCAGTAGAGCATTTCCGCCAAGGAATTTTAGCTTGGGTACTGGGAGACCATAGTGCAGAAACCTTTCAACCTTTGTGGGATATTGTCTACCTCTGAAAGTGCTATTTTTATGTCACAGATGGATGGAAAGTTTACGCCAGTTTTTTTGAACCAGGAGACCATATTATTAGCAAAACATATATGACCAGAGTAGAAGGGGAAAACACACGTTTACGTCATTATCTCCCACGTCTACATCGAAAAACATTATGCTACTCTAAATCCGTAGATATGCTTCAGCACTCTATTCGATTGTTACTTCATTACTTTAAGTATAGAGAAATACCTGTATTTGGTTGATTCATCCCGCAAATATGCAACGCCAAAAATCGTTGAAAATTTAGTGAAATCATCCCCTGATTCAGCAACGCCTTTTCTCCAATAATGTTAGATCAAGCCAAGAAAAAAATTGCGACATTGGGTTTAACAAATACAAAGTTAATTGAATCGGATGTGGAATGAATAGATTTTCCTACACAAAGTTTCGATATCATTTTTTGCTGCTCGGGAATTGTCTTTATTCCTGATATTTAAAGAATATTAAATAATTTTTGTAAGTGGCTTAAGAATGGCGGTCACATTGCTTTTACAACTCCTGGAGAAAAAGCCTATATGTCATTGCTGCAAATGGAAATTTGCCAGAGATTATTTAATATCCAATTCACCCATATACTCGAGTCCCTGAATACTCCATAAAAATGTCGATATCTCTTACAAAAATCAGGTTTTCAATATATTCAAATCGAAGTAGATACTGCTGGTGAATATCTAAATTTAAATGATACTAATAATACCTTTTAAAACTGGAGAAGCGAGAGTTTTTATCCTAGGGCTAATCCACTGCTAGAACTCACTGAAACAGAGTTAGATAAATTAGAAATAGAATACCGAGCAGAGATATAAAAATTGGCTATAGAGAAAGGAGTTTGGTTAGATCGTACTACTTATTTTGTCCTAGCTCACAAATAAATACGAAATTTAAGTAATATAAATTACAAATAAAACCTACTTGCTAGGACTTTACATTAAAGTGTAATTGCTCAAAAATGTTTGTAATTAATAAGATAGGGGAATAATGATGATTACTAGGTCTATTTTCCATAATTTGCAGAATGTTACATAAGGTTGCAGCTATTATCAATCAGTACTTATTAACTGTAATAAATTTTTTACGAGTCTGTCCCTGCCTCGGTACAGGACAAAAAAAGTGTAAACAAGCCAGGAAAAGGGTTTCATCTTAAATTGGTATAAAAATGAAAACGAAACCCTATGTCCGAGTTTAATAGATTACGCCTAATTCTAGGAAAGCACTTTCAGTGGCATGGTGCACGATTAACTCTTTTGGCACAATTTTTAGTAGCAGTGATAAGAGTACGCAGTGTTAATTTATCTCAACTGTCAACAGCCTTCGTGGGTAAGACACTTGTGGCATCAAATTAGAAGCGGTTACAAAGGTTTTTTCGGGAGTTTCGTATTGATTATGTCGAATTTGCACCTAGCATTACTACTTGGATAGGAGTAGAGAAAGATTGGGTAGTGATACTAGATAGAACACAGTGTGAATTTGGCAATCAAATGCACAACGTTTTAATGTTGAGTATTGCCTATAAAGGAGTTGCGGTTCCATTATTGTGGACATTTCTAGCAAATCGCTCAAACCCACATTCCGCAGGTTAGTTAGCAAAGAAGATAATATTTACGACAGACAGCACCAAAAAACTGTAGAATCCAGCACCGCTGTTCACTGAGGTTGGAAATCTGTTTCAAAGAAGCCAACGTTAATAAATGAATTGACATGAAACATTGAAACACCCAACGTAAAGTAGGAGTGGCAGTTGGTTTACCTAACTGATTTTGAATTGTTTGGGAGCCTCGTTTTAGAGATTGGGGTAATGCCCTCTGACCTAGGGTGTAAACTAGCAAACACAAACCCATAACCATTGCCAAAGTCGCCACTCTTTTCCTTGAATTTAGAAACACAGTGGAAGTAAAAAACAATGGGTCTTTGAGAAACCGAAAACCACGTTCTGTAGATTGTTGTGCCTTATATTCAGGTAAAACATCTTCGTTGCTAAGTTTTTCGGCATCAACAATATTGGTGGCAAGAATAAACCTGCCAGCCTCTTCTGTGGCAATGGTAATTGCAGTTTCTTTGGGTACAATTTCGGCTTGAATATGGGAAATTAGGGTAGGTTGAGAATCCTTGCGAGGTCTACCACGTCCCCGGTGTTGGCCATATTCAATAACTTCAATATTTCCATGCAAGTTGATGAAATGGCAACTGAGTCTCAAGTAATTTGGCTGGGTTGAATGGATCTTCGGCACATGCAAATTCCTGTTGACACAATTTTCGTAGTTGGGATTGTGCCTGGGTATATTTTTTGGTCAGACGTTTGTTTTTCCAGTTGTTTTAAGTCAGATTCTTTACGGGGTTCACTTTCTATCACTAGCCACCGTTGTCGCACACCACCAGAATCATTACAACAGGGGGCAATACGATATCCTGGGATTTTACTTGGTACAAATGCATCAATACTGTTCTTTTCTAATAGTTATTTTGCGGCAGTTAGGGTTCCAGGAACTCGAGATACCCATCTTAATTAGACTATCATCTGCAAATTGTCTTCAGTGTAAAGGGCTGCATCCGCAACAAATAAAGCATCAATTTGCCATTGTTTGTGGAAATCTGCCAGAAGTGTTCCAAACATGGCAGAATCGACTTCATTACCATGTGCAACTCTTAAATATAAAGGAATATCTCCATCACCACTCCACATCAAGTCAAGAATAAATTGTTTCAAATCTGGTCGGTGGTCTCTAGAATAACCAGGCGTTGCATAAGTGCGGGATGAATTAGGGTTTGAAACCATTGAGAAATCGTTGAAAATTTAGTTAAATCATCCCCTGATTCAGCAAGGCCAATAACCATATGTAATTGTAATTAATCCTGATTGTGCTCATGCTTCATCATCAGTACCAGTTCCATAATCTCCATGTACATGAAATCAACTTGAATCCAAGTGGAAGCTGTCCATTTTCACTCCAAATCTATCTGCTGCTGATAGTGCGACTCGGATAAAAATTTCCGTTAATCCTGCATCATATAGTTTGTCTAAGACTCTGCCCAAGGGTTCATCGTTCAAATGTTCTGGTTGTATTCCCTCTCCCAATAAATGTTCCGTTGCAATCCCTTAAAAAAACTTCTCAAATAAATATAGTGGTGCACTGATAAAGCCTAAGCCATTGAGAATCATTGCTTTGACCACTTGGCCTGCCCTGATTATTTCTTGGGGATGAGTTCCAAGCAGTTGGTTGAACAAATCAACCAAACTCATTTCATCAATAATCCCTGCCACTATGCCTAAGTGAACGATATCTTGTACTTTGATTTGTGATTCTGAAAAACTCATATTTCAAAAATACAACATTTTGCGATCGCACCTGCGGAATGTGGGTAAAAAGACTAGTAGTCATATGCCTGTTGAGCACAGTCGAGATGCTTTTTTGCTCAGGACGATTAGTAGGTTTGAGTTTTAAATGGTATCCCTATTTTATCAAGTAGTACTACATATGAAGTTCCTATCACGTAACAATATATACTTCAGTTAGCACCTACGGTATTCCCTTTCTGTTCAACTATATTTTGGATGGGCGGTAATTCCAAAAATCTTTTTGCATCTTTGAGTAGACGTTTCCCCCAGAGATTTTCCTTGAGGAAATCAGGATTAGCATAACGCATATCAATATCTAGGGCATTTTTGCCCATGGAGATAGCTTTTTGGCGATCGCCCTTTTTGTTGAAAGCTACAGCTAATGCGAGTAAAGGTTCGGCGGCATTTTTTTCAATAGCAACTGCTGATTGCCATTTTTTGATCGCGCCATTTGCGTCCCCTTTCTCATACATGATCAAGCCGATGTTATTAATTGATGGCCAAAACTTTTGATCGTTGCTAACTGACTTATTGTATTGGGCGATGGCATCAGAAAATCTACCCAGCATATAGTACCCATTACCTAAATCAAATAGTCCTTCAGCATCATTGGGTTTGACCTTTAATCCACGTTGGTAGTATGCCACTGCTTCTTTATATTTTTTTTGTTGAAAATGAGCTGAACCCAGGGCGAATAAAACATCTGCTTTACGAGGGTTAAGGGATTGGGCTTTTTTGAAGGAATCAATCGCTCTATCTAACTCTTTTTTTTGCACAAATAAGCTACCCAACAAGAACCAAACTTTATCATTTTTGGGAGCTAATTGGCTGGCTAGTCTTGCCCTTGGCAAAGCTAGTTCAAACTGTCGGAACTGCCCTAGCTGAGCCGCTTCTTGGGCTAGGCTTAACCCCTGTTGCTCTAATTTTTTTTGATCGAGCTGCAATGTATGAGGAATCAAGGCTTGGGCAGAAACAGGTCTTGCCATACCCCACAAACCACAAACCGCCAAAATAGAAATCAAACGAATAATTTTAGGCACACTACCGCCTCTTCAATACTAATAACGAATCATTAATTTTGCGGATAGCTGAAACTATCTACCACTATGGGTCGCAATTTTACATTTATCTTCCCTAGTGTATCAACTTTACCAAGATGGATAAGATTAGCTCACCCATTCAGGTGAAGTCATTACCTGGGAATAGTCGTTAATATTGGGAATAGTCGTTAATATAAAGATAAGTTAAGCATGGGTTGATAAGCACGGTAGAGGGGAAAGGTTATTAGACATGGTATTCAGGCAAATAGAACTTCCGATATTTGGTAAGGTTAAACATCCAGGACGGTGGACGGGGATATTTGTTGCCCTAGCCACAACTGTAACATTAAGTACAACTGTAGTTCCTCAAGTAATCAAAATACATCAAGCCAATAGAGAGAATATTCAAGAATTAACCATCCCTGTGGCGACAAAGAATGTCACCTTACGCATCCCTGCCAGTGGGAAAGTAGTGCCGATTCAAAATGTAAATATTAGCCCTAAAAACCCTGGTATACTCAAGCAATTGCTGGTAGAACAGGGCGTTCGCGTTCGTAAAGGACAAATCATTGCCCGCATGGATAGTGCTGATATTCAAGCCCGGATTGCCCAAGCCCAGGCAAATATTGCTCAAGCCCAAGCCCAGTTAGACCAAGCTGTAGCTGGTAACCGCTCCCAAGAAATATCCCAAGCCAAAGCCCGTCTTGTCCAAACACAAGCCCAGTTAGATGAGGCAAAAACTGGTCATCGTCCCCTGAAAATAGCTCAAGCCCAGGCTCAAGTTGATGCTGCTCAGGCGAAGGTTTTACTTAGTAGCGAACAAGTAAAAAGATACCAGTATTTATACAGGGAAGGGGCCGAAAGAAAACAACTCCTAGACCAATACGTTAGTGAAGATAAAGCAGCCAAAGCCAATCTTAGGGAAGCAGAAAAACGTCTTGCGTTACTACAAAGTGGTAGTCGTGTAGAGAATATCGCCAGACGACAAGCAGCGGTAATGGAAGCTAAGGCTGCCCTAGAATTACTAGAAAGCGGCTCCCGTCCAGAAGTAATTGCCCAGCGTCGAGCCTCTGTTGCGGCAGCTAAAGCTCAATTGCAAGCAGAGTTAGTCAATTTGGAAAATACAATTATTCGTGCTCCATTTGCTGGAATAATTACTCAAAAATACGCAAATGTTGGTGGATTTGTTACCCCAACAACTTCAGCATCTGCTAGTGCCTCGGCAACTTCTAGCTCGATTGTGGCTTTAGCTTCCGGATTGGAAATATTAGCTCAGGTTCCAGAGGCAGATATTGGCAAAATTAGCCAAGGTCAAGGGGTGGAAATTGTATCTGATGCTTATCCTGATAAAGTCTTTCAAGGTCGAGTACGTCTGATTGCCCCAGAAGCAGTGAAGGAAGATGGGGTAACTTTATTTCAAGTTAAGGTCAATATTAATAGGGGTAAGCAAAAATTAATTTCTGGTTTGAATGTGGATTTAACCTTGCTGGGCGAGCAAGTGGAAAATGCCCTAATTGTTCCTACAGTAGCCATTGTTACTGAAAAAGGAAATACCGGGGTATTAGTTCCCGATGCTCAAAATCAACCCCTGTTCCGTTCCGTCACCATTGGTTCCCAGATCAAAGACCAAACCCAAATCTTGTCAGGGGTAAAAGGAGGCGATCGCATTTTCCTCAATCCTCCCAAAAACTATAAACGCGAACAAACTGGAAGACGGTAATGAATCTACTCGAAAGCCTACAAATGGCGGGTAAAACTCTGGTAGCAAATAAATTGCGTAGTACCCTTACCATGTTGGGAATTATCATCGGCAATGCTTCCGTCATTGCTATGATTGGGGTGGGAGAAGGGGCACAAAAATTTGTTGCCAAAGAATTACAATCCTTGGGAACAAACGTTTTGTTTGTCACGCCTGGGAATCAAGAAACCCAGCGTATTAGTCGGGATGTACCCAAAACTCTAGTCCTAGCTGATGCTGAAGCGATCGGGACCCAAGTCCCAACGGTTACGGCTGTTTCGGCAGAGTTAAATAGCAGGCTGTTGGTAACTTACAAAAACCGGAATACCAATGTCAATATTATTGGCACTACTCCCAGTTTCCCATTGGTCAGGGAATTTGATACAGCCCAGGGGAGATTTTTTTCCGAAATAGATATGAAACGCAATAACCAAGTTACCGTTATCGGTGCAGAGTTAGCACAAAGGTTATTTGCTAATCGTAATCCCGTGGGGAAACAGTTAAGAATCAAAAATTTTAGCTTTCAAGTAGTGGGGGTTTTAGAAGAAAAAGGCTCCACTTTGGGAATTAACTATGATGAAGCAACGCTGATACCAATTACTACTATATCCAATAAAATTGTCGGTAGAACTTCTCCCTATGGGATTGAGTTAAGCTACTTAACTGCGTCGGTTAAAAACGAAGAGAGTGTGGATGCCGCAGTATTTCAAATTACTAACTTGTTAAGATTGCGACATAAAATTACCGGGGAAGATGACTTCACTATCCACACCCAAAAATATGCCATGCAAACCGTGGGGCAAATTACTGGTGCATTAACCTTTATGTTAGCCGCGATCGCAGCTATTTCTCTCATTGTGGGTGGCATTGGCATTATGAATATAATGTTGGTATCTGTCACCGAGCGCACCCAGGAAATTGGTTTGCGTAAAGCCATTGGTGCAACCCAACAGGATATTTTGACGCAATTTATCATTGAAGCGATTATTCTTGCTGGTGCGGGTGGTTTTATTGGTACAGGTTTGGGAGTGGGAGGAATAGTTCTAGTAGCTAGTTTGACACCTTTAGAAGCTGGTATCTCTGCCTCTGTCATTGCTACTGCTTTATGTGTATCTGGTGGTATCGGTTTATTCTTCGGCGTCTTCCCTGCCCGTCGTGCTGCCAAGCTTGACCCCATTGTGGCATTGAGAAGTGCTTAAAAATAATGGGAGCATCTCAGTAAAATCAAAAATAGTTTCATGAGATTACGGACAACATAATTGCAAACAATATAAAATTAAGAATTATTACGTAACATCGAGCAAATTAAGAAAATCATGGCTGCAAAAGTTGAAATCTACACTTGGAGTTCTTGCCCATTTTGTATTCGTGCCAAGCAATTACTGCGGAAAAAGGGAGTGGAATTCACTGAGTATGGCATTGATGGAGATGAAGCAGCACGAGCACAAATGGCTGAAAGAGCGAATGGAGGACGTTCTTTACCACAAATTTTTATCAATGATGCCCATATTGGTGGGTGTGATGATATCCATACTCTGGAATATGAAGGAAAACTAGATAATTTATTGATTGCTCCTAGTGGTGTATAAATTGATTTTATTTATACCAATAACAAGTGTTAACTGTAAGGGGTTAGCAGTGCCCATACATATTAACTTAATGTGAAATTTTTACCCTGTATTGCTCCCATGCTCTGTGTGGGAGCAATGTGTGGCAGGCTCCAGCCTCCAGAAATCAATAGGAGGGGTTTAGCTTAATTTAGATACTAACGAGCAGTTCTAAAACCCTACAATTTCTGTTTTTTAATGTTTCCCTGCACCGAGATAGAGTTCTCCCACTTGGGGATCATTTAATAAATCGGCTCCAGAGCCAGATATTTCATCCTTCCCTGATACTAGTACATAACCGCGATCAGACATTTCCAAGGCTTTACGGGCATTTTGCTCCACTAAAATAATGGCTGTACCAATTTGGTTAATCTGTTTGATTTGCTCGAATACCTGGGTTACGAGAATTGGCGATAAGGCGGCGGATGGTTCATCTAAAATCAACAGAGTAGGCTCTAGCATTAAAGCCCTACCCATAGCTAACATTTGCCTTTCTCCACCGGATAGAGTTCCCCCACGTTGACGACGGCGATCGCTTAATTTAGGGAACATTTCAAATATACGTTGTTTGAGGGGTGCTAGAGAAGTATTACGGACAAAAGCACCCATTTCTAAGTTATCTTCGACGCTCAAGGAAGGGAAAATGTTGGATATTTGTGGCACATAACACATTCCTTTTTGTACAATTTGATTGGACTTGAGTTTGGTTATGTCTTCTCCTTTGAAGACTACCTTACCTGTATGGGGAGTGAGTAAGCCGAAGATAGTTTTTGCTAAGGTTGATTTGCCTGCACCATTGGGACCAATAACTGTAACTAGTTCTCCTGGTTCAATGTTCAAATTGATTCCTTGGAGGATGTCTACATCTTTTATATATCCAGCACAGACGTTATTAACTTCTAATAAATATTCAGCAGCCATAAAATTTTGGATTTTAGATTCTAGATTTTAGGTTTAAATATGAAGATTCCCATCTTTGCCTGGATTGTACAAAATTTATTTATTTTCCCAATTGGTATAACTTACACTAATTTTGTCTAGCTAGATTAAGTTGCTTGGGTATTTATTCTTTTTTTGGCATGATATAAACCTTGCCTATAGCCGAAACTTCTATGTTCTAATTATTCCCCAATGTCTAAGTATGAATAAAAGAGCAAGTATACCTCAAGCATACTCTTAGCTATGCTTACTGTAGAGTAGGGGATAAGTAAATACTACTAAGATAATTTACATTGTTAGTGATAATTATTTCTCACGGTGATTGTCTGAAAATACTATTCCCCTGACAAATCAGCAAACATCTTCTCAACTAAATTCTTTGCCTTTATATCTAAATGTAACCAATCTACCTCACCATCATCATCAATCAAATTCATATCAATATCAACTTTCTCATCCCCTAAATGGTAATTATAAAAACATACCTGATAACATAAATCCCATATATCTACGGTTATTTTTTGCTCTTGACGTTGCAAACACAGATGATATCCTGGATGGGGCATGGGCAAAGTAGCAAGATGCTCTTTGATTTGCCTTGCTTGTTCGGGAGGGGCAGTTTCTAATCTTTGTAGTAACTCAGTTACAAGGGCTTGAGTCTCGGCATCTACCCCTTGGTGCCACATTAGAACATCTTTATATGTTCCTGTCCAAGCCGATGTATCCAGCAGCTTGCGAATGTTATCAATTACCCGAATGAAGGCGGGTTGCATTAGCATTTCAGCTTGCTGCCATGTGACTGAGTTGGTAATCCTAGGTAGCATTGGCAATAAATCAAAAATATCGAAACAAAAATTAACATTAGATTTTGACTGCAAAGTCATTCTATCCGTGGAAATATTTTCTCAAACTAGCGGATTTTGTTGTGGAAAACATGGAGATATTTATTATTACCATCCATTCTTCTGGGTGTTAACACTGGGGAAAGACTTATGATAGGCAACCTACTAGATCATCGCTACAAATTAATTAAAGTTCTAGCTACTGGAGGATTTGGCGAAACCTATATCGCCCAGGATACTAAGCGTCCGGGAAATCCCATCTGCGTAGTTAAACATCTTAAGCCTTCTAGTCCAGATCCCAAAATTTTTACTACAGCCAAGCGTCTTTTTAAAAGCGAGGCAGAAACATTAGAAAAATTGGGTGATTACGAGCAAATACCCCGATTGTTAGCTTATTTGGTTGAAAATCAAGAATTTTATTTAGTACAAGAATTTATTGAAGGGCATCCACTAGGTGAAGAATTAATTGCAGGAAAAGGTTGGAGTGAGACTCAAGTCATTTACCTACTGCATGAAGTACTGGGAATTCTCAAGGTTGTGCATAACCAGGACGTGATTCATCGTGATATAAAGCCTGATAATATCATTCGTCGGGATAGCGATGGCAAATTAGTTTTGGTGGATTTTGGGGCTGTTAAACAGTTACGCAGTTCTTATCTGGTTCCTGGAGTTAATCCCACGGCAACAGTGGCTATTGGCACCCCTGGTTATATGCCTACGGAACAAGGGCAAGGTAAACCCCGTCCCAACAGTGATCTTTATGCTTTGGGAATGATTGCCATTCAAGCTTTAAGTGGTGTTTCTGCCATCGACTTACAAGAAGATCCCAATACAGGGGAAATTGTTTGGCAGCATTTAGTATCGGTAAATAAAGATTTGGCGGCAATCTTGACCAGGATGGTACATTACCACTTTAAGGATCGTTATCGAAGTGCTAGTGAAGCCCTAGAAGCCTTAAAGCCCCTATGTACATTTTTAGCACCCCAGGAATTGCCTCAAGTTTCGGCTATTGTACCGCGATCACCCCATTCTCAACAAAAAACTGTAGCTCTAGCACCAGCAAACTCCGAACAGGGTAAAGTTACCGTTACCAATACCCCCGCAGCACCTCAAAGTCCTCGCCGGTTCGATTTTTTGCAATTCTTGATTTTGATGGTTTTAGCGGGTAGTGCAGCAGCAGCAACTCCTATGGTAATGCGTAATCTGCAGAATATGACAGCTAACTTTAGCCGTAGGGATAATATGAATCAAGCTTGTTCGGCTGTGATTGTGGGTAATTCTAATATTCGTTCTGAACCCAGTGCTCTCTATTCAGGTAACGTTGTCAAAACCGTAGTAGATGATACTAAATTTGAGGTGACTGGTAAGCGTACCAAAAGTAAATGGGTACAGGTAAAATTAACCTCCGGGAGCTTGGGTTGGGCACATATAGACGTGATTAAGAATCAGGAAGATTGGGTTTCCTGTCTCCGGGATAAGGGAGTAGCCATTAAAACTGTAGACGAAAGCGGTTTGATTAGTGAAATTCCTCCAAAAAGAACTGGTAATCGCCAGGTTAAACAGACTACTGCTACTATGGTTACATCTTCCCCTACTCCCACTCCATCCCCAACCAGCGAACCCACAACAAAGATGTTGGAAAGGGCGAAAAAGCAATATGAATCGGGGGATTTTTTGGGAGCGTTCGCTCTGCTAAAATCTATTCCTAAGAATGCTTCTGATTTCCAAGAAGCCGCGACAATGATGTCCCAATGGCAAAAAGATTGGCAAAAGGCTGAATCCTTATTCAATGATATTAACCAGGCACTAGATGATGGACAATGGGACAGGGTCAAGGATTACCAAAAAAATCCAGATAAGTTACCCGATATAAAATACTGGCGCAATAGAATAGAACCTCTGTTAAAACAGGCTGCTGATAATATAGCCGAAGAGGAAGCCTCTCCTCAAACCACCCCTGATAAAAAACCAAATTTAATTGAAAGACTTTTACAAATTCGTTCACCAAAATCTAAAACAACTGAAGATAAAAGCAAAAACACGGGTGAATAAGTCTGTATTGTGTAACTTAGAGGAGTCCACTTTCTTAGAGAGCAGGGCCTAATAACAGTTCAAAAAAATATTGAGATATATGTAGGGGCATAATGCTTATCACTAGTGTCAACTTAAGATACAGATAACTTATCTATTGGCTTTTCTACCCACCATGAAATAAATTGGGTGCGACTCTTTTAGTAAGACGGGGAGTGGAACTTAGACAGGTATTGGAAGAGGTGGAGGGGTACTAGAACAACGAGCTTTGAGAACTTGCTTCATCAAAGGAATACCACTAGAGTACAAAGCCAGGTGATTGGGTTTATGTTCTTCTTGTAGATGAAACAGCCAATACTCATCCCAATCCCCACTGATGTATAAAGAACCCAGGGGTAAAACAGCCTCAGCACCCCTCATGGTCCATCTAGCCCCAGTGATATCCATCCTGTCTTTAATCAGGTGGCGACAAGCACCCTCAATCACCCCCGTGGCCATGGGGAATCCAGCTTTTAAGTAATCGTCATAATTGAGGTATTTGGCATTGTTAAGTAAATATCTAGCACAGGTATCCACGGGTTTACGTTGTTGGGGGGTGAGTTTGGGTAAAGTCGCACTCCGGGGCATACCTGGGGCAACTGAACTTGATTTACCTTCAAGCATAAGCTGTAAACGTTTGCTCACCCAAGCTTCTGCCTGTGTTGAAGTCTGAGAATAAAAGACAAATGCAGCTTTCCACAAATACTCAATCACATGGATAATATGTAGGACAATTGTTAAGTTGAGATTGTGTTTTTTTGCAAATTTATTTAGCAAGGATAATTGTTTCTTATTGCCATCAACTAAGGTACAGAAACGTTTGTGTTTGTTTTTGTCACGGAATATTGCCTCATCAAAGGCTTCTGAAATAACCTTTTCGGGCTCTTTGGCTAAAGAAGCCCAAACACGCTTACCAATTGGTCGAGGTCGCTTAATTTTCCTATTTTCATCGGATGGGTTAACGATTTGTTGGGGTGTACGTACAAAGGAATTAATTGTATAAACACTAGCTACTGTCGCCATTCGCTTTGCTTTGTGCTTTTCACCCTTTGTTAAGCGTTTGTTTAACTTTGGTTTACTTGTTATTTATTATTCTTATATCATACTCCGTACTACCAAAAGAGTCGCACCCAAAGAAATTTCATGCTTCACGATGAGCGTAGCCGAATTACTATACTACACACTTTTATAGTTTGAGCTTTTGAGTAAATTCATACTATTTCTTATTTCGAGGGGGTTTGGGGACGGTTGCGTCCCCCAATTCTTGGTTTTTGGTATGAAAGTGCAACGTTTTGTCGCGGAAAGTATAACAGTCCAAGTTTACTCAAGTAGACTGAAGAAAACCAGTTTATCTAGTCATCTGAAAGACGACTTTGTTTATTAGCAAGGAGCTTAATTTCCTTGCGGGATAAGAGTAAGTATATTTTGTATTAAAGTTGCAAAACCCATTGGCGAAATAACTCTACAACTATTTGCCAATATCCCTCAGTGTCTTTCACCACATCATGACGCTTCAGGGTATTGAGTGCGTATTGATAATTTATACCTGTCACTTCTATTAATTCCTGCAAACTCAACCCCTGGGGATGAGGTGCTAACGCCCGCAGTATATCTTGTTGCCCAACCATATCCTGTGCTGCTTGACTCCAAACCTCTTCAAAATAGTAGCGTCCACGCTTGAATAACTCAGGGTTAACCACTGCGTCCACGTCATCCACCGTGAAAATAGGGTCACGGGAATGTCCCATTTAAAACACTTGATCATTGTAGCGGCGAACTAGCTGGAATCCTAGCAGTTGTACTAAATATGGTTGTCCGTGGGTGAGGTGATAAATTTTATCTAAGGCTTCTGGGGTAAAGTCCAGGGGAAAATCTTCGCCACCTTCATTCTCTTCTCCTAATAGGGAAATGGGATTAGCAAGAATTTGATGGGTAGCAGCACGTTCCATAAAGCCAACATGGATGGGAATGACACTCGCAAAGAAAGGTTCAAAGTAATTTGCTGTCATTTCCTCTAAGGTGTGCAAACCCGGAAAAGAAAAGCCAATTTGAGAATACATTTGCACCAACCCCCGCAGATAACCCATAAAATGAGCAGGTATTTTCTTTGCTGTAATCAGTTCTTCGATTTTCTCGAACTCGTCTAGGGCGATAATTAAACCTTGTTGAGAGGGTATTAGTTGTGTTTCTACAATTTGTTTCAGATAACGTTCAAAGGTGCGGTAAGGAAGATTGAGCAAATCTGCATCGCTCGGAGGGGGAATGTTTACTGTTTCAGAAATCACATCGCAAATCGCCATCAGTACTTCACCAACTCCCTGGGAAATATTGCCAGCATTGAGCATATTGATATAGGCTACCTTTACCCTATAACCTACTGAGTTAGCTGTATTACGCAGGATAGAAGTTTTACCCATGCGTCTATGTCCGTAGATAACTAAAGATTGTAGTGATTCACTCGTCAGCCAAAGTTCTTCTAGCTGTCTAATTACATCTTCCCGTCCTACAAAGCGTTCCCCTAGAACAGGATCGCCGATAATGTAAGGATTACGGACAGGCTTGGTAACGTAAATCTCCCCTACTTCACCAGCTACTTGTAATAGGGCTTTTTGCCAATTCTCTACAATTTC
>CBZS010000666.1 GCA_000613065.1 Richelia intracellularis | reverse complement strand
AAACCCAGACTCCCTAGATTTTGAGGGTATTTTGTATTGTTTAAACTTCATAGTTAGATTTTTCAATATTTCAACAGGTTTGGATGGTGGGCATTGCCCACCGTTTATCTAGCTAGCTTAGTTACAGCTTGAATACTCTGTAGGATTACTGTAAGTGCTATCACCCGTTTTGACTTGGGAACATAGTAATCTCGCTACCCACTCATCATTACGCCCCACTTCCCGATAATACTCATCAGGTTTATCATTGGGTATTCTCACCAATTTAAAGGCAAATAAGTCAGGAGATTGGGAAAGTAAGCCCACATCATAACCCCATTGTCTGGTTGGTGGTCTATAGAAAGGTAATTTACCACTACCATTATCTGTGAGATATTTAATCGAAGTACCAGTGGTTACAGAGAATGGTCCATTGGCATATTCACTACGACCAATCTGCATAAATGAACCATTAATCCTGGCTTTTTGACTCGAACCTGCAGACCAATTTTCTAAGAAGCGTGGGAAGTTATGCAAACCACCATTATTTTCATCGGGACGAGCAGGGGTATCTTTGGCAGCAATAATTAAGTTGAAATTAGTTTCTGTAGCGGCTTGTTGCCAGTACTGATGTGTGCTTCTTTCTATTACATCGTCATTCTTATCGTCACCTGGATATGTACCAAAAAGGTTATCTACTTGTAAAACAGGTGTAAAGGTACCATCTGCTTGTGGCTCAAACCAAGGAATGAGTATTGGATTGTTCGATGAATCTTGTGCAAGTCTTGGTTTTTTAGAACCCCAAGTCGCCATGGGAAAGGTATCTACCTTTCCATTATCGCCAACCCCATAATAAATAGGTTGACCACTTTGTAGCTTTAATGAACCGTCATCATTTCGTTGCATGGCAATTCTGCGAGGATAACCTGCATAGGTACTAGTAGGTTCTTTTGCAACGGATCCTGTTTTGACGGAATTACTCCCTAGATTTTTACCAATAATGCAAGGTTTACCACCTGTTATTTTCCAACTATTACATGCGGTGAAAGCTGCTTCCGTTGAGTTAGAAGTGGTACTTGTCCATTTCTTGGTATCACTGCATTCAGATACATCCGTCGTGTAAATACAAGATTCCATTAAGAAGTCTCTGACTTCTGTTCTTCGTATAATGGGAGTAACAAAGTTATTTACATAGGAACTACCTTGAGTTCCTGATTTAGATGTGTCAAAGTCTTTAGGAAAGCCTTTCTTGTTGTACCATGTAGCTTGGGGTACGTAGGCATTAGTGTCAATATCGGGAATATTATTGAGGAAATCATTCGCGTCATAGTCACCTTCATCGCGGTAACCGAACCTAAAATTATCAGAGAGTAGAGAAATCGCGTCTGATAACACCGCAGCAGAACGCCATTCATCACCTACTGTACAGTTTGGTAATCGAGGATCTCCGGGACGACAGGCAAAGTTGGGATCCAGTTTATCTTTGCTGCGACTATAGAAATTACTCCAATCGTCTTTTAGCTTTTCTGTAAATTCTTCTTTTGTATGTAAGTTGAAAGTGCCATAAATATATACTGGCAGATTAGAAACTAAAATAAAACCCTTTTCTGCATCTCGGTAGTTTGTCTCACGCCATAGCTTGGAACCATTAATCGTCATAATGCCATTTGGTCTGCGAGTTGGATCGAGTTGAAAGTCAACTGGCGCAATCAATTCAGAGCTATTAGTTTTATCTTTCAGGGCACCATTACGGCTAGCATAAATAATACCGCTATTAGGTAGTATGTATTCTTGAGTACTTTCTTCTCCTACAGGTGGAGTACCAATTTTTTTCCTGCGTAACAGATCGATATCTAAGACTGTGGTGCGAATTTCTAAAGGTTGCCTATCTTTTTTTGGTAAATCGTAAGTGTTACTATTCCAGCTTCTATGGATTTGTCTAATTTGCCTTGCATCTAAAAAGGCTTTCTCTTTGATGGCTCCATGGGGGATGACAGAATCATCTGGGGAAAGAGTTCCGTCTGCAATTTCTAAGGCACAAAGAGCAGCATCGATCGCAGAGCGAACAGCCAAAGTAAGGTTTTCACTATTGTCTATTTTGTCTAAAGCATCCTTAAGTGGCTGGTTAACGAGACGTGGCGTTAGTAAAGGATGATCAGCAGGTGGTTGATTACCACTAATATTTATAGGAATTGGATATGCCAGTCGAGCTTGGTAATCTAATATAGCTCGATAATCACTAACTTCTTTAGTCGGTGGTGGATAAACTACACCATTATTTGATTGACCGGGATTACTAGTAACATTAGGGAAGCTAGTTAATTCTCGATTAGGGCTACTTGCTTCTCTTAAGCTAACATCGGGAAGACCACTCTTATTTCTAGCTGTAGTGCTATCAGTCGGATCATAGTAACTGCTTACACAAGCAACTGGCTTGGGGTTCTTTTCGTCATAATTGGTTGTTTTGTAGTGATAAACAGCCGTTGCCCGCATCCGTAAGTATGGCTGGTTAGCCATGTTGCTACCTGGTTGAGGAGCTAGAGGGTTATAGATTGTATATTCTTTAAGTGGTTCATAAAACTCATTCGGTTTAACAGTCTTAGGAGTTGCTGTAGGTATTGGTAGCTGATCTGACCATGCAGTAGTTCCATCTTTCTTGGTAGCAGCAGTAGTAAATTCACCAGTTGTGCTAGAGATATTTAAACCATCTGGTAAATAAATTCCTGCTCCAGTAACCACTCGCAAACCACCAACAGGTTCATTGGGTGAACTTGGTACTTGGGCTGCTGCAAGTTCCCAATCCCCATTTCTATTAATGTCACCTAGATCTGCTAGTTGCTGAATTTGACTGCGTCGAGTACGTATGTTGTCCGCATTACTATTATTGGGATTATCCCAATAAAACCCATTTATATTTTGGGTATCTTCTTCATTTGGACCAACAAATTTATTCTTACTGTTATCCCACCACAATTCAGGTAAATTATTACCTATGGCAATGCGATCGCCCACATACCCTTCAACACCCTGTAATTTTTGTACGGTTTCTGGTTCAGTTGCACCAGGTTTTAACTTATTACTGTTTGTACTGAGGGATAATTTTGCATAGTTAGTCGCAGTTTTACCATCAGTAGGATCGAAGGGATACATCCAAGTATCTGGTGGACGCAGGGTATCACCAGTTCCTTGCAGTACTTGATTTTGTTTTGATTCACCAATGGCATAATCCCCCAAAGCATCATTACCAAACCTAACTTCTTCAAAGGGGATGCGACGAGTTCTTCTCTGAAAGTAGAGTTGTAGTTGTGAGCTACGAAGAGTATCGGTCTTAGTATAGTTATATGGTAGTGTTTCACCAAGTGCTTTGGCTTCATCCTGAATTCCTTGTGCTACTTCTGTGGGTTCGGTGTTTGTCTCATTAGCCATCTGAGCCTCAACCAAGCGATCGATTCTCTGGGCGTAAGCCAAACTGTTATACGCAATATATCTAGGCTGGTTCGTGACTGATTTATGGTCTTTAACTTTGTTGCTGGTATTGGGATTAACTCCTGGACCTTTGAATAAGTGTACTGGTGTGCCATTCCTTAAATCACCACTACCTGAGAAGCCACCTGCACCCAGGTTACCACCAACAAAAATCTTGCCATTATCTGCTTCATAGAAACAAGAATCTTTACTGCTAATTTGATAAAGATTTGCATCTTGATAACCACTACCAGTTAATAAGTTACTGTTAGTGACAATTCGGCCATTCAGCCTAAATCTAGGACCAGGAGAAATCGCCAAGTCATCTTCATAAACTACAGCATTATTGAGCAGGGGCAGTTGAACCCTTTCTTGTTGATATTCTAATGCATAAAAACCTGTGTTTCCTCTATTTGCTTCGTATTTATCATTATTATTTGGTGGATTAGTAATGGGAATATTAGCAGTATAAACAAAGAAACTTTTTTTCAGCTTAGTACCAATTTTAAACCAGCCAGAGTTACCCACCAGAGTCGCGCTAGTACCAAGTATATTCCCACAACTACCACCAAGGTTACCACCAGTCATAGGTATAGCTCTTGCTTCTAAAGGGTTTCTTGCCCTTGTGTAAACACCATTGTTTACTGGTGGATTCTTAAAGTAGATACCATACATTGTATAGGTATCATATTTACCATTATTATCAGTATCAACAGGAAACCTCCAGGCAGATGTTAAAGAGTCACTGTTATGTGTAACTTTGAGTTGCTCTTCATCGCCAAAAGTATATTCGTCAATAATATCTGAAGTATTTGGATCGTTGTCTCTAAGAAACATACCCTCTAAAGCTATATCCGTAGGAGTTGATCGGGGTAATCTAGAATCTGCAAATAACTTATTCAATTTAGCTTTTGCTCTATCAAGGGCTGGTGTTGCAGCGTTAACCACAGCCTCATTAACCCGCACATTACTAGCATTCTTGGAGCGTTCAAATGACCTAAATAAAATAGCAGTAGTTAACAATACTACGACCAAAGAAACCATGGCGACAGTAGGCAAAATAAAGCCAGAGTTAGCCCAATTTCCTTGTTTACTAGAAATCAGGAAAGTTCTTAATAGCCAATTCCTCTGTTCTTTTATCGTTTGGGGATATTGGCTAATAGTTTGGTATATTTTATGTATTTGTTTAACAACCTGGCGATTTTTAGGCATTGTCACTAACTTCCTATGATCCAGATAATTTATTTTTGAATAAAAAGGGTTTATTTATAGATACGATAGATTGAGATAATCTGTATTTAGGCTATAGGTTTTAAATTAAAAATAAGCCATAGAAAATCATGCTAACCAATATAATAAAGAGTCAGCAAAATATTATGGATTGTCCTAGATAAATTGGATAGTAAATATTTCTTGAAGATGGGCTATTTGTTTTATAGCCGATAAACAAAAATGTTGCCATAGAAGGTTTGCCCTGGGAATTAGGTAATAACTTTTCCTACTCTAAGCAACTGTTTATTTTTGTTAGTTACTCGGAGGGTAGACTTATAGTACCCATCTGTAATGAAGAATATCTCATTTGAATAAAAAATAATACTACCTGTGTTGATCAACACGTGTTAATAGGTATTAAGCTATAAATCAGATAATGTTTCTATGCCAGTTTA
Organism: Richelia intracellularis; assembly: GCA_000613065.1. Lineage (GTDB taxonomy): Bacteria > Cyanobacteriota > Cyanobacteriia > Cyanobacteriales > Nostocaceae > Richelia > Richelia intracellularis_B. Next base: position 621 of record CBZS010000666.1, on the reverse strand, counting down.
TTCCTGAGGGGAAATACTTACTTAGTACAGAACCTACAAATATAGTGCAACACTTCCCGCACCAGCGTACTTAAGTTAATTTATAAAAGATTTCATCGATGACAAGTACACAAGCCTTGCGCCCCTGAGTTTAATTTGCGATAGTGCGAGCGTAGATTTGTCAGTCAGGCCGGTAATTTTAATTCTGGAAACATCTCACATAAAAGGGAACAATATGCTCCCTTTACAATTGTTTAAAAATTGATATACAAATCTTGCACCTTTTGAAAAAGCCTAAAGTTAGCATTACTGCTACACCTCAGGGTAAATAGATAAAACATTTATAATCGCTAGAATATTTAGAAGATTTGTAATAAAGAATTCACCAATGAAAGTCAGATGTAATGTTGATGAGTAAAAAAACACGGGCAAGTATTTTGAAGTATGCTAGACCCAGCAGAGAAACCCAAATCATTAACAAGATCACAAACAAATATAAGACTTGCGGTTGGCAACATCGAAAATGAATGGAGTAGAAGGTCGGGGCTTTCAAGCTCAGATGACGTTGAAATATTGGCAAGGTACAGCAAGGTTAGCACAAACAGTATTCGGTTGGGGTAGAGAAAATATAGAGTTAGGGTT
>CBZS010000665.1 GCA_000613065.1 Richelia intracellularis | reverse complement strand
GGTATTGGAGAGGTCAAAACCTTAGAAACTAGCCAATGGCACAAGTGTTCGAAACAAATTTACCGCTATCGCTATGTCAATAATATTCCCTTGAGAGATACCCAGCCTGCCTTGGCAGTTAATTGGTGTGAACTAACACTCACTCGCCAATCCCATGGCAAAGTACTTTACCAAAATCCCTTCATTACTCGCCATGAACTGACACCTGAGACTGTAGCCTCGGTGGTTAGTGCGGGTAGAAGTCGCTGGAAAACAGAAAATGAAAACCACAATGTCCTCAAAACCAAGGGCTATGATCTGGAACACAACTTTGGACATGGCCAACACCATTTACCCTCTCTCTTGCTCACCCTTAATCTCTTGGCTTTTCTCTTCCACACCATTTTGCACTTGGTTGATAAATCCTACCAACAAATCCGTTTGCAGCGCGGCACTCGCAAAGGATTCTTTCAAGATATTCTTAACCTCACCAAGTATTTGCTGTTTGAGAGTTGGCAGCATTTGATTGACTTTATGCTCTCCCAGAGAACCGTTTTCCCTACCACTGACTCATCCTAAATTTTTGAATTTGGAATTGCTGAGCACATTGAGCTAAGTTTAATAACTTTTCATTGCCCGCCGCATATCCCGTTGATCTTGTCGCTGTTTGATAGTTTCTCTCTTGTCATGCACTTTTTTACCCTTGGCTAAGGCAAGACTTACCTTCACCCAACCCCGTTTGAGGTACATTTTTAAGGGGACTAATGTTAATCCTTGTTGTTCTACCTTGCCAATTAGTTTACGAAGTTCTTGGCGGTGTAATAATAACTTGCGATTACGACGGGGTTCGTGATTAAAATACTGCCCACTGGCATTATAAGGAGAAATGTGGGCATTTAAGAGCCAAGCTTCTCCATTTTTGATTAAAGCATAGCCATCTTGAAGGTTTACTTTACCTGCTTTAATAGACTTTACTTCAGTTCCTACTAATTGAATTCCCGCTTCGTAGGTTTCCAGAATTTCGTATAAATAACGTGCTTGTCGATTATCACTAACTACTCTATAACCGTCACCTTTGTTATTAGTTTTAGTATTTTTAGTCTTTTTACTACTCATTGAATATTTGGTCTAAGGTTAATTGCCTCAAATAATAAATAATCAAAAATAAATATCAAATTAATTGAGAACACTGACCAGCATTATAGTACGCATAATATATAGGCTAATGTTGTAGCCACAGACTATTAGTCTAGTGGTCATTTGTTGTGTAAGCGTCTTTTTCTCTGTTTGTAGATAGGGAGCAAGATATTCCCACTCCTCTAAACTGGCACAATTAAGAATGAGTTGATCTCAATGAGTTTATCACTAGGAATACTGTTACCTATTATCTACATGGGCAACAGTATCCAGATTTTTCGCAATATTTTGTCAAAATGTCATTTACCTATCAAAGCTTGTATCACAGGTAATGTCAATGATAGGGAATTACGATTTAATTTTACCTGTGATACAAATTCTAGGCTTTAGACACAAGATTGCGTGGGAGCACCGCAATTTTTATAAAGGGGGTAAGATCCCCCTATGCCTTCGTGCAGGGTGTAGGTTGTGGTTTAGTAATTCCAAACGCCTGTGATTAATTGGTTTGGGTGCGACTCTTTTAGTAAGACGGGGAGTGGAACTTAGACAGGTATTGGAAGAGCTGGAGGGGTAGTAGAACAACGAGCTTTGCTTTGAGAACTTGCTTGCTCAAAGGAATACCACTAGAGTACAAAGCCTGGTGATTGGGTTTATGTTCTTGTTGTAGATGAAACTGCCAATACTCATCCCAATCGCCACTGATGTATAAAGAACCCAGGGGTAAAACAGCCTCAGCACCCCTCATGGTCCATCTAGCCCCAATGATATCCATCCTGTCTTTAATCAGGTGGCGACAAGCACCCTCAATCACCCCCGTGGGGATGGGGAATCCAGGTTTTAAGTAATCGTGATATTTGAGGTATTTGGCATTGTTAAGTAAATATCTAGCACAGGTATCCACAGGTTTACGTTCTTGGGGGGTGAGTTTGGGTAAAGTCGCACTCCAGCGCATACCTGGGGCAACTGAACTTGATTTAGGTTCAAGGATAAGCTGTAAACGTTTGCTCACCCAAGCTTGTGCCTGTGTTGAACTCTGAGAATAAAAGACAAATGCAGCTTTCCACAAATACTCAATCACATGGATAATATCCCTGTCTTAGTCCATGAGAGAGAATATTGCTGTGCTGGTAGATTAAACTCCCCATCCAAAGGAAATAGCATATTTATCTTTCTTCCTCCATAACCGATTCTATTGGCGATTACTGTGCCAAATAATGTGGTCAATTTCCGCGACAATTTTTTCTTGTGTGTTCTGTTTACTGAGTGTGTGCCTGCACACTCTCCCTCTATTTCATCTTGAGTGCGTTTATCAAAATATCTTTGTTTGTAACAAGCGTCTCAAGAGTTCGTATCCATTCTCAAGTTACTTACTCTCTATCTGGGAGTGTTCTAACCCACAAATGCTGTCTGAGTCTAACCAACTAACTATCTGTTCAAATAGTTCTCGTGCTTGTGACCAAAACATACCTTGATTTGATGTAGAACCTTGCATAGGGTGTGGAACTGTTCCTGTTTTTTCACTTTTTACAAGCCAATTCCATCAAGTACATTTTTGGCTGTCAATACTACTGTGGTTGACTTGTCATTTATTATTCTTATATCATACTCCGTACTACCAAAAGAGTCGCACCCAATTCGTTTCGCCACCCTACCCTAAGTGAATAACTTTGATGAACATGAAGCCGCTGTGCGTCTGGTGTTGCACTCGTAATGACAATATACAATTAATTTTGTGTGAGTACTTCAATCAATGTTTTATAGTTATTCAGCAACTCCTAATTTAGGCTGAAGTTGCTCGGGTAGTACAACTTATAGTGTGGGTATCTTGCCCACTTGATATAAACAGGAGCGAGCCTAAAAATTAGCAACCTCTGAATATGGCGAATTATCTTGAGGATGATTTTGTCTTACAGGTGTCCAATAGCTAGCAATTATCCCTAACATCAACCACCATAGGGTATGTACAGATGGACGATACCAAACAGTATCAACTAAACCATGGGCGAGCATTCCAATCATAGCTGCGATCGCACCCATTAACCAAAAGGCATCTTTCTGTTCTATTGCTCGCAAACGTCGTAGTTGTTGGGCAGCTACATTAAAGGATACTATCAACAACCACAAGAAACCAGCTAAACCGACAAAACCAGTTTCCACAATCGTTTCCAAGAAAATGGAATAGGCGCTCAATGCGGTATAGCCAGGTACTTGATAAAGGGGATAAATCTTATTGAAAGCGTTATGCCCTGGTCCAATACCGATAACTGGACGATCGCGAATCATTTTAAACACAGCATCCCACACGTTGCGGCGAAAATTATTACTGCTATCTTTGCGATCAGCAAAAATGCTGAAAAACCTCTCTCTTACTGGTTCTACAAATGCGATCGCTAGGGTAAATAATACAGCAATAGCCCCTATAACGATTACAGGCAACCAAACTTGTACAGCAGGGGGCATTCTAATACTCCACCAGTAGTATAACAAAACTAGGAGAGCAAACAATGCTGCCACTAAACCAATCCAAGCACCACGGCTAAAGGTGAGTACTAAACAACTGCCATTCACCACGAGCATTGTCACCGCTAAAGCTTTTTGAAACCAAGTTTGCCAAGCAAAAATGGCAACCGCACTTAAAACTACAGCAGCAATTAAATAACCAGCAAGTAGGTTAGGATTACCTAAATAGCTGTAAACCCTGGTGGTTTTTGCTAGGGAAGATTCTGGATCCACCCATGTCGCTAGTGCCGGTGCGCCAAAAAACCATTGTCTGATTCCATACACACTAACAAATAAAGAAGTATGTAAAAATATGGTGATGATTACAGAGCGTATCCGTGAAATTAGCAACACCCTCGCACAGAGAAAAAATAGGGGTATGTACAAGCTGAAGGTAATTAAATCTTTAATAGCTGCCTGTTTTGCTGGCGATAAAGCCGTAGCAACAGCAGCAATCAGCCAATACAAAAATACTACTAAATGAATCGGGGTAACAGTTGCTGTATTTTGTTTTGATGTATCATCTGAGACGGTAAGTAATACCCAAAAGAGAAAGCAAGTACCCAGTAATACGCCAACTAAAGCAGTTGATGTCATAGGTGCTATAATATACAAAGTACTGAGGATGATTGCCGCGATCGGATCTCCCCACAGCATCAATATACTACCCTGTCTGCAAGGACTGAGAAACCCCACAGTTATGTGGTGCAGTAAGCTAGTAGATAAATATGCTTTCAGTGGCAAATTAGATAAGGTAAATCGTTGCCAAGCTAGATTCATAAATAAAGATTGTGATTAATTTAGTATTCATACCCAGGTCAACCATGGGTTGATAATCTGTAATCATACTAAAAAGTTTAGAAATTGGAAGAGGTAGAGATAAGAATTGAAGACTATTTAATATCCCTGACTATTCTGATAAATCAGGGATAATTTCCCAAAAGTTCACATCCAGTCTCGTGCCAAGGCTCTGTCTCCAGCTCTGAAAACAGATTTTGTATAAACTTTCACCTCGAAGAAAGCAGGGTTCAAAATCAAAGCGTACCTCCTGCCACCTCATAACAAATTCACGAAAATTCTGATAAATCTGCTTGAACTTTAAATCCTTTCCCCTACACCCTTCCTTATCTCTTATCCCATGGCGAGTTAAAAAGCAGCTTGTAAACCAAGGGTTAATTGCCAATCTGTTTCTAATTGAGGGCCATCAAGAGAGGGATACAATCCACATTCCGCAGGTTAGTTAGGAAAGAAGATAATATTTACGACAGGGACCACCAAAAAACAGTAGAATCCAGCACCGCTGTTCACTGAGGTTGGAAATCTGTTTCAAAGAAGCGAACGTTAATAAATGAATTGACATGAAACATTGAAACACCCAACGTAAAGTAGGAGTGGCAGTTGGTTTACCTAACTGATTTTGAATTGTTTGGGAGCCTCGTTTTAGAGATTGGCGTAATGCCCTGTGACCTTGGGTGTAAACTAGGAAACACAAACCCATAACCATTGCCAAAGCCCCCACTCTTTTCCTTGAATTTAGAAACACAGTGGAAGTAAAAAACAATGGGTGTTTGAGAAACCGAAAACCAGGTTCTGTAGATTCTTGTGCCTTATATTCAGGTAAAACATCTTCGTTGCTAAGTTTGTCGGCATCAAGAACATTGGTGGCAAGAATAAACCTCCCACCCTGTTCTGTGGCAATGGTAATTGGAGTTTCTTTGGGGAAAATTTCGGCTTGAATATGGAAAATTCGGGTAGGTTGAGAATCCTTGCCAGGTCTACCACGTCCTCGGTGTTGCCCATATTGAATAACTTCAATATTTCCATGCAAGTTGATGAAATGGCAACTGACTCTCAAGTAATTTGCCTGCGTTGAATGGAGCTTCGGCAAATGCAAATTCCTATTGACACAATTTTCGTAGTTGGGATTGTGCCTGGGTATATTTTTTGGTCAGACGTTTGTTTTTCCAGTTGTTTGAAGTCAGATTCTTTACGGGGTTCACTTTCTATCACTAGCCACCCTTGTCGCACACCACCATAATCATTACAACAGGGGACAATACGATATCCTGGGATTTTACTTGGTACAAATGCATCAATACTGTTCTTTTCTAATAGTTATTTTGCGGCAGTTAGGGTTGCAGAAACTCGAGATACCCATCTGAATGAGACTATCATCTGCAAATTGTCTTCAGTGTAAAGGGGTGCATCCGCAACAAATAAAGCATCAATTTGCCATTGTTTGTGGAAATGTGCCATAAGTGTTCCAAACATGGCAGAATCGACTTCATGACCATGTGCAACTGTTAAAGATAAAGGAATATCTCCATCACCACTCCACATCAAGTCAAGGATAAATTGTTTCAAATCTGGTCGGTGGTCTCTAGAATAACCATATGTAATTGTAATTAATCCTGATTGTGCTGATGCTTCATCAGTACCAGTTCCATAATACCCATGTACATGAAATGAACTTGAATCCAAGTGGAAGCTGTCCATTTTCACTCCAAATCTATCTGCTGCTGATAGTGGGACTCGGATAAAAATTTCCGTTAATCCTGCATCATATAGTTTGTCTAAGACTCTGCCCAAGGGTTCATCGTTCAAATGTTCTGGTTGTATTCCCTCTGCCAATAAATGTTCCGTTGCAATCCCTTAAAAGAACTTCTCAAATAAATATAGTGGTGCACTGATAAAGCCTAAGCCATTGAGAATCATTGCTTTGACTACTTGGCCTGCCCTGATTATTTATTGGGGATGAGTTCCAAGGAGTTGGTTGAATAAATCAACCAAACTCATTTGATCAATAATCCCTGCCACTATGCCTAAGTGCTCGATATCTTGTACTTTTATTTCTGATTCTGAAAAACTCATATTTCAAAAATACAACATTTTGCGATCGCACCTGCGGAATGTGGGTCTAATTGGTATTAGACAGATTATTAACAGGAAATAGTTCCAGGCACATTTTTGTCAATACCTACTTGTTTCACAAGCTACCTATGGCTGGTCTTGTTAAAGAAGGTAAGAAACTGACAATTCCGGGAAAGATGATAATTAACATCAGTACCAGTAACTGTAAAAGGATAAACGGAATCACACCTCGATAGATATCCCTGGTAGTCACTTCTGGAGGTGCCACACCACGGAGGTAAAAGAGAGCAAAACCAAAAGGTGGTGTAAGGAAGGAGGTTTGCAGGTTTGCCCCTAAAATAACTCCATACCAAATTAGGTCAATTCCTAATTTTTGAGCAACTGGCACAAATAGGGGAATAACAATGAAAGCAATTTCAAAAAAGTCAATAAAGAAGCCTAGCAGCAACACCACTAGCATACTCAATGCCAAAAAGCCAGCTTCCCCTCCAGGTAAGTTAGAAAGAAAGTCTGACATGACTTGATCGCCATTTAATCCTCGGAATACCAAGCTAAAAGCAGTGGAACCCACAAGAATAAAAATCACCATAGTGGTGATGCGTAAAGTCGCGTCACATACTTCTTGTAGGGTTTGTTTACGGAGTTGACCAGAAAATGCAGCTAAAGCGATCGCTCCTACACATCCTACTGCACCAGCTTCTGTTGGGGTAGCAATGCCAAAGAATATACTTCCTAGTACCAGGATCATCAAAAGCAAAGGCGGTAACATCACCTTTACGACTCGATTAGTCAGGGCTTTACTACCTATATTACGTACTTCAGCGGGTAAAGCGGGGGCAACATCAGGTCTTAAATAGGAGACAACTAATACATGAAGGGCAAATGCCCCTGACATCATCAATCCAGGAATTAACGAGCCGATAAATAAGTCCCCCACAGAAATTCCTAATTGGTCTCCTAAAACCACCAACACCACGCTGGGAGGAATTATTTGCCCTAAGGTGCCAGAAGCGGCAATTACACCAGTTGCTAACTCTTTGTTGTAGCCATAACGCAACATGATGGGTAGGGAGATTAGCCCCATAGCTACCACTGTTGCAGCTACGACCCCCGTAGTAGCTGCCAGCAAAGCACCTACTATAACTACAGCAAGAGCCAACCCACCCCGCAAGCGTCCTAACAGAATCCCCATGGTTTCTAACAATCTTTCGGCTATGCCAGTTTTTTCTAACATGGCTCCCATGAAAATGAAATAGGGAATTGCCAATAGGGTAATGTTATTCATAATGCCAAAGATGCGATCTGGCATTAAACTAGCTAAGCCCCAATCAAATATTGCTTGATCTGGGTTCAATTCTTGGAGAACTATACCAATTAATCCAAAGATGATGGATACACCACCAAGGGAAAAAGCAACAGAATAACCGAAGGATAATAGTAACAACGCTCCAACAAACATTCCTATTATACCAAGCGATTCATAAGTCAGTATCATGGGTTTCCTCCTGGGGTGCTAGCCTATCAGTGAGAATTGCTATATTCTTTATGGCTTCAGAGATTCCTTGAAAAATTAGTAAAATAAACGCGATGGGAATTAGGGTTTTGATTGGATAACGAGGTAAACCACCAGGATCTGGAGATACTTCTTGATCTATCCAGGAGTCAATAATTGTCCCCGAAGAAAACATTATTACCAGTATGCAAAAGGGGATTAAAAATAATACAGTTCCCAAAAGGTTGATTAGTGCTTTTCGTTTAGGGGAACATTGGCTATAAAAAACATCAACACGGACGTGTTCATCATGTTGGAGAACATAAGCTGATCCCAAGAAGAAAACTAAATCAAAAATATACCACTGGGCTTCTATGAAACTATTGGAACTAAGTTCTGTTCCAGTAATACGTCCTAAATATCGACCAACCACATTCCATGTACCAACAATTACCATTACTAGCACTAGCCAACTAGTAAGTTTGCCTATGCATTCAGTACAGGTATCAATAAATCTTGATAATTTTAGTAACTTTTCCAATACCCTGATTACCTAACGACCTATTGCAAATTAGTTTACATCTCAATGGGGTATAGGGAACAGTTGGTGGTTGATGATTATACAAGTTTGCCTTTGTATTCTTAAAGTTCAGGCATAAGATGAAGAGTACCTAACTTTAAATCTTCGAGAGTAAGCGATTGCACTTCAAATAAAGCCATCATATCCTTAGGCTGAGGGTTACCACTGCTGGCTCCAGTAAAACCTCTAGCAATGATTACACCACAATAGCCCTGAGTCTTTTCACATCTTCCATTCCACTTTTTGCGAGCTGCAATATGAGCCGGTTCTGCTTCTAAAAACTCCCCAAATAAAAATAATTCGTTATTTCCAGTTTGCAATAATCCTAAATCATAGGATTCTCCATCCCAGGAATTAACTCCTGAATTAAAGCATACTGCTTTCAGCCCTCCAGCTTGTTCTATGCTCTCAATCATGGTTTTCGCTTTAGGACGGGATGTCTGAACCAGAATTACAGGGAATCCATCACCAACTTGGCTAATTTCTTGCACTTTCTGGCAATTAACCTTGCTGTGTAGATATTCCAACATATCCCAGGAAATCATATCCAAACTTAAAAATGAATCTTCTGGAATCAAATCACTTCGCAAAGATTGCATCATAGGCATATTGGGCATACCCAATTCATCCTCTGTAGCCAAATCAGTCATTGCTTCCAATTCTTTTGCCAATTGAGGCATAGTGGTAATAGAAAGATTAACCGATTCGATTTCTCCTTTTTCTTTATATGGTAAGGCAATACGATACCGACGATTAATTTGAGGAAACTGCTTGGTGTTAAATCGACGACGTTGCTCACGGAAAAATCTTTGTAAAGCTTCTAAGGCAATGCTGACAACTAATGCTTCTTCCTCATAAAGCACAGAACGCAATCCCTCTAGGGGATGAATGTTACCAAAGGTTGGTTCTATTGCCGACAGGGGTAAGCTAGCTAAATCTTCAAGCTCGTCATGATCAATACGTTCAAAAGTTAAAAACAGACAATCTTGCTTGAGAAAAGCTTCTTCCAAATGTTGTTGTGATCCCTCACTCCTCAATACATTAGTCCTAAATTGTCTTAAAGAGTCTTCAGAACGGTATAATAAAATGCCATATTCCATGCCTAACATTCCCATGATAGAGGCATAGAGGGTTCCCACATCCCATTTATTAATTTCCAAGGATATAATTTGCTGTTCTTGGATAAATTTCCATGGTGCTGCTTGCCAAATGGCAAAGGCTTTCTCCCTCAAATCCTGAGCATATTGGGGAGGTAGATCAGGAATTTGATTATCAAGGATTTCGGAGAAGCCGCGAAACAGTTCATCAATGAGGGGTAGTTCAGGAGCATAATCTATACTTATATCTAAATCTTGCAGTACCCCACGCAGATAAAATTGGATTTCCCTATCTTTGACAACTATTTTCTGGGGACGGGCTGGTTTGGCTGGATTGTGGGGATTTTCCATTGACCGCATCAAAGTACGAACAATTGCTTCTGGTCCAGCATCTTTGGCTACTATATCCATTCCCCGGACAATACCTTGAGAGCCATCTACCCACAAAATACATTCGCCCCTTGTATCTGCGTCATACTGGTTATATGGCGAGGATGATAATGGACGGCGTTCGCCCTCCCATATAGAAGGAATTTGCTGTAATTTCTTCAGTCTACGACTGGTAGAGCGATTAAAGGTTGTCATAAAGTCATTTAACGATAAGCAGCTATGGAGACGGTAATTTATCCAGCCCGGAAGAATTGTAAAACCAAACTGCAGCAAAAACACCGAATTTCTCAATTCTAGAATAAAAATCTATGGGTACTATTTAATAGCTTGAAAATGGTTGGCAGTGAGAAAAAATATTTTTCATATTTTAATCAAATAGATAGAAAATTTTTTCCTTGGGATTGGGGGAATGTCGCTAAAATGGATATAAAAAATATATTTCGATATTAATTGATATTAAGGAACAGCACTAGGAGTTAAAACGGCAAATGACACAAGCAACTCAGTCTCAACAACGAGGCATTCAACTGAGCGAAGCAGCATTAAAACAGGTAAAACTCCTGCGGGATAAGCAGGGTACGGAATTATGCTTAAGGGTGGGAGTTCGTCAAGGTGGTTGCTCTGGAATGTCCTATATGATGGATTTTGAGGACGTAAGCAAGATTTCTGACAATGATGAAGTGTTTGATTATGATGGCTTTAAGATAGTTTGCGATCGCAAGAGTATTTTATATCTCTACGGCTTAATGCTCGATTATAGCGATGCCATGATTGGCGGTGGTTTCCAGTTCACTAATCCCAATGCTAGTCAAACTTGTGGTTGCGGCAAGTCCTTTGGAGTGTAATATATCTGTTGTTATTTGTCCTGTGTCTTCTCGTGCAAACTGCTGCCGCAGGACAAGTGACCAGTGACTCCTAAAGATGACCGATGACTAATGACTGAAACTGTTGAATCCCTATTCGAGCAAGGGTTAGAAAGATATAAGGCTGGAGAACCCGTAGCTGATTTGCTCCCTGTTTTTAAGGACGTTTGCGATCGCGCTCCTAAAAGTAGTGCTGCTTGGACTTGTCTAGCATGGTTATATTTGCTAGATAATAAGTTTAGTTTGGCTTACAAAGCAGCTCAAAAAGCCGTAAAACTCAATCCCCAAGACCCACAAGCTAGGGTAAATCTGGCTGTGGCAATGCTGGAAACAAACCACAAGGGCTTGCGACAGCACATAGAACTTGCCCAACAGTTAATATTTATTAATAATGAGTGGGAAGAGGAAATCAAGAAAAGTATTGAAGATGGGTTAACCAGAAAACCTGATTGGCCAAGTTTGACAAAGGTCAAAAAGTGGATTTTTGAATAATAATTACTCATTTTAAGGGCGCAAGCCGTAGCGCCCTTAAAATGAGTATGGGATTTATTTGTAACTGAAATTCTGCCAATTCCCTAGATAAATAGTGATGAAAGAGAAACTTATCAACTGGCTCAACCTATTATTAGTCGCAGATGTTTTTCTCGTGATTGCAGGGTTTGTATGGTTAGCGTTCGCCGCAGTGGGAGATGCGGCTGGAATCCATCTTGGTTTGGATTTATGGCATAGATTGTGGCAGCCCCTATTTAATCCTGCCATTGGGCTACTTATGGGTGGGGCTATCCTCAGTGGTGTAATTAGCTGGATTGGACGTAAATTCTCCAGTAACTAGTTTATTCAAGGGTATACCAAACAGAAAAGCCCCTTTTATTTACATATATTCACCAATGCACTGCGTAAATTAGAATACTGGTAATTGAATCCACTTTCTAAAGTGCGTTGGGGCAGTACCTGCTGACCTTCTAAAACTACGATCGCCCCATCTCCTAAAAGAGCTTCTATGGCGAAGCTAGGTACGGGTAGCCAAGAAGGACGATTTAACACTTGACCCATGGCTTGGGAGAGTTCGTTCATCCGCACTGGATTAGGAGCAGTGGCGTTATATACTCCTGATACATTTGAGTCGGTTAAGGCTTGAATAATTAAGTTCACTACATCATCTCGATGAATCCAGGAAAACCATTGATTACCCCTACCAATGGGGCCACCTGCAAACATTTTAAAGGGAGTAATCATTTTCGCCAGGGCTCCCCCACCCATATCTAAAACAATTCCTAAACGTAAAAGAACTAATCTTGTTCCAGTTTCACTTACTTTTTGGGCTTCCCCTTCCCAACTTTGACAAACTTCCGCCAAAAAATCATTACCAGAAGGGCTAGTTTCTGTAAAACTTGCGGTTTCACTTGTGCCGTAGTAACCAATGGCGGACGCATTAATTAATACACTTGGTTTTTTTTCAGCACTAGCGATCGCTGCAACAATATTTTTGGTAGTTAGCACACGGCTATCACGAATCGATTGTTTTTTCTCTTCTGTCCAACGTCCTTCCGCGATCGATTCTCCGGCTAAGTTAACCACTCCATCACAACCTGATATACCATTTTGCCAATCTCCCAGGATATCCGGCGTGTAAGTAACTATTTCGACATTAGGAAAAGATGAAGATGGAAATACTTTGCGAGCATAATTAGAATTACGGGTGAAAATAGTAACTTGATGCCCTTGTTCTTGTAGTTTACTGACTAGACGACTACCAACAAATCCAGTAGCTCCTGTAATGGCAATTTTCATAGAAATTTTTACCCAAACCCCGATTCAATGTGTGGTCTCTGGCTGAGAATATCGGCTTTTAGATTACCTTGAATTTGGGTTACTTTTCTAGGGGAGACTAATCTGGAGTTGGATACATGTAGCCGATACAATTTTGTTGCGATCATATTTGTGCATCAGCATACATACTCAAAGTGAGGAAATTTGTATTTACATCTGTCGAGGGCTATATCTTAACTCTGTTCAAATCAGAAAATAGTCCTTCACAGCCATTATCAAATACGAATGTGCGTATTTATAGACTTTTGTAATGGATCAAAGTAGCTTGCAATGTTTATAACCCACTGCGTTTGTACAACAGAATAGGGATTGGTGTACAAACGCAGCTTGACAGATTGTTGTCACCTTTAGTTTAAGGTTAGCCCTATTAATTCCCACCAGAATTATTGATAGAGTTAGACTCATTACCCATAACTCCTGGTTTTGGAGGCTTGAGATTAGATTTGCGACGGCTAGCTACTTTTTGCTCAGATTGCTCAGAAAACATTTCCCGTAAAATGACTGCCGGATCGACGTGTTTGTTGTTGAATTTTAAGCCCCAGTGGAGGTGAGGACCTGTTGTCCTGCCAGTCAGACCTACACGACCGATTCTATATCCTGTGGGTATCTTTTGACCTTCTGGAATTTGAATACCTCCGGCACGATCAACTAAATACCGACGACCATTGATCCTATCCCACTAATATAATTTTGTTAATCCAAATATGGATTGTTCCAAGAGAGAAAAAAGCATCAAAACAAGCTGAAATTCTTTCCCATCTGACAACAAACAAGACGACGATATTTTTTTTGAAACCATGGGAAACAACGTTCTTGTTGAAAACGTGGGACGGAAATTTTAATGGGTCTGCCCTTGTTCTTCTTTGTCTTCCAAACCCCCTTGGGCCATTGCGGCCTAATACGACGTCTACGTAAAGCAGCGCCCTTATCCTTAGAATCGTAGGCTTTGTCAGCAGCAAGCACTTTCAGGGGTTTACGGGGTCTACCGCGTTTGTTGGTCTTAACCTTTACACTGTCTAGAAGTGGTATAACCTGATCTGTTTCACTACCATTGGCAGGTGTGGTGGGATTGGATAAAGGCATTCCTGAGCCTTCAGTAAGAGTGTATATTAAAATACCCTTTCCTTTTCCACCGTAAGCAACAGCATCACCACCGCCCTTTCCAGGGGGAAAAAGACCCGTCCACCGCGCCATAACTCCAGTTGATTAACCCTTTGTCTTGTCCAATCCCCAATATTCGTGGTTGTAAAGCCTCTAAGGTCCCGTCCAACTGCCAACGTTTGAGCCATCGATGTGCAGAGCTGTTTGATGCCCATATTTATCCTTTTGGAACGTCACACCAACCACACCCTGTTATCAATATATACAGTAAGGTATTGAGTAAATAACGAAATGAAGAATGTGGCATTCCTCGTTCGCGTTTCTCTGGCGGTTTCGGAAAAATATCCTCAAACAAAGACCACTCCAAATTACTCAGTCCTTCAAAACCTCCAGCCATCAGATGATATAACCCCTCTTACTCAACAGGCATATTATCACCTTCTGGAATTAGTGGGATAGGAACTTGATATTTTTTACTTTGCCAATCATATGACAATAGGTATGCTGCCATTGACCAGACTTCAAAACGATGTAGGTTCCGCAGCGTCCGCGATTAGCAACCTTAATTACTTTACCAAACCACCAATTCCGAATATAACTTCCGTGGGGTGCAGCAAGATCTAAGCCGCTATGGAATTCCCATCTTGTTCCACCTGTAGGAGATCCACGATAGCCAAAAGGTGAAGTGTATGCTTGAAAATTTTCTACAGGAAATGAAGCAGAAGAGCACTTATTACTTGCTTTTGTTGTTGTCACACATCTTCTGTCACTCTCCGGAATAAGCCAATAGTTCAGGAGCTAAATCATCCAGAAACATAACAGGATTTGAATTGATTCATAGCAGCAATTAAATGATTGAATCCCAGTAAGAACTGTGAATTAGGGAAAATATCAATCCAGGGATAAATCAACCAAAATAGTAAGAGTGGTTGGACGATTAGACGCAGATTCTTTAAAACATTCTTCCATCCACATTCATGATTCCATTCTTGATGATAAGAAAAATCAATATGACTATTTATTTGCCGCTCAGTCTTAACTTGACAAGATTGATTTAAGGCTAATAATCCTGGAGAATTCAAACTAATCATCGTGTAAACACAAAAAATAATCTCCCACCACCTCTCAATATGTTGAAAGTTTGTAAACCGATAATCTGTCCAACCTAATTCTTGTTTACACTGACGAAACCCATATTCTACCCAGGTTCTTAATCCATATAAGTTGCCTAAAGTCTTTTTCAAACTTCCTTGAAGATTCGTTATTACCAAGGAGGTAGAATTTTCTGGCATCGTTTCTGGGTCATTAGTTATTTCCCAGTAAGTTATGACTATTTTTTTCCCATAATTTATTTGGGTGCGACTCTTTTGGTAGTACGGAGTATGATATAAAAAGAATAAATGAGAAGTCAACCAGAGTAGTATTGACAGCCAAAAATGTACTTGATGGAATTGGCTTGTAAAAAGTGAAAAAACAGGAACAGTTCCACACCCTATCCAAGCATCTACATCAAATCAAGGTATGTTTTGGTCACAAGCACGAGAACTATTTGAACAGATAGTTAGTTGGTTAGACTCAGACAGCATTTGTGGGTTAGAACACTCCCAGATAGAGAGTAAGTAACTTGAGAATGGATACGAACTATTGAGACGGTTGTTACAAACAAAGATATTTTGATAAACGCAGTCAAGATGAAATAGAGGGAGAGTGTGCAGGCACAGACTCAGTAAACAGAACACACAAGAAAAAATTGTCGCGGAAATTGACCACATTAGGTGATTTTTGAAAAATAAATTACCAGCAAAAGCGGTTGAATCAAGATATCCCATTTGGGCAACAGTGGATTTCGCTGTAATCTAGACTCGACTTGTTTCATAGCTTTCTTTGTTAGAGAAATCCCTTTTTGGTAAACAGTTTTACTTAAACTCAAGATAGGATATAAGCCTTTCCAAGTCATACTCGAAGCCCAGGAAACCATGACTTCAACATCAACAAGCTTCGCCCCCCCCATTCCAATGCTGGTCAAGAATACCCCAACAACCCTCTATGGGATTGTATTTACTATGGTAAGGAGCATAGTAAAGCAATTGAATTGGTATATTTAGCAGATCAACAAACTCAACCATCCTTTTTTTTTATTGAGTTCTTACTCCACTATTTTCCGGACCATTATCAACTTTAATTTGTATCAGTTCGGTATCCTGCTTTTGTTCTGGTGTCATTGTCTTCCACCATTGAATTAGAGTATCAACAATAAAATCCCTGGTTTTATAAGAACAACTACCAAAGTTAATATAGAATAATTGCCCACTATCTTCATCAAGAATCCCACAGGGAGTATATTTTTCTGTGGATCCCATATCATGCTCCTCAGCTTGATTGTCTCCTCTGGTTTTTCCACCACGAGAATAACCCCGGATATTAACGGTAGCTTTGCAATCCATGCTTAGTGGTTTGACTTTGAGGCTTGTTTGTTGATTGCGGCTCAAATTCCTTGATGTTGTTGAAGATATCATGGGTTTGTGGAATTTTTTTTGAGGTTTGGCTTTTACTACTTTAGGAAGACCATAGCCCATTCGATTCAATACTTGTGCCATTGTACTGGCGCAAGGCAATTGCTCCTGGCTAAATCCCTGTTCTTTGAGTTTTTCTAGTGCCGATGTTGCTGTTAACCGGGTATAGCCTAAGGAAGTTTTAAATGTTGGGTCTTGTTGAGAATCAGATTCTGCAATTTGTCCCAGGGATAATGCCACAACAGAAGAGGTTATTTCTCCTGGCAACGCTTTGCTGTGCTAAAGGCTGATTGTAATCCCAGATTATCCCTGTTCTTTTTTCCCCTAACCCTAACTCTATATTTTCTCTACCCCAACCGAATACTGTTTGTGCTAACCTTGCTCTACCTTGGCAATATTTCAACGTCATCTGAGCTTGAAAGCCCCGATGTTCTACTCCATTCATTTTCGATGCTGCCAACCGCAAGTCTTCTATTTGTTTGTGATCTTGTTAATGATTTGGGTTCCTCTGCTGGGTCTAGCATACTCCAAAATACTTGCCCCTGTTTTTTTACTCATCAACATTACATTAGATCTTAGTTTCATTGGTAAATTCTTTCTTATAAATCACCTGATCCATGTGATTGAGTATTTGTGGGAAGCTGCATTTGTCTTTTATTCTCAGACTTCAACACAGGCAGAAGCTTGGGAGAGCAAACGTTTACAGCTTATCCTTGAAGGTAAATCAAGTTCAGTTGCCCCAGGTATGCGCCCCAGTGCGACTTTACCCAAACTCACCCCCCAAGAACGTAAACCCGTGGATACCTGTGCTAGATATTTACTTAACAATGCCAAATCCCTCAAATATGACGATTACTTAAAAGCTGGATTCCCCATGGCCACGGGGGTGATTGAGGGTGCTTGTCGCCACCTGATTAAAGACAGACAGCATGGATATCACTGGGGCTAGATGGACCATCAGGGGTGCTGAAGCTGTTTTACCCCTGGGTTCTTTATACATCAGTGGCGATTGGGATGAGTATTGGCAGTTTCATCTACAACAAGAACATAAACCCAATCACCTGGCTTTGTACTCTAGTGGTATTCCTTTGAGCAAGCAAGTTCTCAAAGCTTGTTGTTCTACTACCCCTCCACCTCTTCCAATACCTGTCTAAGTTCCACTCCCCGTCTTACTAAAAGAGTCGCACCCAAATTATTTCTCTAATGTATCTAGTTTCTGATTTTTGATTACTAAATGTTCTCTCAAATTTACACCACTTGTTTTCTCTAACACTTTGCCCTAATGGCAACCAGACTCCGTGATTAC